>JAQVBP010000027.1:0-8841 GCA_028690255.1 Methanosarcinaceae archaeon
TTGTTATATACTGAAAATCAGTTGGAATATATGATTCCTGCTCTTTATAGTATCTGGCCCTGCCCGGATAAATAACGCAGGTACAAAAATATGTTGAAGTTGTGGAAAAAGCCCTTAAAACTAAAACTAAAACTAAAACTAAAACTAAAACTAAAACTAAAACTAAAAATCCCGGAAAAAACGTACATGTTATTCTTTGAATAACAAGCAAAACAAAATGAAAAAGTACCCTGCACTTCATGCAAAAAGAGAGAAAAGGGGGGACCCTTTCAACCTGGGGAGAAACTTTTTTACTCGGGTATTCCTTCCCATTTCATATAAGCGTCCACGATTTCCTGCCCTTCCAGGAAGACGAGTCCGTGTTCTTTTCCATATGCTCTGGATGCTTCCTTGGAAAGGGCTTTCCCGTTGTTATCATCAAGCATCTCGCAGACCACCATGACGGGGGTAATCCCGGCCATCCGGGCGAGAGCAACGGAAAGCTCGGTCTGGCCCCGGCGCTCGTCCAGAAGACCAGCGGCAGCCCGGAGAAGGGCAACGTGTCCCGGAGTCCGGAACTCGGCCCCGAAACGCGGGCTGGTCCCTTCAAGGGCTTTTTCCGCGACTTCCCCTATCTTCCGGATAGTGAATGCCCGTTCTTCGTCAGGGATCCCGGTCCGGGTCTCTCTATGGTTCACCCATAGAGAAAAGGAGGAATGGGAATCGTACTTGAGGTCGCCGGCCTTTTCCACAACCTGCCCGAGGTCCTCTTCCTGTTTGCTCGCGGCCCGGACAAGGTCCGCCATGAAGGGCAGGCCGAGCTGATTTGAAGCAACGGGATCCACGGCAACACAGATCAGGCCGCCCGCGTCTTTTCGCATCCACTGTACATCCCGAAAACCGACCGCTTTTGCAGGGATTACAAAATCGGTTTCCCCTTCTCTGGAATCCGAATCGTAGATCAGGACCATACCCCCCGAACGCACAGCTTTCAGAGCACGGTTGATATTTTCGTTCTCATACACCATACAGTTACAGTCCGGGCGGTCACAAACCTCATTTCCGTTCATTTTTGGGTCTCCATTCCCTGTTTTACTATCAGGATATTTACTCTGTCTCCGTCTTTCAGGCCCAGGGCCTCCCTGAGCTTGATCGGAGAAATAATTTCAATTAAATCGGCGGGGTAATGAGTCCTGTCAGGCACGATAAGTGCGGCTTCTATGCCGCAGACCTTTACCCTGTAGCACTTGCCGCCCCCATAGCTACGTTCCCCGTCATTGAAACCGTTGATCTGCACGGCAGAGCCTTCGCGCAGGCGCTCCCGGCGAGAAGCACTGTTCTCGTCTAGCTGTAAATTCAGAGTACCGGGAAACGGTTCAAAGTTCAGCTTTTCCTCGAACTGTTTTTTATAGCCGGGGATGCCTATGTAGTACTGCCCCTCCCCGAGGCCCGTTAGCACGGTGCCTTCAAGTTCGAAAACTTCGGGTTCCGGGGAAAAAATCTGCCTGTATTCGGAATATTCGTTTTTGAGGATCTCAATCCCTTTATCGGTCATTTTTATCAACTGTCCGCCGGGTACGAGCTTGCGTTCGATCAGCCTTTCGTCCTCCAACAGTTTCAGTTTTCTGGAAACTGTCTGGGAACTGCTCCCTACATAGGCCTTAAACTCAGTTGAAGAGACCTTAAGGGGTTTTTGCACTGCCCCCATGAGGGCAAGTTTTTTCAGATACTGGACATCCGGCACTCTCTGCACCTTGTGATCTTAATTTTGAGACGCGTCTCAAATATGGGATGTAAAAGTATGAATGCAGAGATAATAAAGCTTTTCATATGGAGAGGACTAACTATAGAAAATAGTGGCGAATCGAGGGAGTAAAATCCTTCGAAAAACCCTGAAAACCTCCGGAAGGCCATCTGAAAAACATCTGATAAATCCCCCGGAAAAACCCCTTTTTGGGGAGATAAATATATAGACTTATGAATACATGTACTGGTTTGACTATGAAAAAGGAAATAGAAGTTGAATGTCCCTCATGCTCTCCTGAAGAGGAAGTCCCGCATGAGGTTATGAAAGAAGGACAGAGCCCCGTGGTCCGCTGTATCGAGTGCGGACAGGTGCATGCTGCAATAATTAAGAACCCCAAAATGCTGAAGGTAAATGTAGTGGTCAGCAAGAGGGAGCAGTCCTTTACCTGTAAAACGGAACTTGATTCCGAGGCCGTCCTTTATGTGGGCGACGAGATGATCGTGGACGACTATGAGGCTGATATTGTCTATCCGGTGCTCATAACCTCCTTTGAAGTCGGAGAAAAACGCACGGATTTCGCAAAGGTCGAGGATATCAGCACTATCTGGGCCAGGGCCATTGACGAGATCACGATCAAATTCTCCGTGCAGTCAGGGGTCGAAAAGACCGAGGTCCTGCAAAAGAAGGTTTCCGGGGACTATGAATTTGAGGTCGGAAGGGAAGAAACAATAGGCGATGATCGTGTCACAATCACGAAAATCAAAATCCGGGAAGGGGGTTTCAGATCCATGAGAGGGGATGTGGTGGCCGCCAAATACATCAAAAGAATATTTGCTAAAAAGGAAAGAAGAAGGGCCTGGGGAAGTGACTCGAGAAAAAGGACCTGGTAAGAACAAAACTGAAAAAAAAACGAACGAAACCGAGATCAGGGAAAAAGAAACCCCGGAAGAAGAGATAAGGGAAGAAGAAGAACTTGAGGCCAAAAGAAGAGGGCTTGTAAGTTCTCTTGCGTACCTGGGGATAGCTGAGGAAGTCCTGAATGCCCTGCTCCTGGTGCCGAGACACGAGTTTGTCCCGGCCCGCCTGAAAAGTGTTGCCTATGTGGACACCCCCTTGGAGATTGGCTGCGGACAGACGATCTCCGCCCCCCACATGGTCGCCATCATGTGCGACCTTCTGGAACTTGCCGAAGGGCAGAAAGTGCTTGAAATCGGGGCAGGATCAGGGTATAACGCGGCCGTCATGGGCAAACTGATAGGAAAAAACGGGCATGTATACACGGTCGAAAGGCTCGAGGCCCTTGCAGAGTTCGCAAAAACCAATTTGAAAAAAACGGGCTCTGAAAATGTGACCGTTCTTCTGGAAGACGGGTCGCTTGGCTATTCCGACTTTGCGCCCTATGACAGGATCTCGGTTACCTGTACCGCGCCTGAGATCCCTGAACCTCTGCTCGAACAGCTTAAACCCGGGGGATTGATGGTAATTCCGGTAGGGGAATATTTCCAGGAACTTGTCCTGATAAAAAAGGATAAAAATGGGGAAATATTCAGGGAAGTGAAAGGAAGAGTGGTTTTTGTACCCCTTATAGGAAGATATGGCTTCAGAGACCGCTAAAATATTGCTAAAAAAGCGCTAAAAGTAAGAAAAGGAAAAACGATGGGAAATTCCCGAATTACAGGTACAAAAAATGAATGTGCAAAAGGTATTTTCATATCAAAAGGGAAACGTAAAAACCCCGGATAATAAAACTAAGATACATAAAAAATAAGAAATAATTGCCTATTTTTCACATCTTTTTTAATAAATTAACCGCTGAATTTAATAACATTTTAATACGAGACAAACATACAAATAAATATGGATGGGTATGAGGATTTTGAGGAGATCCATGTCAAAGAAGTCTATATAATCGATGCTTTAAGTGACCCGACCCCCGTAGTCCTTCTGGAAAATGAAAAGGGAGAAATGCTCCCCATCTACATAGGACACCTTGAGGCCATGTCTATCAGCAATGTCCTCAAAAGCGTATCCCACCCCAGGCCCATGCCCCATGACCTCCTGATTGATATTTTTAAGCGCATGAACACGAAGGTCGAAGGCGTGCTCATTGATGACAAGATAGATCAAACCTACTATGCCCGCCTCCTTTTAAGGAAAGGAAAAAAAACCATGCAGTTTGACGCAAGGCCCAGCGACTGCATAGCCCTGGCCCTCCGGGCCAACGCTCCTATAAAGATCAGGAAGAAAGTGCTTGAAAGCTCCGAAATAGATGCCTCAAGACTTGAAGGAGCCAGGATAATGACCCTCTTCTAATTCCGAACTTGCGCTCAGGTACCTTTCCATGGTTTTAACTTTTTGGGGTCATTGAAGAATTTGACTTTTTGTCTGCATTCCTGTTCTGATTTTTACCCGTTTCAACATTTTCCCGATAGCTCAGAGCACGGCCGGCAAAAGGGTGATAAACTTTTAATAAGAATTGAATTCATTTAATCCATATGCTCACAAAAAGAATCATACCGTGCCTTGACGTGACCCTCGACAGAGCCGGGGGCTCGGTTGTCAAGGGTGTGGAATTCGTGGATCTTAAGGAAGCCGGTGACCCTGTTGAGATGGCAAAGCGCTACAATGAAGAAGGAGCTGACGAACTCGTCTTCCTGGACATCACGGCCTCGTTTCACGGGAGGGAAAACATGATCGATGTGATAGAGAGGACCGCAGACGAGGTCTTCATCCCCCTTACCGTTGGCGGAGGAATCAACAGTCTGGAGGCTATAAAGCAGACCCTGCGGGCAGGGGCGGACAAGGTATCGGTTAACACGGCCGCAGTCAAGAACCCCGATTTTATCAGGGAAGGGGCCGAGAGATTCGGAGCCCAGTGTATAGTGACCGCTATAGACTGCAGGCGCAACACCAATATCAAAGATAACCCGGACAAGACCATTCTGGAACTCGAGGACGGGACTCCTGCCTGGTACGAGGTGGTTATCTACGGGGGCCGGGAAGGCACGGGAATCGATGCCGTCCAGTGGGCCAAAAAAGTGGAAAAACTGGGGTCCGGAGAAATCCTGCTCACCAGCATGGACCGGGACGGAACCTATGCCGGATACGATATCCCGATTACAAAGAAGCTTTCCGAGGAACTGGACGTCCCCATTATAGCTTCGGGGGGAGTCGGAAGCCCGGAACACATATATGAAGGTTTCTCCGCCGGTAAAGCCGATGCGGCCCTTGCGGCAAGTATTTTCCACTTCAGAGAATACTCGATCCCGGAAGTAAAGGAATACCTGAAGGATAGGGGTATCCCGGTCAGGATCTGAAAAAGGAGGGGGAGCCCCGGGTTTTTATCTCTATTTCGGGCTCTTCGCCGATCTCTGTGGATAAAATGGACTTCAATTCAAGCCCTTGTTGATTTTTGTAAGGGATAAACACTCAAAAAAGTGAGGTGCCATATTTCAGATTTCGGGCCGGATTCGGAATGACCTACAGTTACTTATTTATTTTTTGAGATTCAACCTGTTACTTGGAATTAATTATCCGGGATTTATTGAAAATTATTTTATTTACATGGAGGAATTGAAGATAAGCGAAGCCGAGACATTGGAAGAAGCCGAGCCACTGGAGTACTTTGAAGGGCTCCAGATTAATATCCTCAACAACACCAGCGACAACCTCATCCTGCATTCTCAGAAACTTGAAAAAGGTATGTTCAAAAAAAGCGGCAAAACCCCGGAAAAAATTTTATCAGGTGAAGAGACAAAATGCGAACTCGTAGCCTGTGAGGGGCGCTGTGAAGGCGGGGCTGACATAGAGGGCTGGATTAAATACTCATTTGAAAAATACGGTGGATCCTGCAAACTCCACTTCAAATATCGTGGAAAGGAAGAACAGGTGACCCATTCCTGCACCTGTCTGGAAGAACACGGAGGTACAGTGGCTTGCGAGCACGTGCCCGACAAACAAAACCACCGGAAAATAAACTGGATAATCCGTCCTAAAAGTTAAAAACAAGCATTAAAAGACAGGATTAGTAAGTCGGAATTAAAAAAAGACCATATACTTTTCCGTATCTTACTTCATTTTTTATTTTTCCATATTTCCCTTATCCGTATTCCCTTTTCCTGTATTCTTTTTTGTGTATTCCCTTTTCCTGTATTCTTTTTTGTGTATTCTTTTTCCCGCTACCGGACCGGAGCAAACATTAATTAGACAGCAAGCTCTGTAACCCTTTTCAATGACACCTGCAAAACCGGAACTGCTGGCTCCGGCTGGCAGCCTTGAAGCCCTCAGGGCCGCCGTGGAAAACGGAGCGGATGCCGTATACCTTGGAGCCAGGGCCTTCAGTGCCCGGGGGTATGCAGCCAATTTTTCAGATGAGGAACTTGAAGAGGCAATAGACTACGCCCACCTGCGGGGAGTCAAAGTCTATGTCACGGTGAACACGCTTATCAAGGACAGGGAAATGGAAGATGCCGTAAAAATCCTCTGCTGCCTACAGGAAATGGGAGCTGATGCCGTCCTTGTTCAGGACCCGGGTCTCATCTCCCTTGCGAAAAAATACCTGCCCGGCCTGCCCCTGCACGCGAGCACCCAGATGACGCTGCACAACAGCGAAGGGGCCCTTTTCGCAAAAGAGATGGGTATGGAAAGGGTCGTGCTCTCCCGGGAGTGTTCCCTGGAAGAACTCCAAAATGTCCGGGAAACAGCAGGACTTGAGGTCGAGGCCTTCATGCATGGGGCCCTTTGCATCTCCTACTCCGGGCAGTGCCTCATGAGCAGCCTGATCGGGGGCCGAAGTGGAAACAGGGGTTACTGCGCCCAGCCCTGCCGAAAAAAGTACCGCCTGAAAAAAGACGGGAAACCAGTTGATTATGGGGAAGAGGGAAAAAAGGTAAAAGAAACATCAGGCCCCTACCTCCTGAGCCCCAAAGACCTCTGCACCGCACCCTTCCTGCCCGCCCTGGTCGAGGCCGGAGTCGCGTCCTTCAAGCTCGAAGGCCGGATGAAACGCCCGGAGTATGTGGCCGGGGTCGTCGGGACCTATCGCCGCCTGCTCGATTGCTGCCTGAAATCTCCCGAAACCTATTCAGTCAGGCCAAAGGAATCCGAAACCCTTGAACAGCTTTTCAACCGGGGTTTTACGGAAGGCTACTTTTTCAAAAACCCCCGCGGAGCCCTCATGAGCCGGGAAAGGCCCCATAACCGGGGCGTTTTCGCGGGCAGGGTCCTCGGATATGACCGGAGGAAAAGAAGCGCCACCTTGGAACTTGCGGCCACTCTTTCTGTGGGAGACGGTATTCTTTTTACCGAAAGCCACCCGACGGGAAAGGCGGATGCCGAAGCAAAAGAAGAAGGCTGGGTAATCCGACGCATGTACAGGGGAAGAGAGGCCATAAAGGAAGCCGGAGCCGGAGACGTTGTGGAAATTCCCTTTGATAAGGATATCTCTGCGGATAGCCCCGTGTACCGGACCTTTGCAAAGGCCCTTATGGAGGCCCTGGAAAAAAGTTTTACCTCGGGTAGCCCCATCAGGCAGGTGCCCGTAAGCCTGAAAGCGGAGATTGCCGCAGGCCGGCCCCTTACCCTCACCCTCTCGGATTTCTATTCCGGCAGTGTAAGCGTCGAATCCGAATACCTGGTAGAAACCCCCCTTAAAATACCCACGGAAAAAGAGCAGATAGTCCAGCAGTTTTCCAAACTCGGAAACACGGGCTTCAGGCCGGAAAAAATTGAGATTGACCTTAAAGAAGAGGTCTTCATCCCGGTAAAAGAGATAAACCTGCTCAGGAACCGGGCCGTGGCCGAACTTGAAAAACTCAGGGTCTCAAAGGCAAAAAGGCTTCCGTGCCCGGACTTCCGGCTGCCCGCAGTCCCGGAAAGGCAGGAGAATTGGAAAGGAATGGAGAAGGGGATGGAGAAAGAGAGTGGGAAGAAAAGAACTTTTCCGGTAAAGCCCCTGCTCTCAGTTTCCGTCTATTCCCCGGAAGCCCTCAAAGCCGCCCTTGCAGGCGGGGCAGACCTGATCTATTATGGAGAAGGGCTTTTCAGTCCTGGAAAAGGAAGAGACGGGAAAAGATACGAAAAACAGCCGGAAAAAAGCCTGGGAAAATGTCTGGAACAAAACCTCGAAAACGCGGTCCTGCTGGTCCGGGAAGCCGGAAAAAAGGTCTATTTTATGACCCCTCGCATTGTTAAAGACTCTGAAATGGAGGCCACAACCGAAATTCTTCGGGCCGCAAAAAGTCTGGAGGCGGACGGGGTGCTCGTCGCAAACCTCGGAGTGCTCAGGCGGGCAAAGGCTCTCAAGGTCCCGTTTATTGCGGACAGTCCCCTGAACGTCTTTAACAGTTATTCTCTGGACTTTTTCAGCAGGGAGGGCGCGAAAAGGACGACTCTTTCTCCGGAACTGACCCTGAATGAGATAAGCCCGATTGCAGCAAGAGGGGCCGTGGAGTGTATTGTCCACGGCAGACTGGAACTGATGGAGTCCGAACACTGCGTTGTTGGAGGCCTCCTGGGCGGCAAAAAGCGCTGCTCGGCCCCATGCAGGACCGGAAACTTTTCCCTTACGGACGAGAAAAACTACGAGTTCCCCCTTCTCATGGACCAGTCATGCAGAATGCACCTTTTAAATTCCCGGGCCCTCTGCCTGCTTGACCGGCTCCCCGAACTTATCGGAGCCGGAATATCAGGCCTGAGAATCGAGACACTTGGAATGGATGAAGAAGGAAGCGGAGAAAGAATCAGGGCCCTGACAGAAGCTTACCGAAAGTCAATCGACCTGTACCTGGAAAATAGAAAAGAAGAGCCCGGAAAATGCGAGAATTTCGGAAAGGAATTTACTACCGGGCACTATTTCAGGGGAGTTCAGTGAAAAATCAGGAAGTAACGGCAGGAAGCAAGCGAAAAAAGCAGGAAACTCCGGGAAAATGAAAGGACAGGATAAGAAAATAATGATATAGGGCAGGATAAGAAAATGGTGAAAGAGGGCAGGATAAGATAAGATAAGATAAGAAAATAATGGAAAATTAAATTCCTTATCAAAATATGCCCGATCAAAGGAGGATGACAAAAAGATGGATACGGAAGTAACAGAACCGAAAGCCTCAGAACCGAAA
>JAQVBP010000027.1:8941-20696 GCA_028690255.1 Methanosarcinaceae archaeon
CCTCAGAACCGAAAATCCCGTTAAAAGTATTCCTCTCAGGCTCGATCCGGGGAGGCCGGGATCTTCTCCCGACCTACCGCCTGATATATGACCTCTTGCAGGAAGCCGGGGCCGGGGTGGTAAGCTGGCATGTCGTGGACCCCGACCTTGAAGCCCGGGAAGCGGATATGACGGAAGAGGGAATATATGCGCGGGACATGGGCCTGCTTTCCGAAAGCGACGCCCTGGTGGCCGAGGTCACGCTGCCTTCCGTCGGAGTGGGCTACGAAATCTGCCGGGCCCTTGTAAAAGGTTTACCGGTGCTCTGCCTCCACAGGCCCGAGGCTTCCGTTTCCTCCATGCTGCTCGGAAACCCGGGGCCGGACCTGAAGGTTCAGGAGTATTCGGGCCCTGATGAACTGAGGAAATATCTCAAAGAATTTGTAGAATCTATTGAAGCCGGAAAAAAGCAGAAATCCCCCCATAAGCCCGAATAAACCGTACTTTGTGAACTCCTGACATTAACAATTATTAAATAACCGGATTCCAATACTATAAGCCATGGAAACTATGGTAATAGCAGGGCTGATACTTGCGCTTATAGCAGCCGTCATTCTGTATAAGGTCCTCAAGACCATCAAGAATATGGTGGTAAACACCGTCATAGGCTTAATAATCCTTCTTGCGGCAAAGTTTGTACTCGGACTCAATATCGCAATAAATGTGATAACCATCCTGATCTGTGCAATTGCAGGCGTTGTCGGGGCCCTTATAGTCATTCTCCTGAGCTATCTTGGAGTCGGTTTCTGAGGAATATCCGGCCCCGTTTTTTCAAAAAAAACAATTTCTTAAACCGGAACTGCCTGAATGGCATCTTCCGTCTTTTTTTTATTTATAAGAATTTCGAACAGAACTTTTTTTATTTTGGTGTGTCATTTCATTTTTCGGAAAAGGCCGGCCTGCGGCAGGTGAGGATTAGGAGAACTATCCTGACGGACAACAGAAACGGCTGAAGGACAACAGAAACGGGCTTTTTTTGGCAGGTATATTTTTCCACCCAAATCATTTATAATGATGCTGTTTTTGCCACATAAAACAACGGTGTAAAAGTATGCATCCATTTCACATCCTTTTTGAAACCCCCGGCCGTCTGCGTCGGCCGTTGAGGGCCCTGTTATTTCTCACCTCAGCAAACAATCCTGCCCTACCTGAAATAATATCCCGGACCATTCAAGAAATCCAGGCCAAGCAACTCAAAAAGCTTTTCGCTATATCCTGCTAAATATATTTGTAACTGCCCACAGAGGTTTCCGGCCTTTCAACGATCCTGCCAGAAAACAGAAACGGCCCCAAAAATCAGAAAAAAACACCGCCTCCGGAAAAAGGCCTCTTAAAAACCAGAAAAAAAATCACAGAAGCCGGAAAACACCCCGGAACTGCTGTCTTATGTAGACCTCGCCCCGGAATTTTTTCTCTCTTTTAACTTCCTGAAGGTCAAGGACCTCGAAACCCTCAAAAAGCGAGAGGATTTCCTTTTCCGTAAAATAGTGGTAAATAATTCCGCTCTGCCTTAAAAAAGTATTTTCTTCAGGAGGCTCTCCCTCGGGCCCTGCAGCTTTCCCTCCGAAACGCATGTCTTCGGAACCGAAAACCTCGAAAAAGACCAGCCCCCCTTTCCTTAGCACCCGCTTGAATTCCAGGACCGCAGCCATTCTCTCGGATTGAAAAAGGTGCTGAAGGACCCCGTAACAGAGTACGCCCTCAAAAGAGCCGGGCCTGAAAGGAAGGGTATGGAGGCTGGCTACCGCGTGTTCGGCCAAAAATCCGCTCTTTGCAAGCCTGTTCCTTGAGCTTTGAAGGGCCGTAAAGGAGACGTCGGCCCCGACCACCCGGTAATATTTCGCAAGCTCTTTGAGGTAGCGGCCGTTTCCGGAGCCTGCGTCAAGAAGACAGGCACCTTCGGGCATATACTCTTTTACCCGGGCGATAGAACCGGGGCCACCCCACCGGAGGTGGGCGTATTCCTTATCCCAGGCCAGGAAATGGGGCTTTGGAGAGGCCCCGGCCTTTCCTTCCTTCATAATCCATCTTAATTAATTCGGGTTAATTCATTCAGGCCCGGTGACGGAAGCTTCCCTGAACCTTTCTATCAGGAAAGGCTGCTCGAAAGAGGAGAGGAACCAGCCGGCTTTGGGCCCCGAGTCCTGTCCGAGGATTGCGGTGTAGACTGCCTGGAAGAGCTCTTTGGGGTTGACTTCAAGCTCTTCGGGGAGGACTCCCAGAGTTGCGGCAATTTTGCCGGTAAGTTCGGAATCCGGGGTCTTTGCGGAATAAACGAGATCATGGTAGGCTTCCCCCGAAAGTTCCCCTCTTTCCTCGATCAGGTCCGCAAAGGCTGCAAGGAAGGCTTTCTGGAGTTTCGAAAGGGTCGCAACCTCGGCGGGCACGTTTTCCTTTACGCTGAACTTTGCAAAGGAAGGGGCATATTGTTCCAGCCAGTTAGAGACGTTTTCCACAAGCTGCCTGATAGCTATTTTGTCCTCGACTTCAAAGCCCGAGCGTTTCACGACATTCAATATCCGGTCGAAGTCCCCGCGGGCCACCTGGAAGATCATGACCATCTGCTTGAAGGGGATTTCGGACTGGCATATCCCGCTTGCTCTGGAAAGCTCGTAAATGCGGCGGTCAAACGCCCCGAGTTTCGGGTCTTCCTCACGGAAGCGGTCCCTGAGCCTTTCATATTCGTCCACAAGGGTGAGGAGAGGCTGACCCGGGTCGAACTTGATGTGTTTTTCGGGCTTGGTCCGGATGATCAGATAGCGCAGGACCTCGGGAGGCACGACTTTCAGCATATCGGAAATCGAGACAACAACTCCTGTTGAAGAGGACATGGCTCCTTTCTGCCCGAGCATGATCCACTCATAAACAATCGGAGCCGGGGGCTGATGAGCGTAAATTTCGTTCGCGATGCGAATTCCGGTATCGTAGGAGCCACCCCTCGAGGCATGGTCTTTTCCGAAAGGCTCGATTGTAATGCCCAGAATACCCCAGCGGGCAGGCCAGTCCACCCGCCAGGTAAGCTTGCCTCCTCCTTTCATGAGCGCAGTTCCCCTGTGTCCGCAGGAACACTCATAGTCCACGGTCTCTGCGTCAACATCAAAGCCAGTTACCTTTGTGGTGGTGATTTTGCCGCACTCGGAACAGAGGGGGTTAAAGGGACTCCAGTCTTCGAGCACGGTTTTCCCGGAAACTTCCTCGAGGATTTTTGCGATTTCGTCCCTTTTCCGAAGGGCAGTCTTGATCGCCTCCACATACATGCCGCTCTTGTACATCTCGGCAGCCCGGTAAACTTTCGGATTAATCCCGAGGCTCTTTAAGGCCTCAAGGAAAGGCTTGAGGAAGTGCTCGGCATAGTTTGCACATTTTCCGCAGGGACAGGGGACTTCGGAAAGGGGTTTACCGACGTGTTCGGCGTAACTTTCCGGAAGGAAAGGATAGACCTTCCTGAGAGGATCGTAGGTATCTGCGATGTAGATGAACTCGGCATCCGCACCCTTATCCAGGAGCGCCCTGTACGCGGCATCCGCTGTTACGACTTCCCTCATGTTGCCGATATGGATGTGGCCGGAGGGGGTTATCCCTGTAGCAACAAGATGCTTGCTGCTCATTTTTAACGTATCTTCAGCAATAACATCTGCCCAGTGAATGATATCTGTCATATTTCCACCATTTTTTTTATAAGGATTAAAAAAATCAGAAGATAATAATGATATTGATTAACTGACTCGGTTTCAAAATCAAGTGATTTAATAAGTGTAACACCACTACATAATATATATAATTGTGATCTTATGTAATGATGTTTCGGCACAAACATGACCACAATAAACCTTAATCCTAATAACTTTTCTGGACCACCTTTTCTTATGGAAATCCGATAGATTTTGATGACAATTATGAATATACCGGAGAAGTAATTAATCTAAAAAAATTGCTACTCGATAAAAGAAGATCTGGAATAAATTGAAAATCCCTTATGGAAAATCTGAAAAATCTGAAAAATCTGAAAAATCTGAAAAATCTGAAAAATCTGAAAAATCTGAAAAATAATTAAAAAAAGCCCTGTGGACAGGCCCCTCCCTTATGGCAGGTTCCTTAAAACTCCTACAGGATAAAATTGTCCGGAATTTATACGAAAGGACCGGGCCTCTTCGTCTGACAGAAAGAAAGGGATTCGGAAAAGCTCAGAACGTTTCAGCCCGCAGGTACCGGGAGGTTTTCAGGCTGGGATTATAGTCCCGCTCTCTGAGTTGATTCTTTTCCACTTTCTTTTCAATCCGAAGATGTTTTGATTTCGGATTTCGACACGGTGTTTGATCTCGTATATTTGTGGTCTCAGTACAGTTAGTTTTTATTTAGGAGGCTTTTGCTGGCATTTCCCATTTTCTGTTTTTCCCCTGAACCCCGCAGGAATTCAGGGTGTAATTTTCCAGGGTGTAATTTTCCAGGATGAAATTTCTCAATAAAGGAGTTCTCATGCCAGAGTTTTCTTTTGCAATCAACAGCACTAATCCCGGGCTACAGCCCTCACAGAAAATATTGAGGTTGTTTTCCAGGCAACAGTTTGGTACTATCTCCAATTGTATCAATGCATTCAAGGTATTTATAATTTATTGCTATTTTTGAGAAGATAAATAACATTAAAATCATGTAAAATTGATTTTTAGTGTCATCGTATCCTCGTGCAGTTCCCGACATGTTGTTCCGAACATGGATAGCTAAAATTGTCAGATTGAAAAACTATTTAAGATTTTAAAGTCATTTTCAGAAATATGGATCTTTTCAATACAAAACCCCGCCAGAAAAACGGTAAAAAGACCAATCCCAAGCTCATCATGGGCGCTATACTGGCAATCACACTGATAGGCTGGGTCCTGGGCCCCGGAGCCATTTCAAACATCTCCTGGTTGCTCTTCTGGATAACGGCCGCGGTGGTTGTCCTGTACAACCTCTACACTTTAGTGAAGAAATTGAAGCCGGCTTTTTCAAAGTAAGCTCCTTTTGAGTGTACGGTATCTGGGTGTAAAAAAATAAAAGCTCCCTCCTCAAAAACCTGAACCGTTCGGCGAAGGTTTTAGGGGGGTAGTTGACTTTTCTGGCTTAGCCCCGGATTATTCAGAACCTTCGGCTGTTTTGAGCATTTTCAGGCCCCGGTTCATAAGTTCTTCTGCCCTTGCTTCGGTCTTTGCCTCGGCAAAGATTCTGAAAATAGGCTCTGTCCCCGAGGGGCGGATAAGGGTCCAGCCGTCCTCAAAGCAGAGTTTTACGCCGTCGGTGGTATCGACTTTCAGGCCCAGGTCCAGAGCTTCGGCTTTTACCTTTTCCATTGTAGCCGCGGGGTCTTTTGAGGGGTGTTTTGTTTTTGCGTTATAGTAAACGGGCACGTTTTTTGTAAGGTCCGAGACCTTTTTTCCGCTTGCCAGGATCTCCAGGAGCTTGGCACAGGCCATGCCCCCGTCCCTGCAGTACTGGTGCTCGGGGAAGATCAGCCCGCCGTTGCCCTCTCCTCCGAAGACGGCCCCGATTTCCATCATCTTGCGGGCCACGTTTATGGAACCGACAGCTGTCCAGTGCAACTCCACGCCCGCGGCGGCCGCGACATCGGCCATACGCTGGGAAGAACTCACAGGAGTGACTATGGGGCCTTTTTTCCCTTCAAGCACGTACTGTGCCATCATGGAAAGCAGGACTTCTTCATTTACGAATTCCCCCTTTTCGTCCATGAAGACGATCCTGTCCGCATCTCCGTCGTGCGCGGCTCCGAAATCGGCCCCGGTCTTTTTTACCAGATCGGATAGTTCCCCCAGAGCCTCGGGCAGGGGTTCGGGGTTCCTCCAGGGAAAAGTCCCGTCTGCCTGGGCTCCCAGAGTCAGGACCTCGCAGCCCAGTTTCCGGAGGAGGAACGGAAGGGTCAGAGCTCCTGCTCCGCAGCCCGTATCAACCACCACTTTGAACCTCCGCTTCCTTATACTTTCGGCATCCACGGAGCGAAGGATATTCCTGATATAATAGTCGTTTACCCCCGGGTCCGTCGTAAACTCCCCGGTTTTTTCCCAGGAGGCCACAGCGTACTTTTCTGAAAAGTAGATTTCCTCAAGGGCCCTTTCTCCATCTCTCGGAAACTCCGAACCGTCTCCTGCAATCAGCTTGATCCCGTTGTCTTCCCTTGGATTATGAGACGCCGTAATCACTATCCCCGCATCGGCATAGTCGCGGACGTAATACTGAATGGAAGGGGTAGGGCCCACTCCCACGTCAATAACCTTCAGGCCCGCAGAAAGGGCCCCGGCAATTGCCGCGGATTTCAGCATCTGGCCCGATATCCTGGTATCGCAACCTATTGCCACGGTCCCTTCCGATTTCATATAAGTTCCCAGGCTTTTTGCCACCCGGGTGGCCATTTCGGGACTTATATATTCATTTGCTCTTCCGCGTACGCCGTTTGTTCCAAATAATCTCATTTTAAATCTCCGTTTCTGGTGAAAGACCATAAAAGGCCCGTAAAAGTGTTATTTTGTGCTTAAGTAGCCGGTTTCCGGAACTTTTCAACCATCAGGATTACGTTTGTTAAGAGGCCTCCATCCCCTGATTCCGGCTTTCCCTTATTCCACTTAAAATATGTTTTTCTGAACTTAAACCCACCCCGAATTTACTCAGTTGGCCCCCAAATTACTTGATTTTTACATACTGTCGTTGCCAGGGGTTCTGAATGAACTGGCAAATACATATATCCTATTAGTCAAAATCCGTTACTAATGGCTATCTCAAAGCTTCAGATGATAAAGGATGCAATAAAAGCCAGAGGAAGTGCACTTATCGCTTTTTCGGGTGGTGTAGACAGTACTGTCCTCGCGAGCCTTGCGTATGAGGTGCTAGGGGACAGAGCCCTTGCCGTGACCCTTGACTCTCCACTCTTTCCCCGCAGGCAGCTCGATATCGCCGTACAGACGGCCTGTGAGCTCGGGCTTCCCCATAAGGTGCTTTCCTTTCCCCACCTGAGCATGTCTTACTTTAGCGCAAATCCGCTTAACAGGTGTTATTTCTGTAAAAAGGCCCTCCTTAATACCCTGGTCGAGTTTGCGGAAGAAGAAGGTTACAATGTAGTGCTTGAAGGCACAAACGCCTCTGAAATCAAGGGACACCGACCCGGACATCAGGCTCTGCTGGAAGCCGGGGAGAAAGTCTTTGCCCCCTTCCTGGAATTCGAGGTCACAAAAGCCGAGGTCCGGGAAATCGCCTCAAGTCGCGCCCTCTCCGCTGCCCACCGTCCTTCCATGGCCTGCCTGGCCTCTCGTTTTCCCTACGGGCAGCCCATAACCCCGCAGGCCCTCCAGAAAATAGAACAGGCCGAAGAGTACCTTTATTCCCTGGGTTTTTTACAGGCAAGAGTGAGAATGCACGCAAACCTCGCCCGCATAGAGGTCTCTCCAGAGGAATTCCCCGGGCTTTTAAGGAACAGTGAACGGATTTCCGAGCACCTCAAGAACCTGGAATTTGACTACGTGACCCTGGACCTCGAAGGCTTCCGGAGCGGGAGCATGGACGAGCCTCACATGCGGGAAAAAAGAAGTGAGCAGGGAAAAAGTAAAGACCTGAAAAAAACTGGTTGAGGAAGATGCCCGAACTTATAATTAGAAAAGCCGACAAAAAAGACCTGCCCGAAATTCAAAAACTCCTTTCCACCTATTTCCTTGATATGGAAGGGCTGGAGTGCGAAGACTTCCTGCTTGCCGAAAAGGAAGCCCGGGTGGTAGGAGGCGCCGCTATGATCTCTAACAATTATAAGGGTGTGGAATTCCTGGAACTTCACAGCATTGCTGTCCACCCGAACCGGAGAGGAAAAGGGATAGGGGCCCGGCTTGTGGAAGCCCTTCTCTCAAACCTGCCCCCGGACCGTAAACTCTATGTAAGGACAACATCCCCCCGCTTTTTTGAAAAAATGGGGTTTGGAAAACTTCCTGCTGCCGTCAAATCCGGGCTCTGGGAAGATTGCGCAAACTGCGAACACTTTAAGAATTGCGGGCAGACAATCCTGAGATATAAGGGCGGGAACTGATCCGGTACATCCAGTCATAGCCTAACTAATACCTGTTTTCCGGTCGATGTGAGATATAAGGGCGGGAACTGATCCGGTACATCCAGTATACTGATGTACTTCTATGTCCGGTCGGAATTAATTCTGCTGTGGAATCTCTTTATGGAGTCTCTCTATAATCTCTTTATGGAGTCTCTCTATTACAACGAAAGCTTATTTTACAAAAGAAAGCAATGAGGGATTCCATGCTCACTCTCGGAATAGTAAACACCTATGATAAGATAAAAATTCTGGACGCGCACTACCGGGCAATTGCAAGGGCCGCGCCCATCTGCCACGCCTTTGGCTTCCACCTCGCCCTCTTTGATTTCCCCTTCAAGATGACCCCCGAAGAACTGGTGGATTTCGTGATGGACAAGACGACAATCGGGGAATCGGGAAGCTACCTCAAGACCCTTTACGAGACCAACAGGCTCTCGGTTTTCGACCTGCCAAAAAAAGGTTTTCAGTCTCAGTTCGGGGAAGTTATAGTCACCAGCTCAAAACCGGACCCGAAAAAGCAGGTAACCCCTCTGAAAATCGCCGAAGAAGCTTTGCATAACCGCTCTTTTCTTTTTCTTGTGGGCCTGGGCCGAAAAGGGCTTCCGAAAGAACTTTTTGAAAGGGGAAAGTACCATCTGGATATTACCTCAAAAGGACTCTCCCTTGAGACCTGCACGGCCATAGGGGCTATTCCGGCTCATATCAGGGGACTCATGGATAATCTGGAAGGGAAAAAGTAAGTTCGTGGAATTCGAAAAAAACTTTTTCCCTTCCTTCTAATTTACCCCCTTTCGAAAAAACGTTTTCTTTATCCCTTTAAAGAAGAACTATGGCTTCTTTGGGCACATTTTTCCTTTTTTAAAAAATATTTCATTAAATAATAAGATTTTTCCGGAACAATTATATACCTTTACCTCTAATTAATATGGTAACTGTGGGAACGAACAATTGATATTTTTCGCATTCAGGTGGGGTGCCTGCGTTTTTAAAAATTATTTTCTGCTTACCCCATGGCTGCGCGATTCTTGAGAGACAGGAGGCATTTAATGAGTGAATTAAAGATAGAAAATAAAATACAGAAAAGGTGTGGAAAGGGAAAAAAACCTGAAAATAAATACCACGCCGTTGTAAAAGGCTGTACCGACAGCCTTGATTCGGATGAACTTGAGCTTTACCGCTTCATGATAGGCGGTATGCAGGGTAAATAACCTGCACAAACTTTTTTTATTCCTTCACCTTACAACCCAGCATGTATGACGTGCATGCGGTTCGCAAAGACTTTCCTGTTTTAAGCAAGGTCGTGTACCTGGACAGCACGGCGACCACCCAGACCCCGGTGCCTGCCGTGGAGGCCATGAACGAATATTTCTATGAGTACGCGGGAAATCACGGTAGGGGAGCCCACCGCCTTGCCCGGGAGACCACAACCCGGTATGAAGACGCCAGGGAAAGAGTTGCCGCTTTTCTTAAAGCCGACCCCTCGAAAACCGTCTTTACGAAAAACACTACCGAAGGGATCAACCTGGTCGCAAACAGTTTTCCCTTCAAAGCCGGGGACCACATCGTAACAACCCTTATCGAACACCACTCAAACCTCCTTCCCTGGTTGCGCCTGCAAAAGATGGGGGTGGAGGTAACAATCGTAAAGCCGGAAGGACCGGAAGGCCTGATCGATCCGGAATCGATTGAAAAAGCCCTTACGGACAGGACAAAACTCGTGGCAGTAACCCAGGTCTCAAACGTTTTCGGCTCGGTCCAGGCCGTTGCCAGGATCACGAAAATGACTCACAGAAACGGGGTTAAGGTCCTGATTGACGGGGCCCAGTCCGCGGGGCATATGCCTGTTGAGCTCTCCGCCCTGGACTGCGATTTTTTCGCGACCGCGGGCCATAAAGGGTTGCTCGGGCCCCAGGGAACCGGGGTCCTCTACATAAAAGAGCCGGACCTGCTTGAAAGCGCCTTTGTGGGGGGCGGGACGGTTTCCGGGGTAGAGGGGCTTAATTACGTGCTTGAACCTTCTCCTGCCTGCTTTGAAGCCGGAACCCCCAACATTCCGGGCGTTATCGGGCTTGGAAGGGCCGTGGAATACTTGGAAGACATAGGGGTTTTTGAAATTGAAAAACACGAAACCCGGCTTGCAAGGGAAACCGCGGCCAGGCTTTCGGAAATGGAACACGTGGAAGTCTACGGCCCGACCGAACGAGCAGGGGTGGTCCCCTTCAACGTGCGCGGGCTCCATGCACATGACGTTGCCCTCATCCTTGACCAGAGCAGGAAAATCTGTGTCCGGAGCGGGCACCACTGTGCCATACCTTCTATAAACTTCCTGGAGGTTGACAGTACTGTCAGGGCCTCCTTTGCCCTTTACAACACGGAAGAAGAAGTAGATGCCCTTATAGGAGCGGTTTCAGATCTGAAAGCCCTTGTTGCCTGAACCTCTTTTGTGTAACTCTTAATATTTCCGTTTTCTGTATCATAAGGTAAATTTTTATTACATGAGATACTAATATATTACGCCAGATATAATTCACTTTAACTTACCCCAAAAGACATTTCCCTTAAAAAAACTGAACAGAGGATTCCAGTGTGGAAAGAATAAAGAGTGGAATAGAAGGCTTAGACCCCCTTCTGGGGGGAGGTTACCCTAAAGGAAAGGGTGTTCTTCTCACAGGTCCGACAGGTTCCGGAAAAACTATTTTCGGGATCCATTTCCTGCACAGCAACTGTGCCTCCGGAAAAAAAGGGCTCCTTGTCCTCACCCGGACCCGGCTGGATGACCTGCTCCAGCAGGCAAGCTGCCTGGGGCTTGATCTTGACCCCTTCATAAACTCCGGCCAGCTGCTTGTCGATAATGTGTTTGAGAGCAGGCTTAAGGAAGCTCAAAATGCTTCCCGCCTCGGAAAAGGGCTTGAACTGGTAGAAAAGGATCGGATAGGTACCGTAAAAAAGCTATCCCTGGATGTGGATGTCGTGGTATATGACAGCCTGGCAGCCCTTTCAAAATCCTGGAACTGTGTAGGGGAAGAGCCCCTTAAGAAGTTCGATCCCCTGTACAATGTCCTTGCAGATTACGGTTGTACATCGCTTTTCCTTATGGATGACCGGGCCCACAGAAATATGCAGGGTTTTGCCGATTACCTGGTTTTCGGAAAGATTGAACTGTACTACAAAGAAGCCCGGCAAAAAGGAAAACTTGATCGTTTTATGAGAGTGTCGAAAATGAGGGGAATGGAACTTTTCCTTGATAGTGTAGGCTTTTCGATCACTTCCGAAGGGGTCAGGATAGAGAATTTTTGAAAAAAGGAGGAGGGAATGTTAGTAAATCTATTTTTCTATTATGCTCCAATTTTTCACATATATTTATATAGTCGTACTATTTAAAATCAAATATAAATATATTATTAGTTTAAACGATATGGTCCACCCCAAAACCTGTTTAGGGGACAAAAAATTAGAGCTGAATTTTATTTAAATTTTATACCATGGATATGTATAACAATAAATCTATGAAGCCACATCTTCATGAAAAAACGGATTCTGACAGAGATTCCTCAGATCTTGCCTCACACCAGCAACCCTCAGAATCTGAATCCCCCTCAGGCCAGGCCTTAGACTTTATATCCGAGTCTACTTCAGAAC
>JAQVBP010000027.1:20796-24885 GCA_028690255.1 Methanosarcinaceae archaeon
GAATCAGAACCAGTTCATGCCTTTGAGTTTACCTCAGAATCAAAGTCAATCCCCCCCTTAGACTCACCTTCAGAAGCTTTACCGGCTCTTTCATCTGACTCTGAATTCGAACCTGACTTTGAACCTACCTCTGAATCCGAACCCGAATTTACTTCAGAATCTGATTCAATTAAGCCCTTGGCACCTCTATCAGATATTACATCCGAATCTGAATCCGAGGTCGAATCAGGCTTTAAATCTGAATCTGTTTCAGATATTCCATCTGAATCTGGATTCGAACCTAACTTTGGACCTAAGTCAGAACCCGAGCCTGAATTTCCATCCGAATCTGCCTCTGCATCAGGTTCTAGCTCTAAATTTGCCTCAAAACCTGCTAACTTCATCAAAGGGTTGTTTGAGAAAGCCCAAAACCTTTTTAAAACTCCCCTCCGAACTATGCCGGAGTATGATCCTGAGTTAGACGGGCCTCTTGTCAGCTTTGAGGTTCCGGAAGGGTTTGAGGAAATTGAAAGGTACTGGGTTGATGAACCCTATGCCTTTGTCGTAATACTGAAAGACCGGAGGATGAACTATTACCGGATGGTTGAGCCTTCTTTGACAAAATATGAAAAAGAGCTGCTTGACCGGGTATACGAGGACTTCCAGGATATCCTGGTCCTTAATACCACAACATCCAAATTGGACAAAGAAATTTTCCTTGTTGACCGTTCCCTTTTTCTTTTTGAACGCTACAGGGCTGAGATTTCTGTTTCCTCGATCCACAGGATTATTTATTACCTGAAAAGGAACCTGCTTGGTTATGAAAAAGTAAACCCCCTGCTCCATGACCCTTATCTGGAAGATATCTCCTGCGACGGGGTCTCAATCCCTATTTTTGTTTACCACAGCAAATACTTCACCATAACGAGCAATATCTCTTTTGAAGAAGAGGAACTGGACTCACTCGTTGTAAAGATGTGCCAGTTAAACAATAAACACATCTCGGTAAGCCAGCCCATTGTCGATGCTACCATGGTGGACGGGTCCAGGCTTCAGGCCATGCTCGGCAGGGAAATTACCCCCAGGGGCAGTTCCTTTACTATACGAAAATTCAGGAAAGACCCGATTACCGCCATCGACCTTATAAACTTCAACACCTGCGACCTGGAAATTCTTGCGTATTTCTGGATTGTCATCGAAGGGGGTTACAACCTCCTTTTTGCCGGAGGGACAGCTTCCGGCAAGACCTCCATGCTTAACGCAACCTCCCTTTTCATGCCTTCCCTGGCAAAGATCATTTCCATCGAAGACACTCAGGAACTGACGCTTCACCACGGCAACTGGATTTCCGGAATAGCCCGAAAGAGTTTTTCCGCCGATGAAACGGGAGAAATCTCTATGTATGACCTCCTGAAAGCGGCTCTCAGACAGCGCCCTGACTACATTATCGTAGGTGAGGTCCGGGGTGAGGAAGCCCTGACCCTTTTCCAGGCAATGTCAACAGGTCATGCTACCAGTTCCACAATGCATGCGGGAGACGTCCAGACAGTCATTAACAGGCTTATGCATGACCCTATCAACGTGCCGCAGGTGATGCTCCAGTCCCTGGATGTGCTTTCCATCCAGGAACAGGTCTACATTAACGAAAAAAGGGTCAGGAGAACAAAGAATATCGTGGAAGTTATGAACGTGGACCCCGAGACCGGGGATCTGGGGATCAATGAGCTCTTTAGCTGGGACCCCCACGAGGATTGTTTTGTTCAGGTCGGGGATTCCTATATTTTAAAGGAGCTCATGTACGCAAGGGGCTGGGACTCCTGGAAGCTCCGGCAGGAAATCAATAACCGAAAAAAGATACTGGCCTATCTGGTCGAGAAAAACATAAGGAACTATGTGGAAGTTTCCCTTGTGGTACAGGCCTACCAGAATTACTCCGATCTCGTAATTGAAAAGATCGAGGACGATACGTTGCAGGATATGATATCACCAGCCAACCACCCGCTAAATATAAAGATTTAACGGGTTTAATGCTTGAGGTTTTATGATCCGAAGGAACCATACATGAGTTCTCTTGATATTTTTGCATACCGGGCCTTTGGGGAGGCCTTCCACAGGAGGGAAGACAGCTTTGCTTCTTTCAGGACAAAACTCCGGCAGGCCAGCTACCCCATAACCGTTTCCCAGTACCTTGCTTCCACCCTTCTTTACGCCCTTTTAGGAGGCCTTTTTGCAGCTTTTCCGGGAGGGGTACTGGGTTGGAGGACTTTTTCCAATCCCGTAAACCCTCTTAGCCTTTTTATTGAAACTTTTAGGCCCGGGATCACTGTAGAGTACCTTGGAGTATTTACAGGGCTTAGCGGGCTTTTATCTTTTTTTACTGGTTTTGCGGCCATTTTTACCCTTGCATACCTCCTGCCTTTTTTCAAGGCAGACATCCGAAAATCCGGTATTGACAGATCCCTTCTCCCTGCAATTACCTATATGTATGCCCTTACAAAAGGGGGAATGCCCCTTTTTGCCGTTTTTCGGTCTCTGAGCCACCATACCCTTATTCTGGGAGATACGGCCAGGGAAATCAACTTCATTGTCAGGGACATGGATTACCTCGGTAAAGATATCCTGAGCGCAATTGAAACCGCAAAAACCCGAACTCCATCGGAAAATTTTAAGGAATTTCTGGAAGGCCTTATCTTTGTTTCAAGTAGTGGAAGCGTCAGAGAATACCTGAATAACAAGACCGCTCAGTACCAGGAACTTGCGGAACACGCAAACAAGGACTTCCTCCAGAAACTGGACGTCCTGGCCGAGGTCTATGTTACGGTGCTCGTAGCGGGTCCTCTTTTTATAATGACCACGCTTATCGTAATTCATTTTTTCAGGACCTCTTCAACCCAGTTACTCTACATGCTGATTTATGCAATCATCCCGCTGTCGACCCTGCTTTACCTCGTGTTGCTGGACACGATGGGAGAACTTTCCTTAAATCCCGATAAGATCCCCATTCCTTCCCCTCATCTGAATCTCAGGGATATCTCTGAGAAAGTTTCAGAAACGGATGAAAAAAAACTAATTAAACATATCCATCTTTACACAAAAATACACAGGTTCAAAAAAGCCATTTTCAATCCCTTCGGTTTGATGTTAACTGAACCTAAGTACACCTTCCTGCTGAGTGTGCCCCTGGGAGTTCTGTATCTTGTTTATAAGGCCAGGTTTTTCTACATAAGCTTTCCACACATATCCCTGAAACTTTCCCCTCACTTTGCAGGTATAGGTGTAGCAAATATGGACTTCATTACCTGGATTGACGACCACCTTATAATCTTTACACTTATTATCCTGATTCCTTTCATTATTTTTTATGAATTGCAGGCCCGGAAAAAGAGGCAGTTTGATGACCTGATGCCTGCTTTTTTGAAAAACCTTGCCAGCATGAACGCGTCAGGCATCCACCTCTCAAATTCCCTGATTTTGATGGCAGACTCCAAGCTTGGGGTGCTAAGTGAGGAGCTGAAAAAAGTCAGGGAAGACATCTCCTGGGGCACCTCCATTTCAATGGCCCTCCTCAGACTTGAATCTCGTATAGGAACCGCAACAGCAAGTAAGATCCTGCACACCCTTATCAGGGCAAACGAGTCCACAAGTGACCTTAAAAGTGTGCTTTACATCACCTCGGAGCAGGTCAACAGCGATGAAAATATGAAAAAAGAAAGGGCTTCGCAGATGGTAATTTACATTTTCACCATCTATGTTTCCTTCACCGTATTCCTCTTCATTGTCTATGTACTCAGTGTTTATTTTTTCCCGGAAACCGTTGCTTTCAAAGAGTCTTCAGGAGGTATTGCCAACACGGCTTTTGATGTTAATGAATACACGATGCTGATGTTTCATTCCTCGGTCATCCAGGGGCTTTGCTCGGGGCTGGTTGCAGGGAAAATGGGGCATGGGTCCATATATCTGGGCCTCAAGTACAGCGCCAGTATGGTGATTATCGCGTATATTGTGTTCAGTATATTCGTATGACCCTACTCTTATAACCGGACGACTGGAGCTGGCTGTTTTGCATGTCCTCTGAAATAAAGTAGTGCATGTCCTCTGAAATAAAGTAGT
>JAQVBP010000181.1:0-2166 GCA_028690255.1 Methanosarcinaceae archaeon
GAAAATAAAAAAAGAGAAAAAAGGAAACGGACTGGAAAATAGTTTCTAACCCGGCCTTTCGGCCAGGTCGAAGGTTTCGGAATATTTTATTCATTAATTCAAAAGTTTTTCAGGCAACTGACATTCCTGCAGTCAAATATTTTCCTTCAGGGACTCAAGGGCCTTCTGTACCAGGGATCGGTACTCTTTCATGTCCGCTGCATAGTGCTCTTTTGCAAGCTTTGCGTTGGGATTGGAAGCCGGGTTTTCGGGCCCGGCCTTTTCGAGTTCCTTTATCCGGTCCAGGGTCTGTTTTGCGGTATCGAGCACCCAGAGGTCCCTGGTCTGCGCATCCACGGGCTGGATGGACTCTGCACGGATCGAAGTCAGGACGTTTCCTTCATCGGTTGTGTAGGTACTGGCTTTCCCGACGACCGCAACAAATGCCGGCAATTCGCATTCCGCGAGGAACTGAGCGGCTTCGGGCTGGTACTGGCCCGCATAGACCAGAAAAGCCCCGGTCGGGTCGGAGACCCGGCCTCTCCAGTATTCGGTGTCCGTGCCTATGTTTTCCTTTTCGATCAGGGTCCCCACAAGGAAAACCCGGTTAACCCTGGCCCCGGTGGGGGTCAAAAGGTACTGGGGGGCATACTGGTCACTTTCGTCCCTTGAAGTCAGGTCCGAATCCCTCAATTCCTGAGAAAAAAGCCTGCGGGCAACTTCTCTGAAATAGCCTGCCATTTATTCCACCTCCGGTTCAGCAATCAGGTCTTCAAGCAGGGCCCTATCCAGTTCAGAATCCTGTACTATGGAATCTACCAGGACATAACGCTCTACTTTCGGGCCGCTTACGGTATAGTACCTGCCTATAAGCTTCTGCTTGAGCTTATCCAGCACGACTCCGGGGTCCAGGGCCTCGGCAGCCATTGCAATGGCGTCGTCTAAGGACAGCCCGACTGCCTTTTCGGTAAGTTCCCGATTAATCAGGGCATCCTGGGTGGAAATCCCGTTGTCCAGGACAGCCTTGATCCGGAGGTCGTACTCTCCCTTTACTTTTCCGTGTTCCGCACAGGCCCCTTTCACGAGAGCCCGCTTGCATTCGGGACAGCGCTTGATAAGACCTGATCCGGTCTGGATGTCCACCATTGCCCCCGAATAGGAAGAAGTGAAGGTCCCTACTTCGATTTCCTCGTCAAGTTCTTCGATGGAACTTGCCCTGTTAAGCTGAAGTGAATACCTGTCATTCCACTCTTTTACGACTGCATTACTCAGGAGGTAGCATTTCCCCTCTTCCATATCGGGCAGTTCGGCACTTGCCCAGTTGGTAAACTTGACAACCCCGGTCTCGTCCCCGATAAGCCCTACCTGTTCAATGGACTCATGGGAATTTTCCCAGAGCTGGACAATTTTTCCCCTGACAGTTACCCACTGGTTGTCCTGTGCAAGCTCCCCAATGTTTCTGAGTTCGGACCCCATTTCTCCCGGAGTGAAATCCCCGCCCCCGACTTCCACCTCTTCATCCAGTTTTTCTATGGAACTGCTGCTGTTGAGCTGGATCTGGAACCTGCCATTGTACTCGCTTATCAAAACGTTTCTTAAATGGTAGCTTTCCCCCTGCTCAAGTTCCGGCAGTTCGGCGTTCTGCCATTTCGTAAACTTTATAATCCCGGTCTCGTCCCCCACAAGCCCCACCTGAGCTATGGACTCGTGAGTTTTTTCCCAGAGCTGAATGACCTTTACCTTCACATCAGTCCACTGCCCATCTTCAGAGATGTCAGTAACCTTGCTCAGATGCGGTTCCGCCTGCCGGGCGTAAAACTCATTTTTAGGAATGGAATACTTCTTCAAAAAGTAATTGACCACGCTGCGCTGCGCCTCGTTGTCAGGGACTTTGAACTTCGTAATCAGTTCGGACAGTCTGTTCTCGATGTCCTCAACGGGCACATCGACGCCAAGCTTAAAAAAACGATCCTTAATGGATTCTGCCATCTGTTTCATAGAATTTACCTCAAGCCTCTTGTTTTTTTCTTATAGAGAGGCAGTTTAGTTTATTGTTCTAAGAGTATATAAAGTTATAAAGCACGGTGAAAGTATTGAAGAAAACCTGGAAATATCCGGACAAAACCCTTTTACAGGAAGCCGGAAAAATATACCTGAATAAATATACCTGAATAAATATACCTGAAT
>JAQVBP010000181.1:2266-5161 GCA_028690255.1 Methanosarcinaceae archaeon
AAACATGTCTGAAGAATGAATGGAAAAAAGGAAAAAAGTGACCTGAAAAACATCACCTGTGCAGGATGTCAGCGGTCTGCTTTGCGGCGTCTCCCTCCCCTATGACGGTCACGATGTCGTCATACTCCAGCACAAGGCTGCCGTGGGCTATGATGGACTCGTTTTCTCGCTGCACCATCACAAGGAGACTTTTTTCCGGGAAGGTAATTTCCTTGAGGGCCTTTCCTATGATTTTCGGGTTAGTGACCCTGACTTCCATCATATCACCTCCACCACCCACCTCGCACATGGAAAAGAGGTGGGGCCTTCCGATCATATTGTCAAGCACAACCGCCGTGGTCATGGCGGGGCTCATGGAACGGATCCCGAGGTCCCAGAAGGCCTGCAGGTTCTCTATATCGTTGACACGGGCCACAAGCTGGTCTCCCCTGAACCCGAAACTGGTCCTTGCAATCTGGCAGAAGAGCAGGTTCGTGTTGTCCTTGTTTGTGGTTGCAACCACATACTTTGCGTGTTCAATTCCCGCTTTTTTCAGGATATTCACGTTTCCGGCATCTCCTTGCACGGTCCGTATCCCGAGTTCCATACATTTCTTGCAGTTTTCCTCGGAAATGTCCACAACAACCACGTTTTCTCCCCGCCGGTCAAAACGCTCGGCAAGAATTCGGCCTACTTTACCACCACCAATAATCAGTATTTCCATAGGAATTATCTCCAGTATATTCGCAACTTTCTTTGAAAAGCCACCGGAAAGTATCACGGTAATAATAACCGTTAAAAAGACCAGGCCTACAAGGGTCTGTCCTCCGGGGATGTTCAAGCCGTCGAGTTTGATCGCGAAATAGGTCGCAATCGAAGTCGGTACAACCCCCCTCGGTCCCACGAAGGAGATAAAGAGCTTCTCGTTCCTGCTCATGCGCGAGTTCCACATCGAGACAAAAACCGATATGGGCCGGACCAGGAAGACCAGGAGCAGCACGAGCACAATGCCAACCCCTCCTATCCTCAGGATATCTTCAAACCTGAGCATTGCCGCAAGCAGGATGAAAAGCAGGGAAAGCAGCACGGTCACAATGTCGCCTTTGAACTCCTTGACCGCCTCCTTATGAGGGAATTCCGAAGTCCCGAGAATAATCCCGAAGACCGCCACCGCCAGGATCCCGGACTCGTTCCCGAGCATTTCGGAAGCCACGTAACAGGCAAAGACCGAGGTCAGGGTAACGAGCCTTGCGGTTTGCTTGCTTATGACCTTCCCTCTGGTAAAGAAGTGGCGGAGGGTATATCCGCTAATAGCCCCGACAATGAGGCCGATCCCTAACCTGTAAAGGATGAAAAGCACCGCATCGGTTCCGGAAAGTTCGGAAGCAATCCACTCGAAAACCATGGCTGCAAGGATTACACTAGCGGCGTCGTTAAGGATACCCTCAAGTTCCAGGATCTTGCTAACCTTATGGCTGACCTGGATCTGCCGGACGATGGGAGTAATGACAGTCGGTCCCGTAGCTGTAACCAGGGCTCCGAAAAGGGCTGCGAGCTCCAGAGGGATGTCTATCAGGATGCTTGTAAGGACAGTGACCCCAAGGAAGGTTATAAGGACCCCTATCGTAGTCAGTTTCATCACACTTTCATGAATCATTCTGACCTGTTTCAGGTCAATGTGCAGCCCACCATCAAAAACAATGATGGCCACGGAAATTGCGACTATGGCACTCAGCCCCCCAACATAGATAGAGGGATCAAGCAGGTTCAGGACTTCGGGGCCCGCAATGATTCCTTCGATCAGGAGAAAGATGATAAAGGGGACCTGAAAGTAACGACCGAGGGCCTGTGCCAGTAAAGACATGACAAGCACGGCAACCACCAGCCCGAGCAAGAATATCGTATCAACCATCGAACACCCCGATAAAAATGAATTTTATTGTTAAAAAACCTATAGTCAAACCTTCCGGACAGCCGGGAACTTTAGTATAAACTTTAGTATAAACTTAATTATAAGGGAGATTTTTCAACTGGAACCTGCGAAAAGGTACAGGGCCTGTGTTCCGTGGTTTGAATGCCCACACCAAACACCTCCTCTCACAAAAACACAACCTTTACGAGTATAGAGCAATTCCCAAACTGAAAATCTGAAGTTATTTCTCAGCCATTCCTTAGTTATAAAATCAAGTGATTTAATAAGTGTAACACCACTATATAATATATATAATTTAATAGTTACGGCATAAACATGACAACAATAAATACGAATCTTAATAACTTTTTGGTCGCCCACTGTTTATAGGTTGATGTTTTTACGATCAAATTTCAATGTGTTTTAGCGATAAACCAGGATTAACACAGATGAATACGGATGGCCTAAATCCGTGTCTATCCGCGTCTATCCATGGTTTTTTACGTGGATCTGCAGGTAAATTTCAAAAGTTAGCAAAAATAGAAAAAAGGTGCTTAAGGCTCCATTCGATTGGTTAAAATAATACCAACCAAATACAAATGGTCCATCATTCAAAGTGGAAACTGCGCGACCTCCTAATATTTAAGTGTTTCAAAACATCAACCACATAACAATTGACGACCGCTCTCTCATGAACCCAGAAAATAAAAACCGGACATGCAACCTGTTGAGGTCAATTGAAAGCACCCCTGCCACTGCAAGCAGGAGGGCGATTATATAGGAAAACAGGAAAGCCTCAAAAGAAATCTGTCCGGATATCTTCAGGGCAGGAAGAAATGAGGAAGAGGGCGCTCGACACGCACCGGTTTTCCTCAGAATTCTTTATCCCGTTAACCGTTGAGCCAGCAGTCAATAATTTTTTGCAGCCTTTCGGTTTTTAGTGTTTCTCCTGTTTTCGGAACCGGGATATCATTCAGCCAGTAGTAGACGGCCTCCTGAAGTTC
>JAQVBP010000182.1 GCA_028690255.1 Methanosarcinaceae archaeon
GAAAAAACAAGGGCCGCCTTTGAGGGCTGGAGCACTTTACCCATCGAAGCCCGCCTGAAATACATTGCCAGGGCCGCATCAGTCCTCAGGAAAAATGCCCGGATCTACGCCGAAATCATAACGAAGGAAATGGGAAAACCCATAAAAGAGTCTCTGGCCGAAATAGAAAAATGCGCCCGGGCCTGTGACTACTACGCTGAAAATGCGGCCGAATTTTTAAAACCCGAACCAGTCGAAACCGGGGCCGAAAAGAGTTATGTGAGCTTTGAGCCTCTCGGGGTCATCCTGGGGATTATGCCCTGGAACTTTCCTTTCTGGCAGGTCTTTCGCTTTGTCATCCCTGCGCTTTCGGCCGGAAACGTCTGCCTCCTGAAGCACGCCTCAAACGTGCCGGGTTCGGCTCTCGAAATCGGAAAGGTTTTCCTGGAGGTGGGGCTTCCTGAAAACGTTTTTAAGACACTGCTGATCGACTCGAAGACTGCCATGGAACTAATCGAAGAGGACCTGGTGGACGGCGTATCCCTTACCGGAAGTGTGGGGGCCGGGGCTGCCGTAGGAGAGCTTGCGGGAAAAAGGATTAAGCCTCTTGTGCTGGAACTTGGGGGGTCCGACCCCTTTATCGTGCTCGAGGACGCCGACATTGATACGGCTGCCCGGGCGGCGGTTCAGGCCCGCTTTATGAATGCCGGGCAGAGCTGTATTGCGGCAAAACGTTTCATCGTCCTGGAACCGGTCGTCGGGGCTTTTACAGCCAGATTTGACGAGTACATGCAGCAGCTGAAGGTGGGAGACCCCCTTGACGAGGAAACCGACATCGGACCCGTGGCAAAAGCGGAATTCGTGGGAGAGCTTGAAAAGGTCCTGAAGGACGCGGAAAAGAAAGGGGGTGAGCCGAAAGTGCACGAGGCCAGACCCGAAAAAGGGTTCTTCTTCAGCCCGGCCCTTGTCCCGGCCGCTAAAACCGATATGAAGGTCTGCTCCCTCGAAATCTTCGGGCCGATTGCCCCAATCATTTCCGTCAGGGACGAGGCCGAAGCCGTGGAAGTTGCAAACTCCACGGAATTCGGGCTCGGAGGAACTGTCTGGTCAAAGGATCTCGAAAGGGCCGAAAAAATTGCCGGCCAGCTTAAAGCCGGCTTTGTGGTGGTCAACGGGATGGTAAAGTCCGATCCCGGGCTGCCCTTCGGAGGAATCAAAAAGTCAGGGGTCGGAAGAGAACTTTCCCACTACGGACTGAAGGAATTTGTAAATATTAAGACTGTAATTATCAATAAGTGAACTACCGCTCGGCTAAAGACCGACCGGCTTCCTGTTTCATACCCCGGAGCAATCTCCACCAGTCCACAGGCTCTTCCCGCCGTTCCGGCGGTGATTAATTTATAGTTCACTTTTGTTTGGTTATTTTCCAGTTACACTGGAAATCCCACAAATTTCCAATTTGTGCGATCGCAAAAGTGAGTAGGATTAAAATGAATTATTAATATATTAACGTTTTGAAATATTAATATATTAACGTTTTGAAATTAAACCATTTATTGGAAAGTGGATGCTTATATCCCCTGAGCTAAAGACTCAGGGGTTTTACGCTGCATTCTATAAAAAAACTACTTTAGTTACGAACTGGACTGAAGTTACCCGTCTCTGTAAAATCGAGGAATGTTGCTTCAGGAAAGCTGAAAACCGGGCCTGAAAATACACATGAAACAGCAAAAAACCTAAAAAGGTTCCTCGCTTTTTTGAGTGTTTATCCGTTACAAAAACCGGCACGCTCTTTAATTGAACTCCTTCTTATCCACAGAGAACGGCGAAGAGCTGTAAAGTATTAGCGTATTCAAGTAGGACTCAAGTAGCGTTGAAGGGTACCGTACTCAAGTACCGTTGAAGGAGGCCTTTTTAAGGAATATTCATATATTTTTTTATTTGTTTAGGTTTTTATAGTTTTGTTGCAATATTAAATATTAAACTGATTGTTTTATTATCGACAACAAGAGGGGTATTATATGAAATTATGGGAGTATGATTCAAGAAGGATTCACGCCGTTCACATGCCGCAGCAGATGAGTGATCTTGAAAAGATTGGAAATGAAGGCTGGGAGCTTGTTTTAATTAAAGATGACCTGGACGAAGACGGAACAGCTACTGCAATTTTCAAACGGGAAAAAAAATAAGCTGAAAACCAGAAGTATTCACCCTGTCAAAGGCGAGGGCTTCCCAGGAACTTCCTGCAAGGGTGTTTCCGGGAGCCACGCTCATGCCCCTCGGGTCGCAACCGAATGGGAATACAGGGGCTAATTTTAAAATTACAGTGGTTTTTATCCCTGCATTTACGGGTTTCTATTTCAGCCCTGAAGGCTGTCAGGCCAGCCCACAATAATGGGTGTGAAGTGGAGCGCTGGTGGCTGAAAACTCCTTTTTTTTCTCCTTTTTTTCCCGTTTTTTCCCCTTCAAACTGAAACGGTCAGAGTGTACATACCAGGTTGCCGAGTTCGATTGAAAAAGTTTCGTAGTTTACGGAATAATCAATCGGGCACTCGACCACGGTCACCTTGTTCAGGGCAAAGGCCATGTCAAGGACTTCGGCCAGGTCGTCCTTTTCCTTCACCTGAAAACCCGGAGCTCCGAAACTTTCAGCCAGACGGGCGAAGTTCGGGTTCCCGTAATCGAGGGCGAAGGGCTCGAAATGCATCTTCTGCTGTTTCCATTTGATAAAGCCAAAAGCGTTGTCATTCAGGACCAGGACGACTACCGGTATCCTGTAACGGAGGGCGGTCTCGAGTTCCTGGCAGTTCATGAGGAAACCTCCGTCTCCGCAAATCGCAAGCACTTTTTTTTCCGGGTTCAGTATTTTTGCGGTCATGGCGGCTGGCAGGCCTGCTCCCATTGTGGCAAGGGCGTTGTCCAGAAGCACGGTGTTCGGGGCGTAGGCCTTGTAATTGCGGGAAAACCAGAGTTTGTAGATCCCGTTATCGAGGGAGATAATATCTTCCCTATCCATGACCTTCCGGACGGCCTGCACGACTTCCGCAGGAAGGGCAGGGTAGTGTTTTTCGGCAGGAGCGTTGATTCTATCCTCCAGAATAGTCCTCATTTTCTCAAAGGCCGGAAATTCCCGGGTTTGCAGGATCTGGTCACCAAGGGTCCGGATTGTGGTTGCGATGTCTCCAATGACTTCCAGGTCGGGGTTGAAGTATCTGTCAGGTACTGATCCCACGAAGTCGATATTTATGATCTGCTTGTCGAGGGTCCCGTTCCAGAGGTAGGGGGGATATTCCACGACATCATAGCCAACCGTGATTATAAGGTCCGCCCTGTCAATCCCGCAGTTTACGTAATCGTGGGCATGGATGCCGGTTGCAAAGAGGCTTCGGGAAGAGTCATCCGGAACAACCCCTTTTCCCATCTGGGTGTGCACGAGGTAAATGCCGGTTTTTTTTGCAAAGGCCTCAAGCTCGGCGGCGATGTTTTTCCTGCTGGCTCCCGAGGAGACCAGGATCAGGGGAGTTCTGGCTTTTCGGATAAGGGCTGCGGCCATTTCGACGGCAGCCGGGGCCGGGTGCGGGTATTCTATATCGGTCCGTTTCTGGACTTTTGCGTCGGTCAGCTCTTCGGCTACGTCTTCGGGAAGTTCAAGGTGGACCGCGCCGGGCCTTTCGTTTTCGGCCAGCTTGAAGGCGTTTCTTATGACAGTTGGGATCATGCCCGGGTCGGCTATGGATACCGCTTTTTTACAGAGGGGCCCCATCATCCTGACAACGTCCACGAGCTGGAAGCGGGCCTGCCAGTTATCGACCAGGGCTTTTTGCCCTGAGATTGAAATTAAGGGTGCACCTGTTAGCTGGGCCTGGGCAACCCCGGTAACAAGGTTCGTGGCCCCCGGCCCGAGCGTTGAGAAACAGACGCCGGCTTTCCCGGTCAGCCTCCCGTAGGCCGCAGCCATGAAGGCTGCCGCCTGCTCGTGCCGGGTTATGATTACCTTTATGTCAGATTTTCTTAGGGATTCGAGAAAATCCAGATTCTCCTCTCCCGGCAGCCCGAAGATGTATTCCACCCCCTCCTCCTCAAGCTGGGCCACGAAGAGATCGGAGGCTTTTATGCTTTTTGTCATCCCGATTTCTATTTTTTTCGGCGGTTTTGTTTCCTGCATTTTTACAGGTCCTATTTTCTGCAGTTTTTCCGTTCTCTGTTCTGTCTTCTTTTCCGGAAGTTCCTGAATCTGCATATTATTCCCCCAAGTTGAGATTCCAAAGTAGTTCATAAATTCAGATTTTTCAGATCGGCCTACAGGTCAACGAATTTCTGTTAAAGAACCAAGAATGGACACGGATTAACACGGAAGGATACGTAAATGATTTAACTGGCTTTTAAGTTCCCATCTTCCTGCCAGAATCCGTAAGAAATCTCTACTGCGGCCCCCCTGATCATATGCAAAATTTAAAATAGTTGACATTAAATACCTATTAAATAGTTAATTTTAATTATACTTATAACTGCACATCAGAACGGCAGGCCAGATTAATTATTTTATTTTATTTTATAGTTATTTTCTGCGGCTTGTTCTGAGTGAACTACCCTTCCTTCGCCCTCGATCCAAAAAAGCATATACATTTCCCGCCAATGTTGAATGTATGGAAATCAAAGGAATTGCGCGAGATACCCTCCACTTCATCCTCGAAGCCAGCAGGTCCATGGCCCCCCTGGAATTCGCGGGGCTTTTGCAGGAAAAAGACAGGGTAATCACAGAGGTCCTGCTCCTACCCGGAACCGAGTCCAGTGACAGCAGCGCGGTCCTGAGGCTTTACATGATGCCGAACGTCAAAGCCGCAGGCTCGGTCCACAGCCACCCGGGACCCAACCGCCGGCCCTCAAAAGCGGATCTCCGGCTCTTTTCAAAAACAGGTAACTGCCACATCATTGTGGGCTCCCCATATGACAGGAAAAGCTGGACCTGCTACGACCGGGCAGGAAACGTGAGGGAACTGCCCGTCCTTGACATTGAATTTGAAGACAAATTTGAAGAAGAGTTTGAAGACGAATTTCCTTTTTAATTGAGAGGTGGGTTCAGATACCGAAATCAAGGAGGATCATAATTATAGGAGCCATTTTTCAATCCCGGAAGTCAGGAGTGTACCCTCTAAAAAATA
>JAQVBP010000183.1 GCA_028690255.1 Methanosarcinaceae archaeon
GCAATGAAAACGGTGAATTATAATATTATAAATAAGGGTTAACTATATTTAATTTACAAATATAATAACAATTATAATTTATCGGAAAAAATCCCTTTTTTTACTTCTCTTACCAGATAAGGCCCCTCTTTCAGTTCAAAGAGATTTTCCATTTTTCTCCCTGCTTTTCTTCTGCTGTACTGAATCTCTCCGCATTTTAGGAGAAATTCATCATATACCCTTTCAAACTTTTCAAACTCCTCCATAGAGAGTTCAATAACCCCTTCCCGCTCCCTGAACCAGTCATAGACCCTGAGAAGCATAACCTCTCTTACTCGTTTCAGGCCTTCTGCTTCAGGGAGAGCCGACTCCTCCGTGTCCGGAAAGACCTCAAAGTAAATGCTTGATTTAAGTTCGGGGACCCAGGCCCCGTACACACGCTTAAAGTCCAGGACCTGGATGGGAATTTGTTCCCCTTCGGGAGGCCTGGGGAAATGTCCGGGAAGAAAAAAACTCTCGCCTTTCAATTTCACCACCTGCTCTGAGACCGCCAGTATTTTTCCTGGAGTTTTTTGATCCTGTAACCCATGTAGAGCCCTACGAAAAGCCCGCTCAGATGGGCGACATGAGCCACCATGTCCGTCGAATGGATCATGAGGAAGTCAACGAGGGCAAAGAGCACAAGAGCGTGTTTAATCCGCATGGGAATAAAGTAGACGTAGACACGGAGTTCCGGCTCAAGCACTGCAAGGGCCGCAAAGACCCCGTAGATGGCTCCGCTCGCCCCGATGATGGGGAGGGGGGAACTCCCGAGAAGGGGAATGCTCATGAAGGCATGCCCTATTGCCGAGAGCACCCCCGCCGTGAAGAAAATCCCTACCATCTGCTTTTTCCCGGCTCTCCGCTCAAGCGCAGGCCCGAAGAAGAACAGGACAAGCATATTGAATAAAAGATGGCTGAAGTCATTATGAAGAAAAATATAAGTCACGGAAGTCCAGGGCCGGCTTAGCAGGTAGGCAGGATTAAACTGAAAGGTCTGGACGTAAAGGTTCCCCAGAAGGGGGGCCGTAAGAAACAAAAATATTTCAAATAAGTAAGACAGCACGCAGATGGCAATAAGTGCCATTGAAGGACTTCCGGATATGGAACGCTTTATTTTATCCGTGAAGTTGCCTCCGAATATATATGATATCTGATATGGGGTGTTTCTCTGAAACATGTTTTCCTGTTTACCTTTTGCAGTAATATAGTATAAAACTACCTGAAGTATTCCGTTTATTTTCAGGAAAAGGCATTAGACCCGCAGAAGACCTGATGTGAGGTTTAAAAGTCCTGGTGATTTAGTCAACTACCTCTGAGCTAAAGGCCAGGGTTTCCTGCTGATTTAGCATGAAAGTGCTGTGTACTTTCATTTTTTGTGCCTGTTATTCAATGAATAACATGTACGTTTTTTATGAAAACAAAAATAAGAACAAAATCAGTTGCCAGTGGGACTAAATTAAACCATCTATTGAAAAAAAATGCTGCAGAAATGAGCCGAATAACGTGATGAAACACCCCACATTAAACAGGCTGTCCGGAAATTCAATTTCAGGGCAAAAACATGTGGGTAATAAGGTGTGTGAATTACCCCCACCTTCCAGCCTGAGGAGTTAAATCCTTTAAAAATGGATAATGAAAAAATTTAGTTATTATTGTTAATAGTTACAGGACAGTTTTTAAAGCCATTGAATTTTCTCTCATCCCTGCACCTTGTTCCTTTAAGTTTGAGCTGCCATCTCTGGTTCAATATACACATGATAAAAGTAGGTAAAGTCGAATGTGTAAATATTTTTATCGGCATCGAATTCTTTTAACTATATATAAAAAGATAAATATTTGTACAGCTGATAAAATGTGTAATGACCTTATATGTAATTAAGTTATTGGAATCGATTCACATCGGTTACTGATCCTCTTTTAGAGGAAATCCTCCAATATATATAAATTGTGGTCCGTAGATCTATTTGGTAACTTATATATAAAAGTATATATATTTCATATTTCTATCTATATGTAAATTCCCGGCAATATCTTATAATTGAGATTTAAATATATTTTAAATTAAAAAGAAATTGTGGGATACATCTCAAAAAATATGATTTATTTTTAGTACCGTAACATAAAATAATATCAAATTATTCCATCATATGCAATATAATTACTTTTTCCAAAAAAACAAGGGTCAGTAGACTTGGTGGACTTGCCATATAAATTATATTTATGCATTATTCAGTCCTGGCATGAAACCTGATATATCATCCTCTTCTCCTATCGAAACAGGGTGCAACAAATTAGAAAATATTATATAGATCTGATACGTTAAGTTCTCTAATTAGTGTTTATTATCCATCGGTAGTGGTCTTTTTTTAAAAATTCAGGTCACAATCGCTGGTAAAAACGGTTTTTTAATTTAAAAGGGCAAAAACAGAGAATTTAGAAAAATAAAGCCCTAAAAACGAGCTTTGATCAAATATATTTCCGAAAAAACGTACAGTTAAGGATTGAATATTTGAAAATAGCGATAAAAACTTTTTGCTAATTAAGTTCTCGGCTCAAACGATTGAATATATAAAGTCTATAGCAAGTATTATAATGTACAATCGTTATAGATAGGCCGGGCTATGGATTTGCAATCAATTCAGCGAAGACAACTCAAAACAAACCTAGGAGGTAAAGCTCAGATGAGCAAACTAACTACCGGGAGTTTTTCTATAGAAGACTTGGAATCCGTTCAGATCACAATCAACAGCATTGTAGGGGCAGCCAAAGAGGCAGCTGAAGAAGCCCTCGGTCCAATGGGCCCGACCCCTCTGGCTGGCATAGCAGATTACAGGAGCTGGAATTTAACCCTGCTCGACCGCTATGAACCAGTAATCACCCCCATGTGTGACCAGTGCTGCTACTGCACATACGGACCCTGTGACCTTTCCGGAAATAAGAGAGGCGCATGTGGTATCGACCAGGCGGGACACAACGGCAGGGAGTTCTTCCTTCGTGTGATTACCGGAACGGCATGCCACGCAGCCCACGGAAGGCACCTTCTTGACCATGTGATCGAGGTATTCGGAGAAGATACGCCCCTTGACCTTGGAGACTCAAACGTCCTGACCCCTAATGTCACCATCTGCACGGGACTCAGCCCGAAGACTCTCGGGGAATGCAGGGCTCCTATGGAGTATGTTGAAGAACAGCTCACCCAGCTCCTTGCAACCATCCACGCAGGTCAGGAAAGCTCAGAAATCGACTACGACTCAAAAGCCCTCTTCAGCGGCAGTCTGGACCACGTAGGTATGGAAGTTTCCGATGTCGCCCAGGTAACGGCATTTGACTTCCCGAAATCAGATCCCGAAGCCCCGCTTATTGAAATAGGAATGGGGACCCTTGACAAGTCCAAGCCACTTATCGTTGCCATAGGGCACAACGTGGCCGGTGTAACCTACATCATGGACTACATGGAAGACAACGGCCTGACCGACTCGATGGAAATCGCAGGTATGTGCTGTACCGCATTCGACATGACCAGGTACAAGGAAGCTGACAGGAGAGCCCCCTACGCCAAGATCGTCGGGTCCCTGGCAAAGGAACTCAAAATCATCCGCTCCGGAATGCCTGATGTCATTGTTGTGGACGAACAGTGTGTCCGTGGAGATGTCCTATCAGAATCCCAGAAGCTCAAGATCCCTGTGATCGCTTCCAACGAAAAGATCATGAGCGGACTGCCTGACCGTACAGATGCCGATGTCGATGAGATCATAGAGGAACTCAAGTCCGGAGCAATCCCGGGTTGTGTGATGCTTGACTATGACAAACTCGGAGAACTCGTCCCGAAGCTTGCCAATATAATGGCTCCGATCCGTGACGCAGAAGGCATCACCGCAATTCCGACTGACGAGGAATTCAAAGCATACGTCGACAAGTGTGCAGAGTGCGGAGCCTGCCTGCTGGCCTGCCCGGAGGAACTCGACATCCCCGAAGCCATGGCATTTGCGGGTGAGGGGGACTACTCCTACCTTGAAAAGCTCCACGATGTCTGTATCGGCTGCCGCCGCTGCGAACAGGTCTGTAAGAAGGAAATCCCGGTCCTCAATGTGATTGAGAAGGCCGCCCAGAAGGCAATTTCCGAAGAGATCGGTCTGGTAAGAGCTGGCAGAGGCCAGGCAAGTGACGCCGAAATCCGTGCGGAAGGCCTGAACCTGGTTATGGGTACAACCCCAGGTATCATCGCAATCATCGGATGTCCGAACTACCCTTCCGGGACCAAGGACGTCTACAACATTGCCGAAGAGTTCCTTAAGAGAAACTACCTGCTGGCCGTAAGCGGATGTTCCGCAATGGACATCGGTATGTACAAGGACGAAGACGGCAAGACCCTCTACGAAAGATATCCCGGTGGCTTCTACGGTGGCGGACTGCTTAACACAGGTTCCTGTGTATCCAACGCCCACATCAGCGGAGCAGCTAATAAAGTAGCCGGAATCTTTGCAGGCAGGGTCCTGGAAGGCAACCTGGCAGAAATTGCAGACTACACCCTTACCCGTGTGGGCGCCTGCGGACTTGCCTGGGGAGGATATTCCCAGAAAGCAGCCGCAATCGGCACCGGATGCAATATCCTTGGTATCCCGGCAGTGCTCGGACCCCACGGCTCCAAGTACAGGCGAGCCCTGATCGCCAAGACCTACGACGAGTCCAAGTGGAAGGTCTATGACGGAAGAAACGGAGAAGAGATGGCAATCCCGCCAGCGCCGGAATTCCTGCTGATCACCGCAGAGACCTGGCAGGAAGCTCTTCCGATGATGGCAAAAGCCTGTATCCGCCCGTCCGACAACAACATGGGCAGGTCCATCAAGCTGACTCACTGGATAGAGCTTTCTCAGAAGTACCTCGGTGTAGAGCCGGATGATTGGTGGAAGTTCGTCAGGAACGAAGCCGACCTCCCACTTGCCAAGCGCGCGGAACTCCTTAAGAAACTCGAAGCAGAACACGGCTGGGAAATCGACTGGAAGAAGAAAAAGATCATCTCCGGTCCGAAGATCAAGTTCGATGTCTCGGCACAGCCAACTAACCTCAAGAGACTCTGCAAGGAGGCCTGAAAATGGTAGACAC
>JAQVBP010000184.1:0-2188 GCA_028690255.1 Methanosarcinaceae archaeon
AGGGATGCGAGGTTGGTCCGGCAGGCCTCATACGGAACCTGGGCTCCGTAGGGGGAGAGGTAACCGGGGTGCACCACGGCCAGATTCACAAAGTCCGAGGCCAGGGTCAGGTACTGTTTCATCTGCCTGAGGACTTCCCCCCGGATGGAAGGGTTCAGGCCCGCCAGGTTCATGTCCGAAAAAGGAAGGTGGAGGGTCAGTTCAAGCCTGGTGGTCTCGTAGATGTTTCGGACCTGTTGCAGGGTCCTGCTGTCCAGGCACTGGGAGCCTTCCTGCACGATTTCCCAGCCCGTGTACCCGTGGTCCTCAAGTTCGTAGGCCCAGGAAAAAGGGTCCTCAACAACTGCACGTGATGAAAAACTGATGCGTTTTAAATGCATGAAAGATCGGCCTCATCCATATTTAAATAAGAAAATATACCCATACAGGTTTATTTTTCTGAATTATACTCGGAGAAGACGGTAATTACGATTTCCGGCATTTTGTTTACAATGGGTTTTTAATCGATTATTTAAAGTACCGGCGTACTCACCGGCCGAAGGCCGGTTTCCGTGTCCTTCCGTGTGTTCCGTGGTTGAAAGTCCTCTTGATAGTGATTCTGAATAAAGAACTTCAAAATTCCAAATTTTGAAGCTGTGTGAGTATAATATGGAAATTTGAGTTGGAGTTAGTTTGAGTTGGAGTTATTAGGATTAATTTTACGGAACTCTGATATAGTTATGGAAAAAAGAGAACGGGAAAGTAAGATTTCAAACCCCTTCGACGTAATCCATACCAACTTCAATAATGGGCTTTCCGTCCTCCGTGAGAGGCAGCAACCACTCGGAAAGCCTTTCCATTTCGGGAAAAGACCCTGCGGTTATGTGGACCTCAATGGAGTCCAGAGGTTTCTCTTCCGGGGGGAAGCTTGCAAACCCGACAAAAGCGACCTGTTTGTCCAGTAAAAACCTGACAGACCGTCCGTCCATCGAAAGCCCTTTGTTAAAGGCCTTCTTGCGTACGCTGTCTATAATACTCTCTTCACGGAAGATCCTGTGGAGGGTGTTGAGAAGTTCAATGCCCCCCTCTCCCGTAAGCCGAAAAACGGGGCCTGTACCCTGTCCTGATCCGGCAGGTCCGGCAGTCTCAGAAACTTCGGAAGTCTCGAAAACTTCGGAAATCTCGGAAACCCCAGAAACTTCAGAAATATTAATTTCAATGCCCTCAAACATCCTGGAAATTGCCCGGGAAACTTTTTCAGGGTCCTCTGTGGGATAAACGGAAGCTGAAACCTCAATATGTATCATGAATTATTCCCCCTACTTTATTCTGCATTATGTTCTTCGGAATCTTCACCGGAATCTTCACCGGAATAATTTTTGAGGACGGAAATTACATACTCTCTGAAAGTCTCCAGAGTGCAATTGTTTTCAATTTTCACATTGGAAGCTTCGATGGCTTCACCCATGCCCCAGCCAAGTTCGCGTTCATCGCGCTTTTGCAGGCCTTCTATGCTGTTCATGTCATCACTCCGGCCTCTTTTCTGTACTCTTTCGAAACGGGTCTCAAGGGGAGCGTGAATGGAGATGAGGAGAAAACCTTCTCCAAACTCTTTTCTGAAGTACTTGACTTCAGCAATCCCGCGGATGCCATCCACTACCACAAGTTCCGCACCTGTTTCCCTGATCCGGGAAACACAGCGCCTGGCAACGGCGTCCATACCTTCGGATTTCCGAAGGTCTGTTGCGACTTTTCCGGTATTGGAATCGGTGGGTTCAAGCCCGCGCTTCAGTACTTCCTTCCGGATCACATCTCCCATAATAATAACAGGGACCCCCATCTCAGCAGCGATCCTGGAAGCTTCGGATTTTCCCGAGGCTGGCATACCTACAAAAGCTATAATCTTCATTGCAAAAACCCTTTGAAATGTTGTAATCGTAAAAATGAATGAAACTTAAATGCCCTTTTCTGGCCAGACTACACGATCAAGACGCCGGATCATATATATTTTTTTCCGGAAAGCCGGAAAAAAAGAAAGCTGATCGGGAAAGCAAGTTGCAGAAAAGAAGGCCAAAAAAGTCAACTACCCGTTAATTTTAAAGATTTAACGGGTTTTCTGCTGAGGTTTTAGGAACATCTCACCAAATTTACATGAACATTTTGCCGAACATGGAAGAATTTACATGAACATTTTGCCGAACATGGAAGA
>JAQVBP010000184.1:2288-5078 GCA_028690255.1 Methanosarcinaceae archaeon
AATTTACATGAACATTTTGCCGAACATGGAAGAATTTACATGAACATTTTGCCGAACATGGAAGACTTGAAATCTACAAGAGGTTTTAGCCTGTAATCTTCAAGAAGTACCCTGCGTGTGTTTTCCACAGGGACGCTGAGGGAGATTTCCTTGGTCCTGCCGTAGCGGCCTTTGCTTACCACAACTGCGTTGACGATTCCCAGCATGTCAAGTTCGGACATGAGGTCCGTTACCCTCCTCTGAGTCAGGATGTCCATATCTATATGGTGGCAAAGCTGCCTGTAGACGTTGTACATCTCTCCGGTCGTTATGTTTTTGCTCTCTTTCCCGCGGTTCCTGAGCAGGATGATACTGTAGAGCACGAGTTTGGACTGGGTGGGGAGAGTCCGGACGACTTCCACAACCCGGTCGACCTCGATCTTTTCCTGGGCCTGACGCACGTGTTCTTCCAGCACCTGAGACTCGTTTTCCCGTTCTGCAATTTCCCCTGAGACCCTCAGGAGGTCAAGGGCACGCCGGGCGTCCCCATGTTCCTGGGCTGCAAACGCGGCACAGAGCGGGATTACCATTTCCCCGAGCACATCGTCATTATACGCCATTTTTGCCCTTTGTTTAAGGATGTCGCTGATTTGCTCGGCGTCATAGGGCGGGAAAATCAGTTCTTCTTCTCCAAGCGAACTCTTGACTCTGGGGTCCAGAAATTCCGTGAATTTAAGGTCGTTTGAGACCCCTATCATGCTGACCTTGGCCTTTTTCAGGTCCGTGTTTATGCGAGAGAGATTGTAGAGAACGTCATCGCCTTTCTTTATAAGTTTATCAATTTCATCCAGGATGATAATAACGACCTGTTCCCTTGCGTCAATTGCTTCCTTAAATTTCGTGAAAACCTGGTCCGTGGGCCAGCCGGTCATTGGAACCTCTTCTTCGAAATGCCGGGCAAGGTTTGCAAGCAGTCGGTACTGGGTATCGATAACCTCACAGTTTATATAAACAACCGAACACAGGAGCGATTTTTCTTCACTTACCCTTTCGAGTTCTTTCCCGACATAACGGGTCACGGCAGTTTTTCCTGTCCCCGTCTTTCCGTAAATCAGAACATTTGAAGGAGTCTCCCCCCTCAGAGCTGAAACAAGAATGGTGGCAAGGCTGCTGATCTGCTCGTTTCTGTGGAGCAGGAGGTCGGGGGTATAGGAGGGTCGAAGAACTTCTTTATTTTTAAAAATTGACTGGCCATCCAGTAATTTTTCGAACAGGCCATCTAAAGATTGGGCTTTCATCATAATGATCCTCTGAAATTAATAAAACTGGATATGAATTCTAACAATTGTTACAATATCGTATAATACTGGATATCCTCAAAACCATCCAGAGTCTTACTTCCCTTTAATTAAACGGAATAATTAACGTCTAACATAATGGAATAATTTTAATTAATTTAGTTGAAAATTATCGTAATACACAATTAAATTATTTTCGAATAAGACCAATTATCTTAAGATATAATTGAATTTTTTGAGCAATTTGAATTTTTTGAGATTAGTCTTTTGAACAGAAGTGAACTTCCCCTCTCAGGAGTCAAGGAAAACGCCTTTTCGGCTGCGGAGATAAAGGATAGGAAGGACATGAGAATATTTAAGATATACCGCAAGTTGGGTTACTCAGGAATTCGGCAATATATTGTATTTGCAGTCTGAAGTACTCCACCTGAAAATAAGGAGGAACGCTCTGCATATTAACTACAAAATCCTGATTTGAGACCGGATCTGCAGTAGATGCAATGGAAGTACACCTAATTAATAGTTATGGTGAAAACCCCTTTATTTCCAGTGGAAAATATTTTAACCAGAAAATCAATCAAAAAAACGATATCATGCAAAAACATATATTAAATAATTAAAATTAAAAAAACTGTATAGAAAAAAAAGATCAAAAATAACCCCATTTTCCGGTGGAGGATTATAAAAAACTTTTAACCCCCTTTATTTCCACTGAAAAGATAAAAATACTATATCAAAAATGGATTTATTAAAAATAATAATATAAAGTTCTGAAAACAAATACTTATCATACATCCGGATCGAACCTAAAAATATCCAAAATATTAAGAATCGTTTTTGTATTACTTGATGATTTTTACACGAAATAGAATAAAAATATATTAGTAGTTGTACACATGAAACGGAAACAAAGCCGCCGCCGTGGGGACTGCCTCCCGGTAGATCCTGCGTAGTTGTACACATGAAACGGAAACAAAGGAACATAAAGCTTTATCAATAAAAATATATATTAGACAGTTTTATGCTTAATGTTACTGTTTAGCATGAAGTTCAATTTGTTTTTATTTTTTGTGCTGTTATTCAAAAAATATTATGTTTGTTTGTTATGAAAATACCTTGTACAGATTCATTTTTAGTACATGTAATTAAGAAATTTCGTGTGTTTTTTCATTTCAACTGCATGAGTCCCAATAATGATATTTCAAAAAATTTATAAAAAATATACGAAATATAAGAGAATAACACTCTAAGCCACAAATTGACACGAATAAACACGAATAAACACGAATAAACACGGATAACACAAATTAGATCTATTTTCATCTTTGTTTATCCCTGATTTGCTATTAAATATTAGAATCGATTAATTAAAATTATAGGAGTGTTAATTTTCTGCTGTATTCTTATAAAATTTATAAGATTTTAAGTTGGATTCAAAATACAAAATTCAAAACACAAACTTAAAAACACAAACTTAAAAACACAAACTTAAAAACACAAACTTAAAAACACA
>JAQVBP010000028.1:0-17805 GCA_028690255.1 Methanosarcinaceae archaeon
ATAGATTTTCCAGATTGTTCGTAAGTTTTGATTTTCTGATCAAGCGCCCAATTATAGACAAATCTACAACTACCTATATGCTGATTTAATTGAACAGCTTGAGTAGTTGTAGGATAGAGTCTAAATTGGAACGCTTTCATCATGCAAAGGCATGATGCGCTTTAACAAGGTATATACTTGTTGGTAGATATGAAGTATGAAACAAAAACCAATGCCCGATTCTTGTTGATGTATCATGATTATATAAGTTCAAGGTTGAAGTTGACGCTTATATCCCCTGAGCTAAAGACTCAGGGGTTTTACGCTTCATTTTATAAAAAGATGGTTTTGGTGGAAAATCTCTGCCAGAAGCAGGATTTTTCCCTTTTTCTCCATTTTTTCCCGGCAGCTCCACAAATATTTCCCGGGATCTTCTCAAATAATACTTTCACTCAGCTTGGCGGACCCTAATAAACCCTGAAATTCTTTATTGTACTGAGGTGCTAATAATGGAAGAGTTCTTTAAAGGATTGATAGAAAGGGCCTGCTACTACGAACAGTTTGAAAGCTTTAGAGATGAATGCGTTTCCGGAAAGGTCCGGAACATCCGGGATTCTGATCTGAAATTAAAATCTCCTGTGGCCAACTACCCCTGAGTTAAAGCCTCGGGGGTCCCATGCTGAGATTTTATAAACTTATTATCAGTGGAGAAGTAAAACTTCCAAAGCTTTACTTTTCAACGAGTTCTATTTCCGACTGGAGGTCCTGGCTAAGATCAATTTTATAAAAGTCTCCATCTTCAGGGAGTTCCATGAAAAAGGAGTTTGTAATGTCAATGCTTATATTGCCACTTTCCAGGTCCAAGTCCAGAACATGTCCACCAGCTTTCCGGTCTTCCGTAATGAAGTGGAGATGATATCCGGGGACATTGACACCCTTGACATAGTCGGGGGTTCTGAAGCCCGCAATCGTACCATTCACGTCTTCAAATTCAAATACGGACTGGGTCGCGGTAACGTCCACAAGTTTGGGGTAAGGCCTTTCCTGTTTCGGGACACTTCGGGCTTTCATAGAAGAAAACGTACCCTCAATCCGGATTGCATAGAAGAGGTTTTTTGAGGGAAGGGTTTCGTCAAGATGTTTTTCAAGTTCAGTAAGGTTCATTGGTTCTTTGACCCTGAAGGTCTCATCGGTTTCAAAAGAGGTGACAGTTGCGAAGGGAGTTGTCATATTGTCCCTGACAGGATAAGCGATACCATCACTTTTTATCTGGTAATAATCGCCGTCAACTGCAAGCATTTCTCCTTCAAGGGCGTCAAAGGTCCCAATTCCGAAGTCCCCGTGTTTTTTCAGCTCTTCAAAGCTTTCCACTCCGTCATAGACGCCCTGCAGGAGGGCATCGATAGTGGAAACCTGGTAAAGTACGTCATTCCCAGAACCGGTTGAGCCGACAGTTAAATTCTCAGCATCGATAGACATTCCTTCTTTTCCTCCGGACTGTTCCATGCAGCCGGAGAGAAGAATAAAAGCAAAAAGGACTCCAAAAGCAAACATATTATATTTTTTCATTATACCAGCCATCCAATATTTTTGTGTAATTCCGGCCCTTAACTTTGACCATAAAATTCGATCATAATAGCATATGTGAAAAATATATTTTATCCGGACTGCCCCTTTTTTACCTGAAAAAAATGGGCCTTGAAGCCTGGCTCAGTGGGAGCGCAGGTATTCTGCCACGGCATGTCCCACATCCGCGGTTCCGGAAGTCCCCCCAAGGTCGGGAGTTATGATTTTGTTTTGAAGCACATGGCTCACAGCCTCGTCAACAAGGGAAGCCTTTTTTTCGCCCAGCCATTCAAGCAGCATTTTTACACAGAGGATCGCAGCAAGGGGGTTTGCAATGCCCTTTCCGGCAATATCCGGAGCGCTCCCGTGTACGGGCTCAAAGAAGGCGTACTTTTCCCCGATGTTGGCGCTTGGCAAAAGCCCGAGGCTTCCCACAAGGGCCCCTGACATGTCGCTTAAGATATCTCCGTAAAGGTTTGTTGTGACCACAACGTCGTACTTTTCAGGCTGCTTCATGAGGCTGTACGCCATAGCGTCCACGAGCATGTCGGAGGACTCAACCCCGTAGTCCTCAGCAGTCTCCCTGCAGACGTCCAGAAAAAGTTTATCGGCCTTTATGACATTGGACTTGTGGACAATGGTCAACCTGTTATCCCGCTTTTTTGCAAGCTCGCAGGCATACGCTGCAATCCTCTCGGACCCCCTGCGGGTAATGACCCGTCTGGTATATGCGGCATCCTCATGCAGTTCCTCGATCCCTGAGTAAAGCCCTTCCGTGTTTTCCCTGACGATCACGAAATCAAAATCGCTTCGGCCAGTCACCCCCGCAATCCCTGGCAGGGGTTTTATGGGCCGCACATTGGCATAGAGGTCAAGTCCCTTCCTTATAGCAAGCAAAATACTTTTATAATTCGGGTCCGGGACCGTGGTAATCGCCCCGAAGAGGACAGCGTCACATTCTTTTATAAGGTCCAGGTCCTCTTCGGTCATGGCAGCTCCGGTCCGCTCCCAGCGAGCGTAGCCGAGTTCCAGAGACACTTTTTCAATATCGAGCCCGAAAGTATCCAGGACCTCCAGGGCCGCAGGGATAACTTCCCTTCCTATTCCGTCACCTTCGATTACCGCAAGCTTCATTTTGATCTCCTCTTCGGAAGAGGAATGCGGGAGAGTATAAGAAACTGACGTATCTTTTTTGGGCCTGGAACCTCGGTTTCGGAAGCTCAGGTTTGGAATATCGGTCAAAAAAAATCAGGTTTGGAATATACGACCGAAGCCCAGGTTTGGAATATCTTACCCGGAAGATCAGATCCGGAAAAAAAGAGAAAAAAGAAAAGAGAATATCAGGCGAATTCTGCTAGAATTGCCTTGATGTCCTCAAAGACCACTTCAATATCTTTTGTACCGTCAAGGGTCTTTAAGAGATCCATTTTCTCATAGTAGTCAATGAGAGGCTGGGTCTGGTTCTTGTATACATCGAGGCGGTTTTTGACAGCTTCCTCGGTGTCGTCAGCCCTCTGGTAGACTTCGGCTCCGCAGGCGTCACAGATGCCTTCTTCTTTTGGAGGATTGAAGGTCTTATGGTAGCTTGCGCCGCACTTGCACATGAGCCTGCCACCGATCCTTGAAACAAGGGCCTCGTCCGGGACCTCGAAATTAAGGACGATGTCGATTGGCTTTTCAATCTCCTCCAGGATCCCAGCAAGAGCATCGGCCTGGGGAACGGTTCTCGGGTAGCCGTCAAGCATAAAGCCATTTTCACAGTCGTCTTCCTTAAGGCGGTTCTTGATAATCCCTATCAGTACTTCGTCAGGAACCAGCTCACCCTTGTCCATATATTCCCTGGCGGCAAGGCCGAGTTTTGTTCCTTCCCTTAAATTTGCCCGCAGGATATCACCTGTGGAAATCTGCGGTATATTGTAGAATTCAACCAGTTTTTTGGCCTGGGTGCCTTTTCCTGCACCCGGGGGACCGAACAGTATAATATTCATTAAAATTGCCCCATTTTTTATTGAATTTTATCTATAACAGCAAAAACCCGTTAAATTTTTAGATATAACGGGCAGTTAATTTTGGAATGTTTTTACTGTTCCCCCGAAGAACGAACTCATCGGGGGAAAAGTACTCATCCGGCTATATGCGGATGAATCGGTTTCACTGCTCCCCGAAGAACGACCTCATAAGGGGGTGCATCTCCATCATCTGTTCCGAAGCAATGTCCTCATAGAGACGGTAGACAATACTCACCGTAAGCAAAAGCCCTGTCCCTCCGGCACTTCCGAGCGTACCGAGCAAACTTGCGACCAGGGTCAAAAACCCTATAAAGGCCCCACCGATTACGGTAACCTTTGGAATGTAGCGCTGCATAACCTTTTCAATGCTGCCGATGTTCCGCCTGAACCCCGGAATCTGCATCCCTGAATTAAATATTTTCCGGGCGGTCGGCTTTGCACCCATGCCCGTGGTCTCGATCCAGAAGAGAGCAAAGATGATCCCTCCACCGATCAGCATGACGGCGTCCATAAATACGTGCAGGAAGATCTGCCAGGTCGCGGGAGCCGCTACCCCGTAGTTTGCAAACGATTCCCTCACAAGGGAAGGAATCCAGTCATAGGGGTCGTGGATAGGAGCCAGGTAGTACATGATCCCGTTAATCGGCCTTGAGCCGCTGAATTCCCCCAGAATGGTAATCCCGCGTCCATAGAGCAGAATCCCGATCATCTGAATGTTAGCCTGAAGCGCCCTTACAAGGATCATCGGAAGCACTGATGCATATATAAGCTTTACAGGGAATCGGCCCCTTGCCCCTCTTACTGCACTGTGGGCAAGCGGGATTTCAATCCTTGTACTTTCCACATAGACCACAAGGAGGAAGATAATTACGGTACTCAAAAGTGCAAGAATTCCCCCTCTGACCAGAAGAAACATCATGCCCTCTCCTGAGAAGAGGTAATCAGCCCCGACATTCTGAGCGATATAGATCCATTTCGGGATCAACCCTACGGGAAGGCCGCTTGTGTCAAGCTGCCAGTTAAAGATCCCTGTCACAAGCTGCTGGGAGATTCCCGCTACAATGAAAAGTCCCACGCCTGACCCGATACCCCATTTGGAAATCACCTCATCCATGAAAAGGACCAGAGCACCTCCAATGAAGATCTGAACCATAAGGAAGAGTGTAATCACTCCCGAAGGGACACCAAAAGCTATGGCAAGTCCTTCGTCCGCCTGGATGTATCCGCCAAGAAGTTGGGGTAGGGCTTCCAGGATAATCATAACAAAGACAAGGAATTTTTGAGCTCCCTGAAAGTAAGCCTGATCTCTGGGGTCCGAAAGGTCAAGATTAATAATATCCGCCCCAACGAGGAGCTGCAGAACAATGGAAGCCGTGACGATTGGCCCTATACCGAGGAGGATCAAAGAGCCTGAGGCCCCGGCAAAGAATGCACGGTACGATTCAAAAAGGTCGATCGAATTCTGGGACATCCCGAAAAGCGGTACATTCGCAAGAGCAAAGTACAGCATCAAGATCCCAAGCGTCCACCAGAGTTTATCTTTGAAGTGGACATGCTTTTCCGGACTTGCAACTGCGGGTAACCTGTTAAAAAGCGGTTCCAGCGTATCCCTGAGAGTCATCGATTACACACCATTCAAAATATCAATTGTTTAACCTGCATAGATTTCATTTTTGTTATGCAGGCTTGCTATCCTTCGCATCTGCATTTGTATATCAGTATAATAAGCATTGCTATATTTTTTTGCATTGCTCATAACTAATTTTTGCAAATGTAGCATTTGCTATATAGCACATCTAATATGAAAAAGTAATGCCGAAATATAAGAAAAAAGTAATGTCAGAAATGACATTACTTATTCGGCTTCAATGCAGCTTCCGCCTGCGTCTTCGATCTTGGCGCGGGCAGATGCGGAGAATTCGTCTGAAGTTACGGCCAGACTCCTGGTGACACGTCCGCTTCCGAGCACCTTCTCAATCCCGAGATCCTCAAGATTGATATGGTAAATCCCTTCCTCGAACCTGGCAAGCCCCTCTTCCACAAGGTAAGGAGCAAGTTCATCCAGTTCCCCGACGTTCACAATAGAAACGTCATTTGACACTATAGCAGGGAGTTTGAAGCCATGCTTTCCATAGCTGTAGCCTCTCTGCATGGCTCTGACGAAATGGTGTTTGCATGCACCTGCTTTCCCGCGGCCCCCACGGTTTCCGGCCCCACGTCTGTTCTTGCTGGTGCCGCCGCCGCAGGTCCTGGAGCCTCTGAACTTTTTAGTATCCATAAACACTCACCTCATCTTGTTCAGGAGCACGTTGATGTTTTCCCCGTGGTTTCCAAGTACGCCGCCCTGCTGTGCAGTCCTCTTGATACCTGCATGCCCTTTTCTGGGAGGGTGCAGCCTGAAGACCGGCTTAAGCTTGGGGATGTCTTTGAGTGTTGCCTTTTCTTCCACCAGAGCTTCCGCAAAGGCTTCAATAGACTCGTAATCCGAGTTCTCCTTCACGTATTCCTCGGTCAGGCTTGCCCCGCCTTCGAGTCTGCCGCGGTTTTTAAGCATCTCGGTAAGGGTCTCTGCGTCCACCTTTCCATATGCAACGTAGTCCTTGACCTTCTGGACCATGCCCTTGTAATGGGCATTTTCCGGTACAACCACACAGTGGTTTACCCTGTGCAGGCGAAGCATCTTCATAGTGTCCTCAATTGTATAGCGGACATTCACCTGACCACGAACCCTGACTATTGCATACATTTCAGGCTTCCTCCGTACCGTAGTTAACAGGCAGCCTCATGACGTTGACATTGCGCAGGGCTTCAAAGGTCGCCTTTGCGAAATTGAGGGTCGTCCTGGTAGTTCCGAAAGTCTTGGTCCAGACATCCTTAATACCTGCCTTTTCAAGCACTTTGGTTGCAGTGTTACCTGCTGCAATTCCAAGACCTCTTGGAGCAGGGATGAGGGTAACGGTTACGCTTCCGGCCTTCCCACTAACTGTGTAAGGTACGGTATGCGAAAGTCCGCAAGCACATTCCCAGGACCCGCAACCACGGCGGATGTAGGTAATATTGAGCTTTGCAGCATCAATTGCCTTGCGGATTGCAGGCCCTACCTGCACATCCTTTGCCTGCCCGAGCCCCACATAACCGTCTCCGTTTCCGACGATCACGGTTGCTCTGAACTTAACACGGCGTCCGGAGTCAGTCATCCTCTGGACCATGTTAATGTCAAGCACTTCGTCTTCCAGATTCGGAAGCAGCATATCCACAATCTGGGGTTCCCTGATGGGAAGTCCGGACTCGATTGCCTCTTCCATAGTAGCAACCTGGCCCTCGACAACCAGCTTCCCGAGCCTTGTCTTTGGAACCCATTCATCTTCGTATTTCATTCAATCACCTTAATTAAACTCAGCAAAGATTTTTTCTTTGGTTGCTTCAAACTGCTCCGGAAGGTCCGACCCCTCCCTGTACTCAGCAACATGCTCTCCCCTAATTCTCTCATCAGACGGGAACACATCCGGGTCGCAGGGAATCTCAAAACCGGCATCCACAATACCTTTGAGAGCGGCATAGACTCTGGAACCCCGGGACGAAGCCTGCAGGCCTATGTCCAGTATTCCTTCCTCATACCCGTTCTTCAAACTCTTTAAGCCGAATAAAAGCCCTGTAAGATATGCAGCCGTTGTGTTTCCTGTAGGTCCGGTGTAGCCGAATTTTGCCAGCTCGGTTGAAACGGCTGATGAATAGGTTAAATCCCCTTCAAGGGTTGGAGCTACCAACTGGATCTGCATATTCCTGGTACTTTTTCTTACGACCACACGGTCCTGCTTTGAAAGAAGCAGCTTGAGACGCAGATGGTAATTTGTGCGTCCCTCTCTTCTTCTTCTGAACGGAACCTTATATCTTGGTCCTGTAGCCATTCTTAGCTCCTCCACGTAAGTAAAAGCATTATTCTACCTTCTTGATCAGTTTTTCGGACTCGAGGTGTGCCTCAAGGTGAGCAACGCTCCTGTACTCTCCGCCCTTTGCCTTCCGGTACAGTTTGCAGTACACGGCTTTTTCAAGCTTGTCTTCGGCACGGAGTTCCTTGAGCCTTCTTCTAAGAGCCCTGATCTTCCTGATCCACTGTTCTTTGCTCGGGCTGCGGGCTCCTTTCTTACCTTTTCTGGAACCCTGTCCTTTCTGATGCCCGTATTTGCGCTTTTCATCCCTGGCCCTTGCCCGGCCCCTGCTTACACCCTTCACGGCTTTTGCCTTGATAGTGCCGCTTGCGATAAGGCCGCGGATGTCTTCCCTTGTGATTGCTGAAGAGATCTCTTCTTCGGCATTGGGGTCAAGCCAGACCCTGTCAAGCCCGCAGTCAAGGACACTGGAAGCAATCTTCCTCTGGTTGGAAAGATCTGCCATATTTATTCACCCCTTCCCGGGTTCAGTATCTTGATGCCGAGCTCTCCGGCCTTTTCCGCGATTAAGGCTTTCTTCTTTGCCCCTACTGTGGCAGAAATTCTTATAGCCTCAAAGGCAGGATCGACAAGTTCAAGGTCGTCTGTGTTTGCAACAAGTACATCCACATAGCCGGACGGGTGCAGGCCCTTTACAGCGACGGGACTGCCGAAGCCTACCTGGGCGACGGTTCCTTTCCCCTTATATTTTCTACGCTGTTTGCCCTGCAGACCTCGAGGGCGCCTCCAGTTAGAGTCGAGCCTCTTGAACTTGTGGCTGCAGGTTCTCTTAAACTGGGGCTTCTTCCCTTTCTGGACCTTTCTTACGTTGAATAAACGCCTGGATTCAGGGTCCATTTCAAGGGTGGAAACTTCCTTTTCGTTAATCTGCTCTACCATAATGACACCTTCAGGCCTTCTCTACAATGTAGATTCCATCCTGGAAAACCCTTGGATCGAACCTCTTGATCTTGGTCATCTGCTCGATATTTGCCGCAGTCTGCCCGACGTCTTCCTTATTGATTCCGGAAACGATGACCTCGCTTCCACTCACTTTTACCTTGGTCTCTCCAAGGATCCTTGAGGTCCTTGGCTTTTTCTCTCCAAGGAAATTCCCGACCGTAAACACATTTCCAGCGGCCTTGACCTGCATTGGGAAGTGAGCGTAGACAATATTCATCTTGTACTCGAAACCATCTGTTACGCCTTTGATCATGTTGTTGATGTGAGAAGCAAAGGTCCCGACCATGGCTTTCTGCTTTCTTCTGATGATTGCAGAGTCCACAAGAACTTCGGAATCCATGACCTTAACATTGATCCCCGGATACCAGAGCTGCCTTTCAACTGACCCCTTGGGCCCGGTTACGGTAAAAACATTTCCAGCATAGGAAACGTTTACTCCCTCGGGAATTGCTATTGTTTTTGCAAGTTCTTTTGCCATCCAGTTCCCTCCAGAGTTTCAGTATACATACGCGAGAAGCTGCCCGCCGATTTTTTTCTCACGGGCTTCGTACTGGGATATGACTCCGTTTGAGGTAGTCACGATTAAAGCTCCGAAGTTCTTTGCAGGCAAGAACTGCTTTTCCCAGCGTTCGAAGTTTTCAGTCCCTACGGAGTATCTGGGTTTGATTGCTCCGCACTTGTTAATTTTTCCCACAAGGCTTACTTCATAAATGCCAGCTTTCCCGTCATCAATTAACTCGAACTCACCAATGTACCCGAGGTCCTGCATAACATTGAGTACGTTACCGATGGTTTTTGAAGCGGGCCTGATAACACAGGAACTTTTCCCGACAACTTCGGCATTCTTGATTGTGGTAAGGGCATTTGCAAGAGGATCCAATAATACCATTTTTTTTCACCTCATGAATATTTCTCGAAGCCCATCTCGTGGGCCATTTCTCTGAAACAGTGCCTGCAGAGGTAAATTCCGTATTTCCGGACCAAGCCCTGTTTTCTGCCGCAGCGTTTGCATTCGTTTGCGCCTCTTCCAAAGCTCTTCTTAGTCTGAACCATTATTCAACCTCCACGCCATAACTTTCATTCAGGAAAGCAACCGCATCGTCTACAGTAAGCCTGTGGGAGGTAGGGATCCTGTGCTTTGCAATTCTTCTTTTGTTGACCCTTTCTCCCGGGCGCTTGATGACAACGGTAACGTCCATTCCGAAGACCCCGATCTTAGGATCGTATCTCATACCCGGAAAGTCCGTGTGTTCTTCAATCCCGAAAGAAACGTTTCCCAGGGCGTCAAACTGATACCTGTTAACCTTTCTTTCGATAATGTCGAAAGAGGTTTCCAGGAACTCCTGGGCCTTGGGGCCTCTCAGAGTAATCTTGCATCCTATGGGTTCGTTTTTCTTAATGCTAAAAGCAGGAAGAGTCCTCTTTGCAAAGCACCTTACAATTTCCTGGCCGGTGATTTTCCTGAGGATATTTTCCGCGTCTACCAGGTGCTGTCCGCTTTCACCGACACCCATGTGGACAATAACTTTTTCGACCACAGGAGTTCGCATCGGGTTACTCAACAGACTCACCTCCGAGCTTGATTTCGGGTTTATCTTCGCCTATTACGATCACGTAAGGCTCAATGGTTTCGAATTCCTGATCTCCGGAAATCAGAACCGTGTTGTGCCTGGAACTCTTGACTTCCCTGATTTCCTTGATAGTACCGATTTCCCCTGAGTGCTGGCCACCCACGACCATTGCCAGGTTTCCGACCTTGTACTCCAGGCGCTTTACGACCTGCTTGTCAGGAATGGAAAGGATCAAAGAATCCTTTGTTTTGTAATCGTTAGACCCGAGGATATTTGTTCCGTCGTTCAGATTGAGCTGGACTTTTCCACCACTGATGGTGGTCTTGTTGTCAATCCTGCACAATTTGTTGGCCCCGGGTTCGCTCAGTTTGTGAAGGGTAAGACGCCCTTTCTCGTCCTGAAGTACCCTGTATGCCACGTCCATGGGGGGGATTGAAATGACGTCAAAAAGCCCTACAGGGAATTTTACGTCCTTTCTGGGAATCCCGTCCACAAGGATCTTGCTTTCTGCAAGGATCCTTTTACCCTCTTTACGGTTGTCCACAAGCTTGAGAATGTCTCGAATAATAACTCCGAGAGGAAGACTGTGCTCTCTGCTGTGTGGTCCGGACCGGGTAGCGGTGACCCACTTATTAGCTTTCTTGCCGAATTTCCAGCTTTTTGGAATAGATAATCGTTTCTGGTGTGTCACAGAATCACCTGTCTCACTTCTTAATACTCGACGCTCTCCGCGGGTCTTTCATTTCAAGTTTCATGATCATGATATTGGAGGGATAAATAGGTCTTGCGACTTCAGTTCCATCCACCTTGGTGGAAATAACTCCGTCGACCGCAATGGTTCCGTCCTTGAGGGATACGGACTGGACTTTTCCTTCCTTGCCCTTGAAATCCCCACGCATGACCTTTACCGTGTCCCCTTTGACGACCGCGGCAGTCCGGGTACCGTATTCCTTTGTAAGCTCGTCACTGAGCCTGGAACCCATGTATTTCTGCCGCTGATGGAGAGGCGCGTTGTACCTTGCTTTTCTCTGCTTTCTTGGCTGTTTTGAGACCATGCCTGTCACCTCAGACTATTATAGATGCGGTGGTCCCGATCTTCGGGAATCTTTCCGCAGCTTCCCTTGCAATAGGGCCTTTGATATCGGTCCCTTTAGGAATGCCGTTTTCGTCTGTGATCACCATTGCGTTGTCTTCAAAGCAGACATGCAGCCCGTCCGGGCGGCGAAACTCCTGCTTCTGCCGGATAACCACTGCGAAGAGAATCTGTTTTCTCATCTCAGGCGTACCCTTCTTTACGGAAACAACGCACATGTCCCCGATGCCCGCACAGGGCATTCTGTTCTTGACACCACGGTATTTCTTAACGGAAATAATCTCGAGCACCTTGGCCCCTGTGTTGTCCACACAGGGAATCTTTGCTCCGGCGTTAAGGGCTCGCGGAATGCTTGAGCGAATAGCCCTCATTGCGGAACCTCCGCCTTAACCACCACGTATGACTTGGATTTGCTAATCGGGCGGCATTCTGCGATTGTAACGATATCGCCTACCTTTGCACCGACGCAGGGTGGGTTATGTGCGTGAATCTTCGAGCGCCTTTTTTCGTATCTCTGATATTTCGGCACCATCTTCATGTGCTGCCTTTCAATAACTACCGTGCTGTCCATCTTGCTGCTGACCACGGTCCCCACAAGGATCTGACCTCTTACAGGGAGTGTTCCGTGGAAAGGACAATTAACGTCCTCGCATTCTTCAGATGGCGCCGGTATGTTTAATCCAATGTCTCTAGCCATAAGCTTTCAGCCCCATTTACGTAGTTTCTTTATGCTTTTAATCCGATTTTCGGGTTGTGAGAGCAAAAGGTTTCCTTGAACCTTAACGAATGTATCGGATCTGCGGCCTTTTTCAGAGAGCTTGGCGGGAATCCGAAAGATAAATTCCGTCCCCGCCTTCGGGATCATAAGTTCCCGGGCCTGTGAAGTTTCAACAAGAAGCATGTTTTTCGTCTCGTCGATCACAGGGCCCCGGATTCCGATCAATGATGGATTGGTGGAATCGACTACCTTGACAAAAAGACCTATCAGTTCGTGATAGATCAGGTTCGAAGGTAAGATTTCCACATCAGATATCATTTAGCTCGTTCTGGATTGTCTTTATCCGGGCAATGGTTCTCCGGATTTCTCCGATCCTGCCCGGGTTGTCCGGCGCCCCGCCTGCAGAGGCCAGGGCACGTTCCCGAACAAGTTCGTTGTTCAGTTTTTCCAGTTCGTCAGCTCTTTCATCCGGAGTCATGTTCCGGATGTCACTGGTTCTCAGGATAGCCATCAGTCCTTAGCCTCCTTGTGCACTCTTGCCATAGGATGCCAGTAGTCGTAGGTCTCATGCTTGTGCTGCCAGACCCCGCCAACCTGTCTGCGGAGCTCGTCTGAACCTTCAACCTGAATGATTTCGCTTTCTTCTTCATCTTCTGAGGCTTCGGATTCTGCAAGCTCTTCAGGAGCTTCTTCGGCTTCAGGTTCTGAGCCTTCGGGTTCTGCTACCTCTTCAGGAGCTTTTTCCGGGACTTTTTTTGTGGCTTTAACCTCTGCAGGGGCTTCAGCTTTCACAGCCTCTTCAACTTCAGCCTCTTCCACTACAGGAGCCTCTTCCACAACTTCCGAAGCGTCCTTTACTCTGAATGAATCAGGCAGGACAACCCCGGGGTGGATGATGCGGACCTTGCAACCAAGGGTTCCGAGCTTCTTGACAGCCACGGCAAAGCCTTCGTCCACCAGTTCATCCGCTGGCTTTCCGGCATGCTTGACATGGCCGTCCACGAACTTCTCGACTCTGGATCTGGCTCCCGTGAGCTTACCTGAGATTACGATTTCACAGCCAAGGGCTCCGGCACTCATGACCGCGCGGATTGTATTGTGTCCGGCTTTTCTGAAGTACCAGCCTCTCTCGATGGAGGAAGCAAGCCTGGATGCCATCATCTGAGCGTTCAGTTCCGGTCTTTTGACCTCCTGAGCGTCGATCTGCGGGTTTTCCAGGTTGTACTTGATTCCTACATCACGGGTGAGCTTGCGGATGACCTTTCCGGCCTTTCCTATTACCATCCCGGGTTTTTCGGAATAGATAACAATCTGGGTCCCCATAGGGGTCCTGTTAAGCTCCATTCCGCCATAGCCGGCCCTGGTGAGCTGCTGTGCGAAATACTCGTTCATAGAGGCCTTGACGTACCCGTCCTGAACGAACTTTTTCTCTACTGCCATTTTAGAGCACCTCGGAAAGGATCATCTCAATGTTTACTGTTTCTGTGTTCTTGGGTGTGGCGCGTCCTCTTGCTCTTGGAATGATTCCGTGAATCACTCTTCCGCGCTGAATTGCCACATGGGAGATACACATCTGGCCGGGTTCCAGGCCCTTGTACTCGGCGTTGCTCTCGGCGTTTTTGAGGATCTTTAAGATTTCCTTCGAGGCGTTTACAGGGTACCTGCCGGCGGCCATGGGCCCTTTCCGGTGTCCTGCTCCGTCGTTGTGTCTCTTGAAAGGCACTGCCGTTTTAAGAACGATCACGTCTTCAAGGAACTTCCGTGCTACCCCGATTTTCATGCCCTTGATATGTTTGCAGATTTCGCGGGATTTCTTTGGGGAAATGTGAAGCTCCGAACCCATTGCCTTGGAACTTTTCTCAGGGTCCATTTCAACAGAATAATTAATTTTTGCCATCCTGTCTCACCTCACTTCAATGGTACGAACCTGCTGGAACGGGTTGCACCGACGCCTGCGCTTCCGTGGGAAACCCTTGGCCTCGAGGGTGAGAATTCTCCAAAGCGGTGTCCGACCATTTCTGGCTGGAATTCCACACTGATAAATTCTTTCCCGTTGTAGATTTCTACCATCTTTCCGATCATATCAGGGAAAATAATCATGTTCCTGTAATGAGTTCTGACCGTCTTGCCTTCCTCAACTTCCTTAAACTCGTGGAGGACCTTCTTCTGTCCCTCGGTAAACCCGCGCTTGATGCTGCGGCGCTCCCTTGCGGGCAGGAGTTCGGCGAATTCCTCCAGGCTGAGATTCTGAAGTTCAGCGATGGTCAGGCCGCGATAGGTATACTCACCCTTTCTTTTCGGTAACCTTGATGCTGATTTTTTTGCCATATTAAATACCCCTCGTTCAGCGCTTCTTTCCGGTTCTGCGTGCTGCGATCAACCCTACTTTTCTTCCAGGGGGAGCATTTCGGCTAACCGTGGTCGATTTACCGGGGTGTTTCCGGTTACCTCCACCGAATGGGTGGTCAAGTGGGTTCATGGCAACTCCCGAAACTCTCGGGTACTTTGCAGCCCTTGTTTTCATCTTGTGATATTTCTTTCCGGCTTTGAGCCAGGGCCTGTCCACCCTGCCGCCACCTGCAACGATGCCAATGGTTGCTCTGCAGCCAGGGTTCAGCCATTTGAGAGTTCCGGAAGGCATTGATATTGCTGTCCGGTTGGCCTCGTGGGTCACAACGGTTGCGTAGACCCCTGAAGAACGGACAAACTTGCCGCCGTCCTTTGGCTTTGCTTCAATGTTACAGACCAGGAACCCTTCAGGCACTTTACCGATGGGCAAAGTGTTGCCAGGCCTGGGTTCGGCATCTTCTCCGCAGAAAAGCTCTGCTCCGACTGCCATACCTTCGGAAGCAAGAACAAATAACTTTTCCCCGTTTTCAAAAGCTACCTTTGCGATAGGGGCGGAGCGGGCCGGGTCGTGCTCGATTTCAATGATTTGCCCTTTCCGGGTAACATTGTCATCCGCACGGGGATGCTTAAGCTCTGCCTTATACTTGTGAGAAGGAGCCCTGTAGGTAGGGGTGCCTCGACCCCTGTTCTGTGATATGATTCGCTTACCCATTCATCACACCTCACATCAGTCCTATTCGGGTCGCAATCTCATGTGCAGCTTCGGTTTCTTCGAAGGTAACGATTGCTTTTTTCTGACCCTTCATGGTTGTCATGGTCCGTACGGACATTACCTTGAAACCGTACAGTTTTTCGACATCGTCCCTGATCTGCTGCTTGTTAGAGCGAGTGTCCACGATGAGCTGGAGCTTGTTTTCGTCCATCAGCATCATCGCTTTTTCTGTTATGAAGGGATACTTAATCGAATTCATTGGAATGCACCCTCCAGTTTCTCAATTGCGGATTCCGTCCAGATGGTCAGGCGTCCTGCATGTGTTCCCGGGGCCAGCATCTCAGTGTTGAGTTTGTCTGCCGTCACCACGTCCACTCCGGAGAGGTTTCTTGCAGCTTTTGTAAGAGATGCATCTTCCCCTGTAACGATCAGGATGCTTTTCTTGTGCTTGTATTTCCTGCCTCTGAGCTTTCCGCGCCCTGCTCTGATGTTCCTGCCTTCCTTTGCCCTGATGACATCGTCATATAAGCCTGCAGCTTCAAGGAAGTCTATGACCTGCTTTGTCTTTTCAAGGGCTTCAATTGCGTTGTCTGCAACGATTGGAAGTTCGCCTTCGTAGACGTGCCCGCGCAGGCTCACAAGAGTGGGGTCTGCGGTGGCTGCAATGGCCGAGCGGATTGCGTAGCGACGTTCTTTGGTGTTGACTTTTTCGCTTCTGTCGGTTTCAGGTTTTGGTGGGTGGGCTCTCCTTCCGCCTGTTGCGTGGGGGACCCTTGCAGCGCGGCTTCCGTTTGTAAGCCTCGGGATCTGGGCAACTCCACGCCCTGAACCCCAGGACCTAGCAGAGGTGTCCATCCCTGAGTAGAGACGGGGGCCGTAAGGCTGCATCCTGTTTGCCTGTGCTGCCAGCACTGCCTTCTTGATCAGGTCAGGCCGGTAGTCCTCATCAAAAACGGCGGGGAGCTCAATGTCTCTTACAACGTTGCCTGAAAGGTCTATGGTTTTTGCTGTAGCCATCTTAGATCACCCCTGCTTGGACTCTTTGCTTATGTACTGGATCTGGGGTTCGCCAAAGCCGCTCTTTTTTGCCCTGATAGGGTCTCTGAGCCTGATAAGTCTCTTGGAAGGTCCGGGTACGCTGCCCTTGATAAGGACATAATCCCCGCGGACAAGCCCGTAGTTAATGAACCCGCCATCCGGAGTAATTTCCGAGCCGTCAGCACCGATTTTCAGAATACGTTTGTTGAATTCGGTTCTCTGGTGGTATCCCATCTGGCCCATCTGGGGCACGCGCCAGGATACACGGGAAGGATTGAAAGGCCCTAAGGTCCCTACCTGCCTGAGACTGCCCTGACGGGAGTGTTTGCCCTTCTGCAACTGGATGCCCCAGCGCTTGACAGGGCCCTGAGTCCCCTTACCTGTGGTGATTGCGGCCGTGTCTACAAGAACGCCGTCCTTGAAGACGTCGGAAACATTCACGAGGGTTCCGAGGATGGACTTTGCGTATTCGAACTTGCGATCGTTGTCCGACGCACTTATCCCGGTTTCCATCAGGTCCGGCTTTTGCTTGGGAACTCCACTGAGGCTCTTCGGAAGGGTGTAGGTAATGGTCCTGATATCGGAGACCTTGCCTTCTGCGATCAACTTGCCAAGCTCTTCTAAAGAGTCTTCGTTGCTTTCCATCTTAGGTACATTGATACGGCGCTCAAGTTCAGGGTCCAGTTCCGTGGCCCAGACCTCGGCGATTGCCTTTTCGCCGTATGCGTCCATTCCATAGGCGCGGATGGCGGCTACCCGGATTGCAGGAGTTTCGATAACAGTGACAGGCACGGAAATTTCCATGCCTTCGGTAAGGCTGTGCTTCACGTCATCTATCATGATCACGTGGGTCATACCCACCTTGTAACCTGCGAAATCCTGCAGTCTTGGCTCACCTGCCGCTTCCGGCCATGACCTGAACCTCGGGATGTGGCTCTTGGCCCTTTTGCGCGGGCTGAATGCGAGAGAACCTCGATTTGGTCGGTGTATAGTTGCCATATTTCTACTCCGTTATGTTTCAATAGGAATACCAGCCTCTCCGACGGCACATGAGTGAAAAACCCTGTTCCTGAGTTCTTGAACGTTACCGGGCCGCATCCAGACCTGCCTGGCAGAACGCCTCGGGCAGTCTAAAGCCTTAAAGCTCCCGTACCCTAATCCCTTCGGGCATCTGGTAAGAAAGGCTTACAGTTCCTGCAGGCCCGTATAGAACGGGAATCCCTTATGGAACTGTTCCACCATCCCGGTAAAAACAAACTCAGGCGGTTAAGACCTGATTTGAAACATACAATGACTTTTACCCATCTTCCTCGAAAATTGGCATTTTCATGCGATTTTGAACGCCCCTGGGGCGCCAAAAGCGGGCGTTTCAAAGCATTGGCCCTTTGACACTCATGTCGATCCGACGTTTCTCACTGGATTATCTTCAATGCTGAGCATTCTGCCGTAACGGACAGCAAAAAACTCAATTACCCCCGGAAATTCGGGGTATAATCTTAAAGTCTCACATTGATCTCAAAGCTGTCGATTTCAAGTACCGATGTACCTGAATACCGATTATACCTAACTGTTCTCACAGTGCTTTGCGCTCTTACATGGCATATCAAGTATATAAAAGCTTTGTACAAAAAGGCACAGGCGGAAGAAGAATTAAGAGATCAATTCAAAAGGAAAATAAGAATGAAAAAAAATTAGAAAAAATCGAGTAACAGGCACAACTAAATGAAAGTACTTGAATGCACCTTCATACCAGAATAACTCATACTTCGGGTATTATTGATTCTCCCGGAACTTATGTAAACTACCGCCCGGCTAAAGACCGACCGACTTCCTTCGACCGATTCCCGAAAAATCGGGCCTGAATATGCATGAATATGC
>JAQVBP010000028.1:17905-21272 GCA_028690255.1 Methanosarcinaceae archaeon
GAATATGCCCGAATATGCCCGAATATGCATGAATATATTACTGCGGGGGATATCCCCCGCAAAAAACGACATGTCCTTCAATCCGAACGGGTCACTTTTTTTACGATTTTCGGAATTTTCCGGCCCCGAAAGCAGATTCCGCCTATCAGTTTCACACCCGGTTTTTTCCTTATTCTGTCAGTGTATGCACTGTCAAAACTCGCAATAATTACCCTTCCGACTGCCATTTCGATTTTGCCCCCGTGCCCGAGAACCACCGCAAGGACCCCCTGGATAAGGGGAGCTGTGGCATCGTCGGACAGTCTTATAAGGTGGGTTTCGATGGTCATGCACTCACCGAAAAAATCAGGACAGGTGTCCTGATCCGGAAGATACCTTCGGCCTGAGAGAGGGGAGCGGAGCCCCGGGCCTTAAACTTCCTTTTGAGACTACCAGGTCCACGGGGATTTTCGGATTGGCTATTGTTTCTGCTTTCGGGCTCTGCCCCATCACCGTTTCCGGAGCGACTCTGGAATTGATTTCCGAGACTTTTCCGACTTTAATGCCCTCCTTTTCCAGGACCTCAAGCGCTTTTTTAACAGGCAGGCCGACAAGTTTCGGGACTTTTTTCACACTCTGTTCCGGGCCTGCCGGAGTTTCCACCCGGGAGATGACCGGAACTTTTCGGATAGGTCTGGGACTGGGGGCTTGAGTATCCTCTCCTGCTCTCTTCATTTCTTTCTCAGTTTTTTCCCGCAGGCTGCTTGAGTCCTTTTCCGTCTCTTTTACCGGCTCCTTTACAGGAGATACGGTTTTTTCAACCGAGACCACGAGGCCTATTCCGGACCCTGGCTCCACATCCGTCCCCGGCCGGAGGCTCTGGGCTATTACTATCCCGGGCTTTACGTCCGCTGCCTGTTTTCTTATCGGGCCTGTTCTGAGCCCTGATTTATCTATGACTTCCTCAGCACTTTCAAGTTCAAGCCCGAGCAGGTTCGGGACCTTCACGGAAGAGAACCGGGATATGACCAGGTCCACCGGGGCCTTTGCTTCGGCCAGGGCGTAGGCGGAAGGCAACTGGGTAAGCACGGTCCCCTGCGGAGCCCCACTTTCCTTTTCGAGCACTTCCCCGGGGCTGAACCCGGCCTCTTCAAGCCTGTTTTTGGCAGTTTCAAGGGAAAGGCCCGCAAGGTCCGGAACCTCCCTGTACCCGGAAAAAGCCGTCTTATCGGGAAGTTCCTGAACCGTGAACTCTATTTCGCTCAGGTTCCCCGGGGGGATAATATCGTCTGCTTTTGGCATCTGGAACTTAAGTTCCGTTCCTTCGAACGCCAGGTTGGTCCGGAGTTTTACATTCATGCTGCTCACATGATACTTTGTACGTTCCGGAGCTTTTTTCAGGCCAAGGTTCATCTCGGCAAGGGACGTTTTAAAAGTGCCGATCAGGTTTTCCGAAGAAAGAGCGGGTCTCTCCCTCTGCATCACCGCAAGCCGGGTTTCAAGTTCGCTTTTCTCCTTTGCAAGCCGGCCCACCTGGGCCGAAAGGACCTCCTTTTCCTGTTTAAGCAGGAGAGAATCTTTCAGATAGGTATCCGATTTTTCCCTGTAAAGCGCAATTTCCTTCTCCCGGGATTCGAATTCAAGTTCCACTTTATTCAAATCGTTCAGGATATTTGTATAAGTCCTGACGTCAGTTCCTCTTGATTTTTTATAATTTTCCAGGTTTGTCCTGAGTTCCTTAATATTTTCCATGTCGCCCCTCCGAAAGTCTCTGGTACCCTGAAAAAACCGGTTCCCCTTTCGTCCTTTTTCTTTTACTCCTCCCTGAGCTTTGCAGAAGCCGGGATGGACACGATTCTGGCCTTTATACAGCTTGAACCCTGTACATTATAATTGTAGAGGGTGTTATGCGAAGCATTCAGGGGGGCTGCATTCAGTATGGGTTTAAAACCTCTAAGCCGGCCCTTTAAATCCCTTTCCTCTTCCAGCTTAATCGTAAGCGAGAGTTTAAGTTCGAACTCGACTTCAGGGATGTGGTACCATGAGGCCTGGAGATCGTATTCGCTCAGGCCCTCGTCCGATTCAAGCTCAATCTGGGTCCTGATAGAATTCCGGTCAAGGGCCCGCTGGGTCTCCGCAACGGAGCTCCCTATCTCTCTCATAATCTTTGAAAGAGGGTTTACCAGTATTTCCTCGATCTCTTCCCCGGTATCAGTCACATTGACAACTCCTTTTATTAGTTAAAAAAGAATGAAAACAATCACCGAAAAACAATCACCGAAAAACAATTACCGAAAAACCCTGAAGTTTTGAACCGGAGGGGAGGGGGACCCTATCCTTTTTTATTACTCCGATTACTTTGCCCCTCCCCGCCGGAGGGCTTTCCGGAAATTTGTTACGGAGATCAGCTTGGGCTTCCACTTTCCAGAACTCTCACCTTTGGCACGGCTCTTTCAGGAGCAGGAACCGGTTTGAGTGTAGTCCGAAGAAGGCTTGCACCCTCCTCCTTGAAGGTAAATTTTGAGTTGTATTTGGCGTTGTAGGTGGAGGTGTAGGCAACCGTTGTCGTGCTTTCTAACTTGGCTTTACTCTTTCCGAAAAGGATGCTTGAAAGTCCGCCCGACTGCCAGCTCCCGCTGACCTTTGACTGGTTTGTAAACTTAAACTCTCTGCCATATTTCTTTTCGCTTGAATACTCCCTCATCATGGAGATTGTCATCTTGACTTCGATTATGGACTCCGTAAACTCATAGAAACGGGGCTCCAGTCCGTAGGTCAGAAGCGACATGGGGCTGTCGTTTGTGGCCACTTTCGTGCCCGTTACGTTCCCGTCCCCATCCACGGTCTCCTCAATGTACATCACCACGCTGTTAGTATCCAGCTCAGTCGTAGCAAGAGTCTGCGCGACCTGCACCGAATTCATGTCAAGCGCCATCTGCCCTTCCGCAATCGCAAGGGCCATTTCTCTAATCATGTTCCCGAACGGAACATTCAATAATTCTTGTCCAACACTTACCATAATTATTCCCCTTCTGTATTTTTAGAAGGATCATTCAATAATTTCTGTCCAACACTGACCATAATAATTCTCCTTCGGTATTTTTAGAAGGATGATAGAAAATAGCTTTAATAGTAAATAAATACTTTGATTTAAAAATTAGGATCTGTTTTTGTGGGATAAGATAATACAAAATAATAAAAATAAAGCCTTAAGCCCATGTTTTTTATTTGTACCTCGCTCTGAATCAACCTGTGTACCCTAAGTACAAAAAAGTAATCAAAAGACACAATTGATATTTGATAATGAAAAGAATGAAAAGAGATAAAGGAGGAAATAACTGAAAAAAATGAGAAGGTGACTGGAAAAAAATGAGAAAATAACTGAAAA
>JAQVBP010000028.1:21372-24466 GCA_028690255.1 Methanosarcinaceae archaeon
AAAAAATGAGAAAATAACTGGAAAAAATGAAAAAAATAGAAAGGGGAATAAAAAAGTATTATAAAATACTCTTTACTTTTTCCCTCCCCAGTTCAAAGGCCTTCACATTGATCCCAATGGTCTTCGGAGGGACGAGCCCCTTCACGCTCTCAAGCAGGGCCTCAACCGGGATAGGCAGGTAATTCGAAACAGCTCCCACCATCACCACGTTCATGGCAAGCCTGTTTCCGGCCTCAGTCGCCACTTCATCCGCATTGAATGCTTTTACTTCATATTTCTTTTCCAGAGCTTCGAGGATTTTTGAGACCTCGGGGTATTTTGCCATCCCGGAGCTTACGGTTACGGGGACTATGGTCTCGGTGTTTACGATTATGATTCCCCCGTCTTTGAGGTAGTTAAGGTAGCGTACAGCTTCCATCGGCTCAAGAGCAAGCAGCAGATCCGCGCCTTTTTTAGGGATCATGGACCCGAGGTCAGTCCCTATCCTGATATGGTTTTCCACGGAACCCCCGCGCTGGGCCATGCCGTGGGTCTCGGCCGCCCGGATGGAGAGCCCTGCGGAAACCGCGGCTTTTCCTATAATGTCCGAGGCCAGGATGGCCCCCTGTCCTCCGACTCCCGTAATCAGGAGGTCGAATTTCTGTTTCTGTTTCTGTTTCTGTTTCTGTTTGCCGGCCGCATCTTCAGCCATATTTTCGCTCATTTTTTCGCTCATTTTTTCACCTCCCGGATTGCGTCAAACTTACATATCCGGGCACAGACCCCGCAACCGCTGCAGAGGGCGGTGATTTGTGCAACATTATTACCCCCGTCAAACTCGATTGCCGGACAGCCGAATTTAAGGCACTGCTTGCAGCCCTCGCATTTATCAAGGTCAACCATATAGGGTACGCGTCTGATTCCGGCCCGTTTTGCGGAAATTACACAGGGCTGTTTTGCGATGACCACGGCGACCCCATCGAAATCCTTTGCGGCCCTGAAAGCTTCCTGGGTTTCGGCGGGATCATACGGGTCAACGACAGTCACGGACCCGGCCCCCATGGCTTTACAGAGTTCGGCAAGGGAAACTTCCACCGTCGGCTCTCCGGTTGCTGTCCTGCCCATCCCGGGGTTTGGCTGGTGTCCGGTCATGCCGGTTATGCGGTTGTCCAGGATTGTGACCGTGATGTTGGCTTTGTTGTAGATGGCGTTCAGAAGCGAGTTCATTCCCGTATGGAAAAAGGTCGAGTCTCCGATAGAGCAGCAAATGGGCCGCTTTTCTCCTGCGTGGTAGAGCCCGGAGGCGACACTTATGCTTCCTCCCATGCAGAGCGTGGTCTCAACGGTTCCGTTCTGGATTCCGAGTGTGTAGCAGCCGATGTCACTCGGGTAGACGGCGTCCTTTCCAAAGACCTTTTTCATGGAATAAAAGGTCGCCCGGTGCGAACAGCCGGCACAGAGGGCAGGAGGTCTCGGGGCAAGTTCGAGCTGCTTTATTCCTTCTTCGGCCTTCTCTGCCTCCACAGCTTCCTTCGCAACTTTATTAGCCCCTTCTGCCGCCTCTGCCGCCTCTGCCCCCCCTTCCAGGCTTTCTGGGACCTCGGGCAGGTCAAAGACTTTTCCGAGGGCTTCGAGGAAGGAGCTGACGTTCAGTTCCCCTTCCCGGGAGACCGTGCCGTCCATTTTTCCGAAGATCCGGACGGAAAGCCCGCGTTCCTGGGCGATCATTTTGACCTGTTCTTCGACGACAGGTTCGAGTTCTTCAAAGATAAGCACGGCGTCCACGTTTTCAAGGAGTTCCCGGACAAGCTTTTTCGGGATAGGGTAGGCTCCGATTTTCAGGAAGGAGGCTTCCAGCCCGAGTTCCTCAAGGGCCTCTTTTGCGTAGACGGATGCGATTCCGGAGCCTATGACCCCGAAATTGGTTCCTTCTTTGATTTCAAGGGAGTTCCAGGGAGCTTCCGCGAGGGCGTCTTCAATCCCGGCCTGGGCCGAGAGGATGTGGGTGTGCCTGGCCCGGGCATTTTTCGGGAGCATGACCCAGCGGTCAAGCAGTTTTTCGAAATTGCAGCAGGGCTTTTCCAGAGGCAAATCCCCGAGTTCGACGTCGGATTTTCCGTGAGAGATCCGGGTTGTGGGCCTGAAGATAACAGGGGTCTCGAACTTTTCGGAAAACTCGAAAGCATAGGGGAGCATGTCCTTGGCTTCCTGGGGAGTCGAGGGGTCAAAGCAGGGCACGAGGGCGAACTGGGCGTAACGCCTGCTGTCCTGTTCGTTCTGAGAGGAATGGCAGGAAGGGTCGTCGGCAACGATTATGATCATGCCGCCCTTGACTCCCGCATAAGCAAGAGTCATAAAAGGATCCGCAGCCACGTTTAACCCGACGTGTTTCATGGTAACGGCCGACCGGACCCCCGCCCAGGCAGCCCCTACCGCGACTTCCATTGCCACTTTTTCGTTGACGGACCACTCTACATAGTAGTCCCTCTCTTTCCGGGCCGCAAGTGTGTCAACAATCTCCGAGGAAGGAGTACCGGGGTAGCCGGATACGACCTGCACTCCCCCTTCAAGGAGGCCCCGGGCGATTGCCACGTTTCCAAGCATGTATTCACGTGTTTTCATGATGAATCTCCAGATTTTTCCAGATTTTAAAAGAATGAAAATGCAATTGTATTACAAGAACAATTACAGGAACAATTACAGGAACAATTACAGGAACAATTTAAAGATCGTTTTTTATAAATCAGTTAATAAATTGGAAGTTTCAATGAGAACGGCCCAGGCAGATTAAACCTGCTGTCCGCAAACTGAGCAAAGCTTTTGCATTACCAGAAGAACACGATTAATAATATACTTTCGGATAATTATGCCGGATTTTAGATCTTTGAGGGCGAGGTAATGATTTTTTTGGCCTTGTTCTAAGCCCCGGCCCCGGATATAAGGAGTCTGCGTCTTTTTATCTCAGACAGCAGAAGACTCCTTCCTCGATGTTTCTAATTGAAAATTAGAAACTCCTGTTAAACCTATGGTTTAACACGACAGCCGCAGGCTGGCAGGTGGGGGTAGTTCACTTCATCAATTTTGATTCTCTCCGGCCGGGCTTGCGCCCGTGGTT
>JAQVBP010000185.1 GCA_028690255.1 Methanosarcinaceae archaeon
AAAGTGAGTGGTACTAAATCGGTACGTTAATATATTAATTTTTTGGCACTAAGCCAATATTGAAAAGTGGACGCTTATATCCCCGAAGCTAAAGACTTCGGGGTTTTACGCTGCATTCTATAAATATTAATTATTTCCGGGGTTTTTTGGGTTTTAACGGATAGATGAGGGAGTGAACTCCTTCCCGAAGCGCAGAGAGGGGGAATGAACTTCGATTTCATAATTTACATATTTTCAGATTAAGATTACAAGTCCAGAAGTTTCAACATTTTCTCAATTTCGGTGGTCGGAAGCCGGCACTCGTGTCCCTTGCACACATAAGCCGTGGCCTTTCCTTCAATGGAAACCATGGCCTTCGTATAGGGAGCCAGTTCCGTAATCCCGGCTTCCCCCCTTTTCCTTTCATATTCTTCATATTCTTTAGATTTTTTGTATTCTTCAGATTCTTTAGATTTTTTGTATTCTTCAGATTCATCAGTTTCTTCGTATTCTTCAGATTCCACATCGTCCGGCCTCAGGATAAGTACCTTATTCGGAATAAAAGATGTCCGGAGTTCTTCGAGCATGGCCTTCGTATCAGCAGCATTTCGCTTGCCTGCGATAACCACTTCGTATGTCGGGCCTATTCCGAAGTCCAGGCCGACCAGGAACTGAGTATAACCCGAAGGCATCCTCAGGACCTGTTTGGAAAAGGCGGTAACCACACTCCCGGCCAGGTCCTCAAGTTCGGAATCCCCGGTAACCCTGGCAAGGCGAAGGAGGTTGAGCAGCTCAAGGGAATTTGCGGAAGGAACCGCAGCATCCATAAGTTCCTTTCTTCTGAAGATCAGGGTTTCACTGTCGTCTGCGGTAAAAAAAAGGCCCCCATACGCCGGGTCCCAGAAATGTTCAATGAGTTCCCGGTTCAGGGCAAGAGCAGCTTTCAGGTAACGCAGTTCAAACCCGGCTTCATATAATTCTAGGAGTCCGTGAATAAAAAAAGCATAGTCATCGGCTTTTGCCGTAATCCCGGATACCCTATCCCTGTACCGGTGGAGCAGGCGTTTTTCCGGGCTGTAGAGAGAAGAAAGTATAAAATCGGCGGCTTTATTAGCAGCCTGAAGGTATTCTCCTTTCCCGAAAACCCGGAAGCCTTTCGCAAAGGCAGCTATCATCAGGCCGTTCCAGTCGGTAAGGATTTTATCGTCCTTTAAGGGCCTTTTCCTCTCCTGTCTGGCCTCAAAAAGTTTTGCTTTTGCCCGCCGGAGCCTTTCTTCAAGTTCCGCAGGGGAAAGCCCCAGCTCAGCCGCAAATTGCTCGGGGGGTAAGGGCATGTGGAGGATATTGGCCCCGGTTTTCCTGCCCCGGATTTCGTCCTCGAAATTTCCCTCCTCCTTCAGGTTAAATATTTTAGCAACAGGTTCAATATCTTCGGGGTCAAGCAGGCTCCTGATTTCTTCCAGGGTCCAGAGGTAGTACCTTCCCTCCTCCCCCTCCACGTCCGCGTCTTCCCCGCAATAAAACCCCCCCTCGGGAGAGGTCATGTCCCTGAGGACATATGATAAAACCCCCTCTGCGGTTTCACGATAGGCAGCCTTTCCTGTGGCCTGGAAGGCTTCCGTGTAGGCTGCCGCAAGCAGGGCCTGGTCGTAGAGCATCTTTTCAAAATGGGGTACGAACCACATCTTGTCCGTAGAATAGCGGTGGAAACCCGAACCCAGGTGGTCGTAAAGCCCCCCTCTCTGCATATGCTCCAGAGTATGTTCAAGCATGTGAAGGGCTTCCGGGGAGGAGTCCCTGCTTCTGCGCCAGTAGCGGAGCAGGAAGGAAAGCTTGTGAGGGGCCGGAAACTTGGGCGCTTTTTCAAACCCCCCGTATTCCCCGTCAAAATCATTCAAAAGCTCTGCATAGGCTTTCTGAAAGACGGATTCGTCCAGGGCCTCCCCTGAGCTTTCCAGGACCATGTTCCGGATGGTTTCGGTAATCTTTTCTGCCGAGTCCAGCACTTCTTCCTGCTGGTTTTCCCAGATCTCTTTGATCCTCGGGACCAGTTCCTCCATCCCGGTCTGGCCTAAACGGGACTTTTTTGGAATATAAGTTCCCGCAAAAAAAGGCTTTTTATCCGGAGTTATGAAGATGTTCAGGGGCCAGCCCCCTCTCCCCAGCAAGACCTGGCAGACCGTCATGTAGGTATTATCGATATCGGGCCTCTCTTCCCGGTCTACCTTTACGGGGACAAATACCTCGTTTATGAGCCCGGCTATCTTCCCGTCTTCAAAGGACTCCCGGGCCATCACATGACACCAGTGGCAGGTGGAATACCCGATTGAGAGGAAAACGGGCTTATTTTCCCTCCTGGCTTTTTCAAAGGCTTCTTCCCCCCAGGGATACCAGTCCACAGGATTGTAAGCATGCTGAAGGAGATAAGGGCTTTTTTCCTGAATCAGATGGTTTGGCTTTCGCTTTTCTTCACTCATTGCACTCCCTCGGTTTTCTTGGTTCCTTTCAGGCAAGGCCCCTGTTTCACAGGCCCGAAATCTTTCAAACCCGGAGACACCCTCTCAAGGCTAAATACCCTGCTTCTCCGGAGGACTGCGTGAAATACCCCACCTGCCAGCCTCCGGTTGTCGTGTTAAACCATAGGTTTAACAGGAGTTTCTAATTTTCAATTAGAAACATCGAGGAAGGTGACTTCCCGCCGAAAGTAAAACTTGTCTGAACCGGCCCCACTATATATAGATATGAACATCCTGTGTTTTATGAATAAGATGGTGTACAAAGGATGCTCTTCAAAGACTTATTTGAAAATTATTTGAACAAATGGCATGTTTTAATTTGCCAGTTTATATGCTTTAATTTGCCAGTTTATATGCTTTATATGTATAAATAATGTCGTAAAGTATGTTGAATGTGTATAAATGTTGGTATTTTAAGTATGATTAATGCAGGTCATGCGATACGCAAAGCTGTATTGCATACAATATTTAGCTTTCCAGACCCAGGTGCTTGAGGAGGTGGTGGTAGTATTCCGGTTTCATCCTGTTGTAAAAGGCTCTGGATACGACCTCGTTCAGGGCCGGGTGGATGTCCATGCCTCTCAGGATCGGGCCAAAATCTCCCGAAGACGTGTACATAAGCGGGATTATCTGATGCAGGAGGACCGAAGCCTGCGGCCCGATTATATGAGCCCCCAGGATTTTTCCGCTCTGTTCTTCCAGGATTACCTTTATGAAATAGTCCCTGGCCTCCATGGCCATGCCCTTTGCGGTCTCCTCAAAAAGCTGGAAGCCTATGAGCACCTTTTCCTCCCCGTATTCCCTCAGAGCCTCCTCTTCTTTCATCCCGATGCCTGCGATTTCCGGATACGAAAAAACTGCATGGGGTATGGCGTGGTAGTCTGCTTCCATCTTTTCATTCAGTATGGCGTTTCTGTACACCACTCCGGACTCGTAGTTCCCGACGTGTTTGAGCAGGTATTTTCCGTTTGCGTCTCCGAAAGCCCAGACATTGGGCAGAGAGGTTTCAAGGTAACTGTTTACGGAAATCCAGCCTTTTTCGTCCGTTTCAATCCCTGCTTTTTCAGGGTGCAGGATGTCCGTATTGGGACTTCGCCCGGTGGCGACCAGGATTTCTTCGGCAGTGACCTCGATTTTTTTATCTGAGTTCCGGTCCCGGGCAAGGACCGTTTTTCCATGGGGGCCTTTATGCACTTCCAGAACTTCGTGGTTTGTAAAGATCCGCATGTGCTCTGACATTTTCCGGGTGGCCAGGAAGGAGACCTCGGGCTCTTCCTGCGGGAGGAACTGCGGATTTCTCCCGATAAGCGTCACTTCGGAGCCCATTGCCGAAAAAAAGTGCCCGTATTCGGCTCCTATGTAACCTCCTCCCAGGATCACAAGGCTTTTAGGAAGGTCGGCAAGCTCAAGGACGGTGTCACTTGTAAGGTAGCCGGAATCGGAAAGGCCCTTGACTGCGGGTATCGCGGGTTTTGAGCCCGTGCAGAGGAAGATCATTTCGGACCTGATTGTTTCTTCTCCAACTTTCAGGGTATAGGGAGAGACGAATTCTGCGATTTTCGGGTAGTAATCAATTTCGGGGCTGAGGGAGAGGCCTTCCCTGATCATCTCTATATCTTCGGAGATTTTATCCCTCATTTTTTTCATAATTTTTTGAAAATTGACCCCCTTTATCTGTACATCTATCCCGAAATTCTTTGCGCTTTCGATTTCCCTTACAAGCCCGGCCGGATAGAGCAGGAGTTTGGAAGGGATACAGCCCCTGGTCAAACAGATCCCACCGGGGTCGTCCTTGTCGATAACCGCGATTTTACTTTTCGGTTTTGCATCTATAATGTCATTGACATAGTTCATTGCAGAACCCGTGCCTATTACGATCAGGTCATACTCTTTCATTTTCCGCCCTCGAAACTTTACAAAAATTATTACTCATGAACTCCCCCTTCCTGCCAGCCCTCAGCTGTCGAGGAAGGAACCGTCCTCAGGAGCTTGAGCGATGGGTTCCTATTCGGTGCCAGCCCTCAGCTGTCGTGTTAAACCATAGGTTTAACAGGAGTTTCTAATTTTCAATTAGAAACATCGAGGAAGGGACCCCCTGTCCCGGAGCTCTACTGAAGCTGAATTTACAGCCGCCGATATGTTGAGACATTAATGTTTTTTGTTCAGCGGCCAGGATTTAATCTTAATTTATAGACTTTTAAAACCATTATCTTAAAGGAACTGAATTTTTTTATATTTTTTGTATAACTGTATTTCATTAACATTGTTTTGGTAAGTGGATGGCTTTCATCCCCTGTCCGACCCGGGTTTTTGAGCAGGATTTATTGTTTTGCCGGAACACGGTTGATTTTTGTGGTTCAGAAACCCCGGGTCCTTTTGAACTGCCGTTTTTTGAGAGGAAATGGAGATTTCAGCATCCATCGCAGGGTTTCTGTGAAGGCAGGTTTTTTATAAAATGAAGCGTAAAACCCCTGAGTCTTTAGCTCAGGGGATATAAGCGTCAACTTCAACCTTGAACTTATATATAATCATGATACATCAACAAGAATCGGGCATTGGTTTTTGTTTCATACT
>JAQVBP010000186.1:0-1500 GCA_028690255.1 Methanosarcinaceae archaeon
GAAAGCCTGGTCCGGGCGGCCCAAAACCTGGACTTTATCGTTACGAATACGGAAGTTGAGGCCCTGCTCCTGGAAAACACCCTGATTAAAAAACACTGGCCCAGGTACAATATAAGCCTCAAGGACTCCAAACGCTACGCCGGGATAGAGCTTACGGCCGACAGGTTCCCGAGACTCAGGATCGCCCGGAAGAAAAGTGAAGGAGGAACTTTTTTCGGCCCTTTTGTCTCGGCAAAGGAAAGGGACTATATTTTCGAGCTTGTAAGGAAGACCTTCAGGCTCAGGACCTGCAAGCGGCTTCCGAAACGGGCCTGCCTCCGTTTTCATATGGGCGTCTGCAGCGGGCCCTGCACCGGGGAAAACTCCGAAGAGGAATATGCAGGTCAGGTGCAAAAAGCGGCTTCGGTCCTGAAAGGAAACATCGGGGAACTTATCGGGACCCTGAAGGCCGAAATGGGGGAATTTTCGGCAAAGCAGCAGTTCGAGCAGGCCCTGGGCCTGCGGGACGAGCTTGCAGCCCTTGAATACCTCAGGGAAAAACAGAACGTGGAACGACAGAAAAAACAGGACGAGGATATTTTGAATTACCTTGTCGAAGCCGGCACGGTCTATCTCATGCTTTTCAAGGTCTACAGGGGCACGCTTGAGGATAAGCAGGACTTTGTTTTTTCCGCCGGAGAGGCTTTTCTGGAAGAGTTCCTTGTGCAGTACTATTCGGAAAATGAACCCCCCGGAGAACTTATCGTGCCCGAGGCCCTGGACGAAGGCCTTGCGGATTTTCTTTCACACGTCCGGGGGAAGAAGGTTAAGATTACGGTTCCGAAACAGGGGGAGAAAAAGGAGCTCCTGGACCTGGTCCGGAAAAACGTCGAGCTTGGCTTTTTCGGAGACCGGAAAAAGCTTGAGGCCCTCGGGGAAAAGCTTTCCCTTCCGAGCCTTCCGAACGTCATCGAATGTTTCGATATCTCCCATCTCTCGGGCACGGCCACGGTCGGTTCCATGGTGCAGTTCCGGGGAGGAAGGCCCGATAAGCAGAACTACCGCCGCTTCAAGATAAAGAGTGTGGAAGGAATTGACGACTTCGCCTCCATTGCCGAGGTCGTGAGGAGACGCTATTCCCGTCTGCTCGAAGCCGGGCATGAAATGCCGGACCTGATCATCGTTGACGGAGGAAAGGGGCAGCTTTCAGCAGCTTTTCAGGAACTCCGGACGCTCGGGGTCAGGGTCCCGCTAATTTCCATCGCAAAAAGAGAAGAGGAGATTTACGTGCCCGGGCTTAAAAACCCGCTCCCGATTAAAAAAGACGAAAAGGCCTCCCTCTTTGTCCAGGAAATCCGGGACGAGGCCCACAGGTTCGCAATCACGTATAACCGCCTGCTCAGGCAAAAGTCGGTGCTAGAATGACATCAAAACCTGGAAAATTTACAGAATCATCTATCGAATCAAACACCGAATCAAACACCGAATCAAACACCGGATCAAACACCGGATCAAACACCG
>JAQVBP010000186.1:1600-5068 GCA_028690255.1 Methanosarcinaceae archaeon
ATCAAACACCGGATCAAACACCGGATCTACCATCGAATTACCTACTGAAAAGGAATCCCACCCGCAGTTCAGGCTGGTTTCTGATTTCGAGCCTAAGGGCTCCCAGCCCGAGGCCATCGAAAAGCTTGTGGAGGGCCTGGAAACCGGACAAAAGTTTCAGACCCTGCTGGGAGTTACCGGCTCGGGCAAGACCTATACGGTTGCAAACGTTATCGATCGGATTAAAAAACCGACCCTGGTGGTGGCTCACAACAAGACCCTGGCCGCCCAGCTCTATAACGAGTTCCTGGATTTTTTCCCGGAGAACCGGGTGGAGTACTTTGTTTCTTACTACGACTACTACCAGCCCGAGTCCTATCTTCCGAGCCGGGACCAGTACATCGAAAAGGACGCCCAGATCAACCCCAAGATCGAACAGATGAGGCTTGCAACGACTGCTTCCCTGATGTCGAGGGAGGACGTGATAGTTGTGGCCTCGGTTTCCTGTATCTACGGGCTCGGCAACCCTGAGAATTTTCAGAAGATGGGCTTCGAGCTGAAGGTGGGAGACAGGGCTCCGCGGAAAGAAATCCTCGGCCGCCTGGTTGACATCCTTTTCGAGAGAAACGACACGGAACTCATGCCGGGCCGGTTTCGGGTGAAGGGGGATACGATCGATCTGATTCCCGGTTACTTTGATAATATTATAAGGGTCGAGCTTTTCGGGGACCAGGTGGACCGCATTTCGGAAATCGATAAGCAGACGGGGCAGCGAAAGGAAGATATGAACTACTTTTTCGTCTACCCGGCCCGGCATTACGTAATCCCGGAGGAGGAGCAGAAAAGCGCAATCCAGGACATCCTTGAGGAACTTGAGGAACGCCTCCCGGAGCTTGACCTGCTCGAAGCCCACAGGCTGAAAGAGCGCACCCGGTACGACATGGAAATGATCGGGGAAACCGGAAGCTGCAAGGGAATCGAGAACTATTCCAGGCACTTCGACCACAGGAAACCCGGGGAAAAACCCTTCTGTCTCCTGGACTACTTCCCGGAGGACTTTTTACTGGTAATCGACGAGAGCCACCAGACTATCCCCCAGCTCCACGGGATGTACAAAGGAGACCATTCCCGGAAAAGGAGTCTTGTAGACTACGGCTTCAGGCTCCCGAGTGCTTACGACAACCGCCCCCTCAGGTTCGAGGAGTTTGAGGAGTATATGAAAAATACGGTTTTCGTCTCGGCCACTCCCGGGGCCTACGAGCTTGAAGTGTCCTCGCAGGTCGTGGAACAGATCATCCGCCCGACAGGCCTCGTGGACCCCGAAGTCGAGATCAGGCCGCTTGGCGCCCAGGTCAAAGACGTCATGCAGGAAATCCGGAAAGTCGTCGAACGGGGAGACCGGGCCCTGGTTACCACCCTGACCAAGAAACTGGCCGAGGAGCTGACCGACTACCTGGCCAGAAATGAGATCAAAACCCGTTACCTGCACTCGGACATCAAGACCATTGAGAGGACCGAGATCATCCGGGAACTCAGACTGGGTAAATTCGATGTCCTGGTAGGAATAAACCTGCTCCGGGAAGGCCTGGATATTCCCGAGGTGGGCTTCATCGGCATCCTGGACGCGGACAAGGAAGGTTTTCTGAGAAACAGCAAAAGCCTCATACAGACCATAGGCCGGGCGGCCCGGAACGCAAACTCGAAAGTGGTCCTCTACGCCGACAAAATGACGGATTCCATTAAACAGGCCGTCCGGGAAACCGAACGCCGCAGGGCCATGCAGCTTGCCTACAACAAGGAGCACGGCATCGTCCCGGAAACGATCAGGAAACCGATCAGGGAAAAGGTCGTGGACATCACCGACACCAAACACATCCCCAAATCCGACATCCCTAACCTGATTATTGAACTGGAAGCCGGGATGAGGGAGGCTGCGGACCGGCTGGACTTCGAGGAGGCCATAAGGCTCCGGGACCTGGCAAAGCAGCTTGAAAAACAGATTAAAGTGGCATAAAAAAATAAGATTGTATAAAAATTAAGGCGGCCTGAGTTTATCAGGCCTTTTCCAGCGGGTCTTTTCCCCCCCTGAACATTTCGGCGTAGTTTATTGATTTACAGGCGGGGCCGGGATGTGTGAAGGTCAGGCCTTTCGAGCCCAGGATGCAGGTAAGAGGTTTTGCATTTTCGAAGTCCATCCGGCCTTCCTCGTTGAAAAACCGCTCGTCCACTTCCAGGTTTACGACCTTTCCTATTATGATGGAAAACTTTTCCCTCAGGATTTCCTCCACAAGGGTGCATTCCGCCCAGGCCAGGCAGCCTTCGATTCCCGGGGCCCCGATCACTTTTGAAGCGAAGGGCTTTAACCCCGCGACTTCGAATTCGTCCACTTCCGGAGGAAAATTCCGGGCGCAGGTTACGACGGCCTCGGCCATATCGGCAGGCGGGATATTGATTACGAACTCCCCGGTTTCCCGGATGTTTTCGAGGGTATCACGCTTGAGCGCGGAGGCCAGCATGACTTCTTCCAGAGGACGGAGGACGGGGGTTATGTTGGACCAGGGGGCCGCATTCCGGACACCATCTTTTGAGATCGTGGAAATCAGGGCAACGGGCAGGGGGAAAATCTGTTCTCTTTTGTTTGTTTTCAGTTGCATGCATTCACCTTGAGATTTTGGTATAAGAAATGCATGGCATTCATACATAATTAATATTTCGTATTATTTAATATGAAATAAATCTATATACTGGGGGAATATGGACGCAAATTTTAAAAGAAGATGCTGTCCTGAGCTTCAAAATAATATTAATCGAATACAAATAAAAAAAGCCCGGCCTCCTTTAGCGGTCGTAGAGGATCCGGGTTTTCTGAACCGCAAAAATCAACCACGTTCAGGCAAAACAAAAGAGGTTCAATTCAAAAATACGGGCCAGGCGGCTCAAAGGCTTTTACCAAAGACATGCGAAATATATTTTTTATGTTTTGTAGAGGTTTCCGGTTCTTCAACGCCACGAGCCGATTTTTATATATACACTATTCCAACTTCGGCCAGGGTCCTTATTTTGTGGCTTAAATCCAGTTTCCGGCAATCGTTCAGTGATTTCGAGAGAGGAAAACGGGGTTCTCAACGGTCAGCTTGCTGACCGGCCTTTTCTTAATGACAAACAAAAAAAAACCTGACTTCACAGAAAACCTGCGGTGGATGCTGAAATTTCCAATTCCTCTCAAAAAACAGCGGTGTAAAAGTATGCATCCGTTTCGTATCATTCCTGAAACGCCCGGCCTCCTTCGGCGGCCGTTGAGGGCCCGGGTTTTCTGAACAACAAAAATCAACCATGTTCCGGTAAAACAAAAGAAGTTCAATTCAAAAATCCGGGCCAGGAAACTCAAACGGATTATCTCCAAAACAGTCCAGGTATATTTTTTATATTTTCCCGGGGTTGCCGGGCCTTCAACGCCGGAGGCCGGTTTTGATATGTAGATTTTACCAC
>JAQVBP010000029.1:0-11887 GCA_028690255.1 Methanosarcinaceae archaeon
TATATCATGGACTCCCTCGAAGACAAAGGCCTGGCTGCGGCCGGAGCTGAATAAAATGAGTGACGAAAATGAAGTGAGGAATGAAGTGAGGAATGAAGTGAAGAAAATAAAGTGAGGAATGAAGTGAAGAATGAAGTGACGAAAATGAAGTGAGGAATGAAGTGAGGAATGAAGTGAGGAATGAAGTGAGGAATGAAGTGAAGAATGAAGTGAGGAATGAAGTGAGAAGTGAATAAGGGGTGAAAAAAATGAAAAGAACCCGACGCTACCACCGGACCGGCCTCCTTTCCGACCAGGAAGAACAGAGCCCCCTTACCGGGGTTGCCAACCTTTTTGACGTCGCGATGGTCTTTTCCGTGGCTTTACTGGTGGCCCTTGTCATGTCCTACAACCTTCCCGAACTCCTGGACCCGAACGAAGACATCACCATTGTGAAAAACCCGGGGCAACCGAACATGAAGATCATTATCAAGGAGGAGGGGAAACCAATTGAGGTCCTGAATATGACCGATAATATCGGAGGGGGAACAGGAGAAGCCCTGGGGACTGCATATAAACTGGCTAACGGTCAGGTTATCTACGTGCCTGAGGATTCTGAAAATTCCGAAGAAAACGAAAGTCAATTATCTGAAACTTAATTGCCAGATATTTTTTTTGCAAACATAAATCAATTAAAAATGCATTCAGTTCAAGTTAAATTGATTTTATTCGATTTCGATCCGCTCTTTGTCGGATACAATCTAAAAATATACACCTTTTCCGATTAAAAATTATAAAAATATGTGATCTGGCCTCCCGGGATACTCCCGCCAGGAAACTCTCCCGGGCCTGCCGGCACATTATCACGGGGATAACATGCGTAAAATAAAATCTAACTTATTGGTATTAAGTGCATTGCTTTTTTTGCTGTTTGTACCGGCAGTGGTATCGGCTGATGAAACCCGGGTTAATATAACAGTTATTAGCTACGGTACCCAGGAGGCCTTTGAGGAAGGCTGGAATACAAGCTCTTACAAAGACAATTTGAGTGTTACTTATTACGAGTCAATGTATACGAATTTTTCTGAAGTTGAGCTCGGAAACCCGGACATCATATTTACCTACATGCTCTGGGGTTCAATCTTTGAAGAGATCGGAGATGACCTCAATAAGGCAAAAGCGAACGGGACCGTTCTCATCGATATTACTTCTTTCCCCGGGGACAAATTCAACATTTCTGATTATGATTACTCTTACCCTGGGGATGAGGACGGAAGTATTGTCGAGAAGTACTTTTACAATATCGGAGTAAAGGAGGAGTTCCTCAAGGAAAACTCCCGAAACTTCCTGACCTACCTTGCCAAAAATTTCTCAAGCAAAACGGAGTTGACAAAGGACTGGAGATATGTGGACCCCATAATCCTGCCGGCAGGGCTTTACCACCCGGATGCTCCGGTCGATAAGTACTGGTTTGACAACAACCGCGAATACCTTGAATGGTACGGTAACCACTCAAACGGGGAGCACAGGGTCTATGTCCCGGACAGGCCCACGATCGGGATATGGTTCCATAAGAGTGATTACAAGGACGGGAATACCGGGGTTGTGGACGCCCTTATCAGGGACCTTGAAAGCAAGAACTGCAACGTGATTGCAGGTTTTGATACCTTTAACAATATCACCGATTTCTACTGTAAGGAAAGTGGTGAACCCCTCGTCCAGTCTGCGATTTCCCTCAAGAGCTTTGCGCTTAATTACGACAACTATACCCGTGGAATCGAGGAACTGGAGCATCTGGATGTGGCGGTATTGAAAGGTATAGTGGCATCGGAATCCAATGACCCCGCCGATGCAAACCGGGGGATTCCCACCGAAGAGGTCGCCAGAATGACCATGGCCCCGGACAGGGACGGCCTTTTTGAGTACATCGTGCTCGGAAAGAACATACAGGTTTCCTGGTCCGAGTACGTCCATGAGCCAATCCCCTCTCAGATCGACTGGATTGCAAACCGCTCGATAAACTGGGCTGAACTGAAACTCAAGGATAACAATGAGAAAAACGTTGCAATCATCTATTACAACTATCCTCCAGGAAAAGACAACGTCGGGGCAAGTTACCTTAACACTATCTCGAGCATGGTTTCCATACTTCAAAATATGAATGAAAGTGAAAGGAACTATAATGTCGAGGACATCCCGGAAAACTCAACGGAACTTCTGGACAGTATCCAGAGCAGGGGCAGAAATGTAGGAAACTGGGCTCCCGGAGAACTCGAGGCAATGGTCCGGAACGGAATTGAAAGCGGAGATATGGTACTTTTGCCAATGGAGACCTACAGACAGTGGTTTGAGTCTGAAATTCCCGAAGCCCTCCGGGAAGCAACCATTGCGGAGTGGGGGGCCCCCTGGGAAGAAAACGTGCCTTCGAACAAGAGCCATATGATCTGGGAAAACGAAAGCGGAAAATATATCGTAATCCCGGCTGTCCGCTGCGGAAACGTCTGGTTAATGCCCCAGCCTGCCAGAGGTTTCATGCAGAATGATAATGCCATGTACCACAGCAGCATACTCCCGCCCCCGCACCAGTACATCGCTTTTTATCTCTGGTTGAACATGAACCAGGAATGGCAACCCGATGCTCTGATCCACCTCGGGACCCACGGGACTCATGAGTGGCTTCCGGGTCAGGCTTACGGGATGAACCGCACTGCGGAATGGAGCCCCCTCCTGCTCCGGGACATCCCGAACATTTATCCCTATATCGTGGCAAACGTAGGGGAAGGCCTGACTGCGGAATACAGGGGAAACGCCCTGATAATCGACCATCTGACCCCGACCCTTGAAAAGGGAGGGTTGCACGGAAAAATGGCAGGACTTGCCGGGAACATCCAGACCTATTACGACCCTGTCATGAGCGGGACCGAGGTGCAGGAAAAATACAGGCAGCTTATAATCGATGAGATGCTCGAACTAAATCTCGATGTTGACCTTGATGTAAACAGTAACATGGTCGAAGAACTGCGGACCAATGAAACCTTTTTCAACGATTTCTTGAAAAATATTCTCCACGAATATCTCGAAGAAATTTCCGAAGAGAATATCCCTTACGGTATGCATGTGTTCGGGGAGGTGCCTCCTGAAAAGAGCCTTGAGGCCGTTAGAAGTGAACTTGTTTTCCTGGTCAGGGCGGCAATGGGTACTTCCTTTGAGGCAAATGTAACGGCTGCCTTCTATCCCGGCTCCCCGGAAGGCATCCCGGAAGAAGATACAAAAGTAGACCGGATGATTAGGGAAGTTGTAATCAACGGGACGGACCCCATACTGGCCCAGAACATTGTGTATCTGGACAGTAATGATTCCGTAACTCAAGACCTTGAATCCGGGAAAAATTACAGGGACAGGATATTTGAGCCCGAATTGGAAGACCTTCCATCACTTATAAGGTCAATTTTGGGCACTTCCTTTGAAGCTAATGTCAGTTCTGCATTTTATTCCAACGCACCCCTTGACCCCGCCGGCATTCCTGATAATGAGACAAAAGTGGATGTCCTGCTCCGGGATGTTATCTACAACGGTACGAAGTATCGGGAAGCTCAGGATGCCCTCTACGGTTTCAATAACAGTTCTGTAAACATTGACCTGAAACAGGGGCTTGAATACAAAACCCGGATTCTTGACCTGCACAGGGACGAGATGAGCCTGATGGTCAGGGCGATGCTGGGAAACAGCTTTGAAGAAGATGTTGAAGCTGCCTTCTATTCCAATATAATGAAATACCCGCTCGGGATTCCTTCGGATGATACCAGAGTGGACAGGCTTGTCTGGGAAATTGTAAGCAACAATACCGACCCCGAAGCAGCCCAGACCCTGGTCTACGGGAGCAGCGAGAATTCTGTGACCTTTGCCCTTGAGACCGGACTTGAATACAGGGACAGGCTCAGGCAGTGTACCCAGGAAATGGACCATTTGCTCTCAGCTCTTGAAGGGGGTTACATCCCTCCGAAATCAGGCCGGGACCCGATCCAGAATCCGGATTCTATTCCAACCGGGTGTAACTTCTACGGGGTGGACTCGAGACTTTACCCCTCGGAAGCTGCCTGGGAACTGGGAATTGTCATGTCGAATTCCCTGCTTGAGGACTATTACGGAAAATATGGAAAATATCCGCAAAAAGTCTCGTTTTCGAGGTTCGGGGTAGAATTCATAAGAGACCACGGAACCCTTGAAGCCGAAGTGCTTTACCTGCTCGGGATAAGGCCGACCTGGGACGATGAAAGCAAGCAGGTTAACGGGCTTGCGGTCATGAACGAGTCCGAAATGTATGCCCTTCTCCCTGAAGACTCACCCCTGAGAAACGAAGCCCTTATCGGCAGGCCGAGAATTGATATTGTTTATGCAACCGCAGGGATGAGGGATGCTTTCCCGGACAAAATAAAAATGGTCGATGAGGCTGTCAGGCTTGCAGCCAACGAATCCACAGTCCCGGATACCAACTATACAAATTATATCAGAAATAATACCCAGCAGATTTATGATGCTCTGAAAAAGGCAGGATATGACAGTGATACTGCCAGAAAACTGTCCACGATACGCTGTTTTGCGGTTATGGACGGGACCTATGAAATCGGGGTTGCCAATGCTATCGGGGCGAGCGGGACCTGGGATAATGAGGAAACGATTGCAGAGCTTTACCTGGATAAAATGGGTTATGCCTACGGGACAGATATCTGGGGCGAAAAGTGTTCCGAGCTTCTTACAGAAAATTTGAGATCAGCAGACGCCTCTGTCCACTCGGATTCTTCAAACCTTTACGACACCCTGGATAACGACGACTTTTTCCAGTATTTCGGAGGTATGAACCTTGTAACCAGGTACCTCTCAGGGAAAACGCCGGAGATGTACGTCTCCGATACCCGGAGCTCGGATGCAGAAAACTGCGGGATGACTTCAATGGACGAGTACCTGAAAAAGAACCTCCGGTCCAGGTACCTCAGCGAAGAGTGGATGAGGGGTATGATGGATGAGGGGTATGCCGGAGGCAGGATAATGGCCGAGTTCGTAAACAACCTCTGGGGCTGGGAAGTTTGTGACCCGGACCTTGTGGATGACAGCGACTGGGAAATGGTTTATGAAACTTACATCAAAGACCCTGACATGAAGGAATGGTTCAAGGAGAACAACCCTTACGCCATGCAGTCAATAGAAGCCAGGATGCTGGAAACCATACGTAAAGGTTACTGGGATAATGCCGAGATAAGAAACCAGCTTATCTCTGACTATGTAAAATCAGTTGTGGAGGACGGAGTTACCTGCTGCCACCACACCTGCGGAAACCCTCTGCTTGATGATTACGTGCAGGGCCTGATGTCTGTTGCGGGAGTCAGTCAGGAGCTTCAGGACGCATACAACAAAAAGATCACCGAAGCGACCAGGGCCCCCGAGCTTGCCTCTCCTCCCCCCTCCCCCAGTAAGGATAGCAGCAGTGGCAACCGAGGCAATTCTACCCCGGTGGTAAAGAGTACGAACCAGACAACTGCTCAGGAAACCGAAGCTGGATATGGAACCGACTCCCCTGAGGCTCTGAAAAGTCCTTCATCCGCTGATTCAAAGGCCGATGCTTATGTGGAAGGATACGAAATGCAGAAAGAACCGGTTGATAGTTCGAAGGAAGGAAGCGCGATGTCTTTCTCAGGGTCTGACATTTTGGGTACGTTGTTCGTTGTAGCCTGTCTGGGAGGAATCTATATCGGATTCAGGAAGAAGAAGTTTTGAGATTCCGGTAGGTGGAGGGCATTATTTTTCCGTGCCCTCAAACTTTTTTTTATTTTTTCTTCTCTTGATTTTTTCTCTTGATTTTTTCTCTTGATTTTTTCTCTTGATTTTTTCTCTTGATTTCTTCTCCTGCCATCTTCTCCTGCCATCTTCTCCTGCCATCTTCTCCTGCCATCTTCTCCCTTTTTGTGATTAAGTGTGCACTCTTTTTTACGGAAGAGTCTCATTTTTTTTCAGTTTTTTTGACCGTTTGTGATCTTTTTGGATAACAGTTGTTACCCAAAAAACAGGGCTTATATGTCAAATAAACTCAACTTGAGTTGTCCCATAAGTGGAGACTCTTTTTATGAAAAATGTAAGACCCTCTATTATAAAAAAACGAGATCAAACTCATGGCAGGCGCATCAGCATATTTTTTGTTGATGGTTGCTGGCATTTACTCAACGTTTGGAAAGTAAACTTGTGTTCTATTGCTGGAATCCCATCATTTCAAAGTTACATCATCCCGGTATTTTCCCATTTCCAGGAATCTCATTCAAAAAGAAATTTCAGCCTGTAATTCCCGTTTCTTTGCAATCCCTGACCCGGCGTTTATTCCACACCAGGACTTACATTGATTGATTTTTCACGAGGTAATTCAATGGAAAAAATTCGAAATAAGAAATTAAAAAACTCTCTACAATATACTAAAGTTTTAGGATTGATATTTTTACTGCTCTTTATGCTGATCTCGACAGTTCAAGCTGCGTCAATCGGAGGTGCAGAGTATGAACTTGTTGACAATGTCACCAGTGACACTGAGGGTAATTATATTTTTAAAGACCTTCCAAACGGCGAATACCAATTATTGGCTACAGTTAAGGCCATTTCCGGTATGACAGGTGAGGTAACATGGTATTCCGGCAGCAGTGATCTTGTCGTTGAAAACGGAGCCACAAGTGGCGAAAACCTTACAATAAGTTCTTCCAGTACCGTTACCCATGAAAGCGTGCTGGGTTATCTTAACCGAACCACGGTTTCAGGGTTTGCTTTGCCTAAAAGGGGTTCTCCTAAATCCAATGTTACAGTTGTACTTACTGGTTCCGAGGGGAAGTTTATCACAAACACCACCAGTGACACAAAGGGAAATTATATTTTTGAAAATGTGTCCAATGGCATATACAAAGTTTTGGCTACAGTTAAGGCCATTTCTGGTATGACAGGTGAGGTAACATGGTATTCCGGCAGCAGTGATCTTGTCGTTGAAAACGGAGCCGCAAGTGGCGAAAACCTTACAATCAGTTCTTCCAGTACCGTTACCCATGAAAGCGTGCTGGGTTATCTTAACCGAACCACGGTTTCAGGGTTTGCTTTGCCTAAAAGGGGTTCTCCTAAACCCAATGTTACAGTTGTACTTACTGGTTCCGAGGGGAAGTTTATCACAAACACCACCAGTGACACAAAGGGAAATTATATTTTTGAAAATGTGTCCAATGGAGAATACAAAGTTTTTGCCACAGTTAAGGCCATTTCCGGTATGACAGGTGAGGTAACATGGTATTCCGGCAGCAGTGATCTTGTCGTTGAAAACGGAGCCGTAAGTGGCGAAAACCTTACAATAAGTTCTTCCAGTACCGTTACCCACGAAAGCGTGCTGGGTTATCTTAACCGAACCACGGTTTCGGGGTTTGCTTTGCCTAAAAGGGGTTCTCCTAAACCCAATGTTACAGTTGTACTCTTAAAAGAAAAAGATATAAAAATCTCTAATAGCCCCCATCTCAATATTTCCATAATTACGGGATACGCAAATTACGACCTTAAATTAAAAACCCTGGGGGAAAGAATCAATGGAACCCCGGCCCTCAATATGACGTTTTCCTATTATCTCCCTGCCACAAGCGGGGAAGATGTTGACCTCAGCAACATGGATATTATTTATGTTAACATGTTTACCGACAGTGCCGGAAAACTTGAAGAAACCATAAATGAAGCGATAGCGAACGGGGCCGTGGTCATAGGTTATAACACTTTTTTACCTGACAGCATAAATGAGACTTCACTCCCTGCTCCTCATAAGAATGTGGAAGACTTCAAGAAGTTCCTTCAGGAATACTGGATCTACGGGGCCACGGATGAATCAAACTTTGATAATCTTATGTTCTACCTGGCCCAGAAGTATTACGACCGGGAAGACCTTGAAGTCCTGGCCCCCAGGGGAGCCTCCAGTGCCATTTATCATCCGGGCCTGGTCGAAAGGACCGATGATAAAGCTTGTTTTACATCCAATGCAACGGAATACTTTGAATGGTACTCCGGCAGAAACGAAAGCAAACATTCTTTCGATCCGGATGCTCCTACCGTCGGAATCCTGTTTTATCTTTCCTACTACCCTCATAGTATGCAGCCCCTTGATGCACTCATAGAGGAATTCGAATCCAGAAACGTGAACGTTATAACCTGTTACGGGTCAAGCAGTGACTACGTTGACAAATACCTGAAGTACAATGACTCTACAAAAGTGGACCTGATAATCTCGTCCACCTATCGCAGCCAGTACTTTAATGTAAGTGACCTGGGGGGGGTCCCCGTGATCAACTCTGTCCTCAACGGGTACATGAACCTGACCGAATGGCAGGAGGTCAATGACCCCTTAACAAGCACCTATATGATAAGGATGTACAGGCCCGAGACCTGGGGCTGGATCGATCCCATGATGATTGCTTCCCAGGAAATTGACAATGAAACGGGTACTGAATTGTATGTTTCTGTCGATGAACAGGTTGACTGGCTTGCTGATAGGGCGGTTGCCCAGACCGAGCTTTCAAGAAAGAACGAATCGGACAAAAAAGTCGCAATTATATACTACAGCCACGGCTGCGGAAAAGACAGTATCGGAGCCTCTTACCTTGAAGTTATCCCGAGTATACGCAACCTTCTCTCGGGCATGGCTAAAGCTGATTACAACGTCGAGGAGGCATCGATTCCCAATAAATCCGAATTAACGGACCTGATGGTAAAACAGGGCACTAACATAGGGACCTGGGCCCCAGGAGAACTTGAAAAACTTGTTAAATCAGGTAAAGCCGAACTTCTCCCCGAATCCACATACCTTGAATGGTTCGAGGCCCTGCCTGAAGTCCGCAGGGAAGAAGTAATTGAAATGTGGGGTCCGGCTCCCGGGAAAATAATGGTCTATGAAAACGCTTCTGGAGAACGCTTCCTTGTTCTTCCGAAGATTGAAATAAGTGAAAATGTTATCCTCGCCCCTCAGCCGACAAGAGGCTGGCTCCAGGACAGTGAGGTGCTCTATCACTCAAAAGACCTGCCCCCACACCACCAGTACATTGCTTTCTATCTCTGGCTTCAGAAGGAGTACGGAGCCGATGCACTCGTGAACATGGGCCGGCACGGGACCGTGGAATGGCTACCCGGAAAAGAGTTCGGGCTCTTCAGGGACGAATGGCCCGCGCTTATGAACGGGGATATCCCGGTAATTTACCCCTACGTCATGGACGGCATGGGGGAAGGAATGCAGGCCAAACGCAGGGGAAACGCCGTAATTATAGACCACCTGATTCCCCCGGTCGTACTTTCAGGAAGTTACGGGAACTACAGTGAACTGAGTGATAAGATTGCCCAGTACCTTATCCTGCCCATCGAATCCGATATGAAAGAGAGGCGTATGCAGGAAATAGTTGAGCTGACCCTGGAGCTCAACCTGGATGAATCGGTCAACGTAAGCCTTGCCGAAAGCAACAAAACCGAAGCCCAGTTCCTTGACGAGCTTGAAGACACCCTGAGGAAACTCAGGACCACGTCCATGCCTTACGGGCTTCACATCCTCGGGACCACTCCCGAAGGAGAAGAACTCACCCAGATGGTTTATTCGATGCTTGGGAATGGGTTCGTGCGGGAGGTAGCTATCCTTAATAATTCCAACGCCAGCGATACTGATTCCGAAGTAGCCCCGCTTGAACTCCTGGACCTTGTTTTGCTCCAAAATGAGAGTGTTGAGGACGCCCAGCAGCAGGTCCTCGGGAACAGTTCCGGAAAGGTAAGCGATTACCTGACTAAAGCACAGGAATACGCGGAAAAACTTGGGGAAAGTAAAAACGAGATTCAGCAGATCCTCAAGGCCCTGGACGGCAAATATATCGAGGCAAACCTTGGGGGAGACCCTGTCCTTCGTCCGGACGCTCTGCCCTCGGGCAGGAACTTCTATGCCTTTGATGAACAGCTGATCCCCACAAAGCAGGCCTGGGACCTTGGAAAGGAGATGGCTAACCAGACAATTGAGGCTTACCGGGACGGGCATGACGGCCAGTACCCGAAAAAGGTCGGTTTAATCCTCTGGGCCGGAGAATCCACCAGGCACGAAGGGGTTATGGAGGCTGAAATCCTCTACCTGCTCGGAGTCAGGCCGGTCTGGGATGAAGCCGGAGGAGAGGTCGAAGACGTTGAACTGATCGATTCCTCGGAACTTAACAGGCCGCGTATTGATGTGCTTGTGCAGATATCCGGGCTTTACAGGGACACTTTCCCGCATAAGGTCGAACTGATTGACAAGGCGGTCTACCTTGCGTACAACGCCCCGGACAGGCAGTACGACAAGGATGGCGAGAGGCCGACTCCGGAATATATATTCTATAATCCGGCTGAAAACACAAATTATGTACGGGAAAATACGAATAATATTTTCCTTAACCTGAATACCACCTTACAGAACGAGACTGCCTCGATGACCATAGCCCTTTTAAGGGTCTTCGGGCCTGCAAACGGGGCCTACGGGACCGGGATGGCAAACGCGGTTTCCGCAAGCAATACCTGGGAAAACAACAGTGAACTTGCAGAACTCTATATAAACAGGATGAGCAACGCTTACGGAGAATATGTCTGGGGCGAAAGTGCGGCTGAAATTGTTGAGCGGTTCCAGGTCGACGGGAGTTCTCTTAACAACACCGACGTCTTTGAAAGCAACCTGGAAGACATCAAAGTCACGGTTCACAGCCGGAGTTCCAGTACCTACGGGGCTCTGGACACCAATGATTTCTACCAGTATCTCGGAGGCCTGAACCTTGCCGTAAAGCATGTTTCCGGAATTGACCCCGAGTCTTACATAACAAACCTGCAGAACCCCGGGGCCGAAGAGGTAGAAACCCTGAGTGCTTACCTCACAAGGGAAATTTCCACGCGTTACCTGAACCCAAAATGGATTGCCGAAATGCAGAAGCACGGTTTGGAGGGGGCAGGCACGATGTCAGACATCATTGATAACCTCTGGGGCTGGGAAGCTTTGAACCCGGACCTTATCAGCGACGATGTCTGGAATCAGATGTATAGGACCTACATAGGAGATCCCGAACTCAGCGACTGGCTCAAGTCAACCAATCCCAATGCCTATGAGTCAATAACAGCAAGGATGATTGAAACTATTCAAAAGAACCAATGGGGAGCCTCTGATACAGTCCTTAAGAATCTTATGAAAGAGTACCTGGAAACCGTGCTTAAAGAAAATGCTCCCTGTTGCTGCCACCATACCTGCGGGAACCCTGAGCTAAATGCAAAAATTTACGAGGGGCTGCAGTCCATACCCGGGGTTAGCCAGGAGGATCTGGAAAAATTTGCGGATATCCTGCTGAAAGCCACGAAAGAAGACCCCAGGCCCCCCTCAAAACCGGACAAAATTTCTGCAAGTCACGGAGGGGGAACCGGGGCTGAAAGTGTTACTGTCAGGAAGGCCGGAAACAGCACCGTAGATTCGGATTCGGGATTCGGGACCATTAAAGGCCAGACCCCGACGCCGACTAAGAAATCCGATGCAGGGGATTATGTCGAAGGATACGAGATGGACAAAGAGGCAAATCTGGATAGTGAGAAAGATTCCGGGGATATGACCTTTTCATCTTCGGATTTACTTGCGAGCGTCTTTGTCCTGGCTGCCCTCGGGGCCATTTTCCTGGGTTTAAGAAGAAGGAAGTTTTGAACTGCCCAAGTTCTGAACTACCCAAAAGGAGGTGCGGAGTGCAAAAATATGCACTCTGTATTTCTTGATTTGGTTTTATGTTATTTTATTGTAAAGCCGGCGATAAAAACAATCATAGAGTCTCTGATACTGTGCTCGGGTTCTATATTCAGGTTCTATATTCAGGTTCTATAT
>JAQVBP010000029.1:11987-18136 GCA_028690255.1 Methanosarcinaceae archaeon
GGTTCTATATTCAGGTTCTATATTCAGGTTCTATATCCGGGCTCCGAGAAGATTTTAAAAAATTTCAAATCTCATAATTATTGTTTATTTTTTCTAAACAGTAATAACTCAAAAACAAGGTATAAGTGAGCCCATGCCCCGCTTACACACAAAGGCATGGGCCTGCATATCAGGAGATGTTTGGATATGCTTGGTATAAAATGTATTTCTTATCGAAAAAGTTTTTGCACAAATTTCCTTATGGGAATCTTACTGCTGTCCCTGCTGGTATCGGCAGCGACAGCTTCCCCGGATAATATATGTTTTGTAACGGAATCGGAAGAGCACATTCAGGCCCTTGAAGAGGTGCTTGGGACCGGGGTTCCGGGAGTTTCCGTAACTGTCTATAACGCTACAGAGGCAAACGGCACGGATTTCAGCGCTGAAAAAGTGCTGTTTCTGGCATCCCTGGATTCGGGAACCCTTGGAAACATAAACAGGACTCTGAACCGGAGTGCTGATATCGTTTCTTACGAGCTTCCCGAAGGCCTTGATTTCGGAAACGTAAACAACTCAAATATGACGGAACTCTGGGAATCCGGTGGATACCACAACGTAAAAACGCTCATTAGCTACATGAACAACACTTTCTATGGAAGCGGCGTTACGACCCCGGAAAAGCTAGAAATTGCTTTTGTATTTTCCAGAGGAAGTGCCGTTCTGACGATGGATAAGGTAGCTCTGGACCCGGAGATTTCCGCTGCCATGAATATCAGCACTTACTTCGGGCGGTCCAATGAAGACTTGAGTTTTGACCTGAGCGATAAGGACATTGTGGTAATGAGGGACCTGGATGCCCAGGTAATTGAAACAATTTCTCCTACCGCCAATGCCGCAAAAACCAACGGGGCTTATATTATCAGTGTGGGAAACCTGATCCAATCTTATAACCTCCACAACGTCAACCTCTCGGACCCCGATTATGCCGATATCAATGAGTATTTCATGTACGATTCGGAAGAAAACTTCAAACGGCTTGCTACGTTTATAGGCGTTAAGTTTGCAGGCAGGTATGACGTGATCGAAGGCTCCGTTTCGCGTCCTTTATACGGGCTCTACCATCCAGATGCACCGGAAATCTATTCTTCGGCCGGAGATTACCTTGACTGGTACACTAACAAAAACGATGGCGGACATGTTTATGATATTGCAAAGCCTACAGTGGGAATTATCTCAGATAGTTTCAAGTACATCAATGACAGAGACGCCCCACTTGTGACAGCTCTCGTGAAATCCTTTGAGTCTCAGGGCTGCAATGTGGTTATTTCCACCTATTCCTACAAAGACCCGGGTTCAAGGGACTACCTCATGTTGAACGGGAGCTGCATTGCAGACAGCGTTGTCATAATTTCGAGAGGATCCCGCTTCAACTATGCAGACGCCGAGCAGGGCATAGAAGACCTCAAGACCTGGGACGTGATCCCCCTGAACGGGATTCGCCTTTTCTACGATGTTAGTGCCGGAGAATGGGAAAACTCCTCTCACGGAGTCGGACCCGAACAGACCTACCAGCTTGCGTTTGCGGAAATGGACGGGATTGTCGAGCCCATCGTAATCGGATGCAAGGACCCATCGATTGGGGATTCCGCTTATTATCCCATAGACTACCAGGTGAATTGGTTAGTAAACAGAACCATTTCCTGGATGAATCTTCACAACAGGCCGAATTTCGAGAAGAAAATAGTAATTCCCTACTACGCAGCAGAAGCCGGAAAAGCGGCTATAGGGGCCGATATTGATTACTATCTGGATGCTCAGGCAAGCCTTGCAAAACTGCTTGAGGCTATGCGGGAAAGAGGATACGACCTCGGCAATGAAAGCCTGCCTGACAGGGACGAGCTTTCGGCGCTTATGATGGAGAAAGGACATAATGTAGGGGTCTGGGCCCCCGGGGTGCTTGAGGATCTGGTTGAAAACGGAGATGTGCTTCTCATCCCCGAACATAAGTACCTGGAATGGTTCGAAGCCCTCTCCGAAGAGAAACAGGCCGAGATGGAAGAAATCTGGGGACCTGCCCCCGGGGAGATCATGGTCTGGGAAAACGAGACTGGAAAGTACCTTGTGGTCCCCAAACTCGAATTCGGAAACATTCTGCTTGCCCCTGACCCGTTGAGTGGCTGGGACCAGGACGTGAGTGTTACCTATCACGATGGTTCCATACCCCCGACCCACCAGTGTCTTGCGTTTTACAAGTACATGGGAGAGGAATATGGGGCAGATGCCCTGTTTACAATTTTTACAAGTATTGAGATGATGCCGGGAAAAGAGTCAGGGCTCTCGGCAAAGGACTGGGGGGCTATTCTCCTGCAGGACATCCCCATGGTTCATGTGCTTCCCATGGACGCTGAAGGGATTTTTGATAGGAGAAGGGCCAATATGCTTATCGTGGACTTCCTGACCCCGACTATTGTTCCCTCGGGGCTTTACGGAAACCTTACCCTGCTCCAGCAGGATATCAGCATGTTCAATCAAGCTGCTGACTCTGCAATCAAAGCCGAGTACCGGAGGCTTATCCTCAACCAGACACTGAGCCTTGACCTTGACACGGACCTCGGTGTTGACCTTGAAAGTATCAGGGGCAATGAGACCGAAACCGATGCTTTCATAGCCGAGCTTGAAAGCTACCTTTCGGAAGTAAAAACCAGCTTCATGCCCTATGGTTCCCATACTCTGAGTGAACCCCCGACAGGAGAAAGTTTGCTTGCAATGGTCGAGGCAATGCTCGGGGAAAATTTCACGACCCATGTCGCAGCCGTAAACTCCACGGAAGGCCTGACAACAGCTCTTCTTAATGAGACCATTTTCGGGGGAAAAACTCCCGAAGAGGCCCAGAATACGGTGCTCAACACGACTTCAGCAGATATCACTTCCGACCTTGAACTCGCTCTTGAGTACACCGAGAACATTAACGCTTGCAGCATTGAAATTCCGAGTATCCTGGACGCTCTGGAAGGCAAATACATTCCTCCTGGGCCCGGGGGAGACCCTATTAGAAACCCGGATGCTCTTCCAACGGGAAGAAACCTCTGCATGTTTGATGACAGGCTGGTCCCGACCACTGCGGCCTGGAACGTGGGGGTTAAACTCGGAGATGAACTCCTTGCAAAACATCATGAGGAAAATAATACCTATCCAGAAAAAGTGGCTTTCCTGCTCTGGTCCATCGAGACCAGCCGGAACCAGGGGACTATGGAGTCTGAAATCTTCTACCTCCTCGGGGTGGAACCCGACAGGGACAGTAAAGGCAGGGTAAAGAGTGTTAAGCTGATCAATTCAAGTGAACTTGGTAGACCCAGGATCGATGTAGTCGTTACGACTTCAGGCTCTTACCGGGACATGTATTCAAGCCGGCTTCAGCTCATAGATCAGGCAGTAAAGCTTGCGGCAGAGGCCGGAAATAACGAACGTTACCCGAATTACGTTAAAAGGAATTCCGATGCGATAAAGGATAATCTGATTGCTTCAGGCTACGATCCCGAAACTGCGGAAAAACTTTCTACGGCCCGGATTTTCTGCCCGCCGCCCGGATCCTACACTCCGGGAATAGAACACGCAATTGCTGGAGCTGACTGGGAAGACAAGGAAAAGATCGCTGACCTCTACATTAACCGTATGGGCTATGTCTATGGGGAGGATCTCTGGGGGGAACAGTACACGGACGTCTTCAGGCAGAACCTTGCCAATGTGGAAATCGGGGTTTTCAGCCGGACCTCAAATGTGTACGGGACCCTTGAACACCCGATGGTTGCGGCTTATTTCGGAGGGCTTTCCATGGCCGTGGAAAGTGTTAGTGGGCACAGGCCTGATATGTACATAAATAACCTGCGGGAGTCAGGCCAGGAAGGGGTTGAAACCCTGCAGCACTTCCTGAGTCGTGATCTGCGTTCCCGCTACATGAACCCCACCTGGATCGAGGGCATGATGGCAGACGGCTATGACGGGACCCGCTACATGAACGCCTTTGTTGAGAACATGCGGATCTGGGATGTTGTTACTCCGGAACTTATCACGGAGGCTATGTGGGACGAGGTCTACAAAACGTATTTCCAGGATCAGTACGACACAGGGATAAACGAACACCTGAAAAATACGAACCCCTATGCGTATCAGTCCATGGCTCTGAACCTGATCGAGTCCGCCAGGAGGGGGGACTGGCAGCCTTCGGAAGAGGTCCTTAAAGAACTTGCCAGGGAATACGCCGAGTCCGTGGTTGAAGAGGGAGTGACATGCTGCCACCACACCTGCGGAAATCCTACCCTTGCAAGATATATTGAAGGGCTTGTTTCAGTTCCTGGATACAGGGAAGTGATTGAAGATGTCAACCAGCAACCGCTTGTTGTGGAGATATCAAAAAGTCACGGCAGTTCCGGCAATAGAGGAAGTTCAACCCCTCAGATAGTAGCTGCAGATAACAGTAACCGGACTGAAAGCAGTTCTTCTTCTTCGTCAGAAGCGGATGCAGGATATGGACTGGATATTTCCATTGAAGGAGAAAGTGCCGTGAGCGAAAAGCAGGCTTCAACTGCCGAATCTGACTACGTGGAAGGCTACGAGATGCAGAAAGAAAACACGGACCAGGCCGAAGAGGGAGGAAGCATGTCCTTTTCCGGGGCCGATATTGTAGGCACTCTCTTTGTGATTTCGGCCCTCGGGGCCATTTTTCTGGGCTTAAGAAAAAAGAAATTCTGAAGAAAATAAAAAACATAAATTCCAAAAAATTAAAAATAAGGTTAAAATATTGAAAATAATTTAAAACTGTCTGAAGAAGGGATAAAACCCTTTTCAGCCTTTTTTTTATTTTTCAGGCCTTCTTTTTGATTTATTTTTCAGGCCTTCTTTTTGATTTATTTTTCAGGCCTTCTTTTCGATTTATTTTTCAGGCCTTCTTTTCGGTTTATTTTTCAGGCCCGTCCTCTATTTTCTTGATGTAGGGCTTTATGTCCAGGACCGGGGTCCCGTTAATGGCGTCCAGGCCCTTTACGAAAAGTACGTTGCCTTCGACCTTCAAAAGCTCGACGACGGTAAGCCCTATCCCGTTTGGCCTGCGGGGGGTCCGGGAGGCAAAGACCCCGGCCATCTCCCCGTCGTACCTGCGGCGGTGAATCAGTTCATAGTTTTTTGATTTGCTGAAGTTAAAAAGGATATGGAGCTTTTCAAAGTCTTCGATTCTAAAAAGGCCATCAGTAAATTCTTTTTTGAGGACAATTTTTGAGACTGTCTGGTAGACCTTTTCGCTGTAAATCGGTTCAAGATAGTCGTTTTCCACGTAGCCTATCGGGGTCATTTCTATTATTGTATCTTCTCTTTCTCCGTTCATTCCTTTTCCTCGAAACAGGGGATACAGACAAGCTTTCCGGCTTTGACCCGGCCGAGGGGCTCCATGAAGCCTTCTCCGCATTCACTGCAGATGAGGGTCGGGTAAATTATTGCTTTCTCGGGGGGCTCTATTTCAATTTCCTTTACCCGGAAAAGCTCTTCTTCGGGCATGTCAAGAACCCTCTGGCTTTTTTCCTCGTGGAGGGCCCGGAATTCTTTTGCTTCTTCGGGGCTTGCTTTTCCTTCCCTGAGTTTTGCAAAAAGAGCAGTATGCCTGGGGTCGGTCGGAAAAGCCGTGGGTTTCATGGAAATCCTCAGGGCTTTTTTGTCCCCCCGCTTGAAGAAGGTGTAAATATGTTTTCCATGGTCCCTGAAAATCAGGTTCCCCTTTCCGAAGGTGCAGCCGTTGATCACCTGGATTGCATCTGCCGAACAGGATTTGTTTTCAATGACCGCTACAAGTTCTTCATCTTCGGCCCTGTCCCGGAACCGTTCTTCCGCAAGTTTTGCTACCCGATATCCGATTGCGATGCCAGGGCAGACATGCCCGTGAAATTCCACAGCTTTATTAAAGTCCAAGGGTACAACTCCATAAAAATAATTGATTCCTGTGTGTATGTGATGTAGTAAAGGATAATAAACAATCATATTTTATGGAATACTATTTATAAATTTTGTTTTAATTCATGTTACCTAAAAGCAGGGTTGTCGCAATTCAGGGACTTAAGAAGTTGAACAAAACCTAATATGTTATTCGTTGAATAACAGGCACAAAAAACGCACATGATATTCTG
>JAQVBP010000029.1:18236-21274 GCA_028690255.1 Methanosarcinaceae archaeon
TCTATTGAGGAGAAGAAAAAGTAACTGAAATTTTCGAAAGATATATATAAATATGGAGCCAAAACTCTGGTCTGAAATGAACAGTCCGCTGCTTGAGTTGATTTTCCTTTCCGAAAAAAGAACCTAGCTTCTTTTACTCCTGAAGGACGGGCCTAAAAGCGTCGAAGAGCTCATGTCCGTTCTTGGGGCCAATCAGGTTGCCCTCCTGCCTCAGATTAAAAGATTAAAGGAAAAAAAACTTCTGGTTCGGGAAGACGACATATGCAGGCTTTCCCCTCTCGGAAAAGCCATTGCCGGACGAATAGAGCCTGTGATCGGTTCCATGAGTCTGTTTTCAAATAATCCTGATTACTGGAAGGGACATTTACTCGAAGCTATCCCCCCCTATCTTCTGGAAACTATTCATAAACTTGAACCCTGTTTCTTCAGGACGCTGGACAACGCACATTTTTTCGAACCTAATAGGGAGGTTGTGGAAAATCTGGAAAAGTCCAACTCGATAAAAGGGTTGACTTCCGTTTTTCATCCGTTTTATCCAGAAATGTTTCTGGATTTTGCGGAAAAAGGGGCGGAGGTCTTGCTCATCGTTACGGAAGACATTTTTGAAAGGGTGCGGGAGGAATATGCCCCCCAGCTTGAAAAATTTCTTAAACTCGAAAAAACACGCTTTTACATATGTAAAAAAGAAATACAGCTTGTCTCTGTTGTAACGGATCGTTTCCTTTCGTTTTCCCTCTTTTACCCTGAAGGTATTTTAGATCACCGAAAAGAAGTGCTCAGTTTCGGGCCCGGAGGTCTTAAATGGGGAGAAGAGCTCTTCGAACATTTCCGTTTAATATCCGAAGAAATAACCGAAATCTGAATAATCGGGTCGTGGGAGCGAGTCATTGTTCAATTATCAGGAACTCACCCCATTCCTTTTTTAGCATGAAAGGGCTGTGTACTTTCATTTTTTTGCCATTATTCACAGAATATCATATTCATTAATTATATAGGCTCTTCTTTTGTCTTTTTCTATAAATAGGATTATGCTATTTTTTAATAAAAATTATACAATATCATAATAATGAACAAAATCGTCATAAAATATATATGTAAAGCCTGTCATAGTTATGAATAATATTCCAGATGTTTATTTAAGCAAATTCTGACGTTTTAACAGGATTGCTATAAATCGATTAGGATGAAAGGGCTGTATACTTTCATTTTTTGTGCCTGTTATTCAAAAATAACATGTGTGTTTTTGTTTGGAATATTAAACAAAAAAAAGAGGAAATGATTATGATTTCTTTGAAAGACACTATGGAAGAAGCAGCAGCCAAATTAGGAGAAGTACAATTCAAAGGGCTTATGTTAAAAGAAGCCCGCATCAAGAATGGAGCCGGAAGTTCACCCGAAGACGTGCTGGGCTGGGACTATATGTTCAGAACTAATGAGGGGGTTTGCTACAAATACTATGCAGCTCAACCCCCATTACTCGGAATGACACAACCGGTACCGGTACCCTGCCCCCTCGGGATACAGACCTTTGATTCCTATGAAATTGATTTCAAAAAAGCAATTGAGATCCTGAATTCAATGAACTGCGGAGACGTTTTTGTAGCCATGACCCTCTCCTGGGCGTTGACCCCCGAATGTACGGAACCATACTGGCACATAAGAACCACCCTTGGAAGTGATATCGCCATAGGGGCCAACAGCGGCAAACCAAATTGTAACAAGCTATAAATGTTTCCAAAAGATGGCAAAAAAATCTGCATTTGTTAGCAGGTTAAAAATCTTTAATCCTCGGGCGGGGAAAAGGGTATGTCCCCTCCATCCCCAACTGCCAAAAGCTGGCAGTAATGGGTAATTTTCCTTTTGTTTCTCTTTTGATTTATCCGGTTTTTCATTCTCACAGAGCTGTTTCCTTTTCAGGCCCGTTTTTTCGTCCGGATTTATTTACCCTTCCTGATCCGTTGGTATGAAAGTACCGTGTACTTTCATTTGTTTGTGCCTGTTACTCGAAGAGTTTCATGTGTGTTTTTTCATCCAGGTTTTATTCCCCGGTGTTTTTTCCAGATAGCTATAAATCGGAACCTTTTCAATCTTATTTCATGAAAAAAGTTCAGGAAACCGCAGAAAAGATCCGGACAATGGAAATCCGGGGCGCGGGAAGAATCGCAAAAGCTGCAGCCGGGGCCATCAAAGACTACACGGAAGGCCTGAAAGCCGAAAATATCGAAGAATTCAATGAAAAAATAGAGGATGTAGCCCGGCTCCTGATCAGCACCCGGCCGACGGCAGTATCCCTTCCAAACGCCGTCAAACTCTCGACCCGCCACGTTTCTGAGTCCGTGGAAGAGGCCAGGGCCGAGGTTATTGAAAGCGCTTCCAGATTCATCGAAAACGCTGATCTGGCCCTTGAAAGGATAGGAAAAATCGGGGCCCGGCGCATAATGGACGGGGACGTCATCATGACGCACTGCAACTCCAACGCCGCCCTTGCCATCCTCACAACGGCCTTTAAAGAAGGAAAAGACATAAAGGTCCTGGCAACCGAAAGCCGCCCCCGCCGGCAGGGCCTTCTGACCATCAAACACCTGAACGACTTCGGAATCCCGACCTCCCTGATCGTGGACTCAGCCGTCCGCTACCACATGAAAGAGGTGGATCGGGTAGTCGTCGGGGCCGATGCCATAGCCGCAAACGGGGCCCTCGTAAACAAGATAGGGACCTCCCAGCTCGCCCTTGCCGCCCACGAAGCCCGGAAAAGTTTCATGGTCGCGGCCGAGACCTACAAGTTCAGCCCGAATACCATCGTGGGAAACCCTATAGAAATCGAGGAAAGGGCCGCTGCAGAGGTAATAGACCCCGAAATTTTAGCAGGGCTTCCCCACGTAAGCGTGAAAAACCCGGCCTTTGACTTCACCCCTTCCGAGTACATCGACATGATAGTGACCGATGCAGGAATTATTCCCCCGGCCATGGCCTACACCGTCATAAAAGAGTACCTGGGCTGGGAACTCGGGGAAATTTAACTTTTCCGGTCAGGTCCG
>JAQVBP010000029.1:21374-24321 GCA_028690255.1 Methanosarcinaceae archaeon
TCTTTCCTGTCAGAAATCTTTCCTGTCAGAAATCTTTCCTGTCAGAAATCTTTCCTGTCAGAAATCCTCCCGTCCACGATCCTGAGCACCCTCGAACACTCCTTTGCCACATCAGGGTCGTGGGTGACAACGATTATTGTCTGACCCTTTTCGCTCAGACTCTTGAAGACCCTGACAATGGAGTCCCGGGTCTTTGTATCAACCTCTCCGGTGGGTTCGTCGGCCAGGATAAGGGCAGGCCGGTTTGCAAGAGCCCGGGCAATCGAAACCCGCTGCTGCTCTCCTCCGGATAATTCGGTCGGTTTATGGGTCAGGCGGTCCCCGAGCCCCAGTTCCTCAAGAAGGGCTTTCGCTCTTTCTTTCCTCTCCTTTTTAGAAACTCCTGAAAAACGCAGTGCAAGCTCCACATTCTCGAGGGCCGAAAGAGTCGGGATCAGGTTATAGTGCTGAAAGACAAAGCCTATTTTTTCCCTCCTTATCCGGGGCTGCAGTTTTTCAGGCACTTCCGTAAGCTCGACTCCGTCAAGGAGGGCCTTTCCTCCGCTCGCTTTTTCCAGGGTGCCCAGAAGAGCCAGAAGGGTGGATTTGCCCGAACCGCTCGGACCCATGATCGCAAGGAGTTCTCCCTTCCTGACCTCCAGGCAGGCCGAACGAAGCGCATGGACCGGGACTTTGCCCTGCATGTAGGTCCTGGAAAGGTTTTCGACCTTCAGTATGATTTCTTTTTCAGGCCCTGCCTCCCCCCCAATAATATCAGGCATGTTTCAAAGCCTCCATGGGGCTCATCTTCGAAGCTCTGTAAGCCGGGTAAAGCCCGGAAAGGGCCCCTATGAAGAGGGCGAAGCCCATTGCAATTATCAGCAGCCGCGGAGTTATCAAAAAGAGTACGATCCGCGTTTTTTCAAGCCAGGTGTTCATAAGCCCTACGGCTCCGATCCCCACAAGAACCCCCAGGACTCCCCCCAGCAGGCCCATGCAGCAGGCCTCTCCGAGGGTCAGGAGGAGTATATCCTTTGTTTCGGCTCCGATGGCCTTGAGGATTCCGAACTCGCGGGTCCTTTCCGCAACGGACATGAGCATGGTGTTCATAACACAGAGCCCTCCGATGATGGCTGCAAGGAGCCCGGAACTGATGGTAATCACACTGAAGATCATAAAGGACTGTTGGGCCTGGGTCCGGAGTTCTCCAGGAGAAAGCGTGGTCGTCCCTTTAACACTCAGTTCGATCCGCTTTGAAAGCAGCTCGGCATCCAGACGTTCGTCGGGTACGGCAAAAATGTAGGAAATGGAGTCCCCCACATTATAAAGGTCCTGGGCGGTCTCAAGGGGGATTATAACGGCGTTGTCAAAGATCGAACCCGTATAGTCCAGGACCCCGACCACGTTGAAGTATTTGTCATGGATTTCGAACTTGCTCCCGACTCCGAGCCCGTACTCCCGTTTGATATTGCTTCCGACAACAACATGGTAGGAATCGCCCGGGGAAAGAAAACGCCCCGCCTTCAGTTCCACCGGGGAAAGAGCGACCGAGGATTTTTCCGGAGGCACTCCCAGGATCTGTTTTCCGGTCATACCCATCTTATCCTCGTCAAAAGTGGTCATCAAAAGCCCGTATGCGTCCTTTACCCCGGCCACTCTCAGGACGTCGCTTACCCGGTCGTCGGTAAGCCCGCCCCCGAAGACCCCGCTTTCCGCAAAGACCCGGATCTTGTCGCTGGTAACCCCCATTGAGCGTTCAAAGGTCTGGTGGAAGTTCTCGGACATGGCCCCCATGACAATGACCGCAAAAATCCCGAGAGCGATCCCGCAGATGGTAAGGGTGCTCCGGACCTTCCGGCTTGTGACGTTTCGGACTATCAGGTCAAACATGGGCTTTTCTCCCGAGGAAGAGGCAGAGGACAAGAATCGTCCCGAGGCCTGTACCCCCCGGGGACTTCTCAACAGGCGTCATCGTTGAAACGGGCTCAAAGACCCTGAGCACGGTCTCATGGGAGTCAAGCACTTCCCCTTCCAGATTCAGGGCATAGATCCTGACGTTGTAGTCTCCTCGCGGGACCCCCTGCCAGATAATCCCCACCGTATCCTCCCTGCCTGCAGGCAGGATGTCCGCGGGCTCTTCAAAGACCCGTTCCACTCCGTCCCCGGAAGTCAGCACGACCCGCACGACCCCGTCAAAGGGGACCTGGGACTTTCCTGCAAGCGTGACACTTGCCCCGTATTCGTCCACGTCCACATCCCGGTCCAGGATTTCCACATCCTCGACCGCGGAAAAATCCGAGCGGTAGACCGAGGTAAGGGCCGGGGAATGCAACCTGACCTTCAGAAGAGCCGTGTAGTCCTTTCCTTTTTCGAGCAGGAAGGGCCAGTACATTGCCTGATAATGGGCTTCAAGGACAGGGATGTTTTTCAGGTCTTCGGAATACAGGATTTCCGTGCCCGAAAGCAGCCGGAGTTCCAGGTCCACAAGGCCTGGCTTGGGCATCTGGATAAAGCTGAGTTCCTGCGGACTTATGAGGGCGGAGGCCTTCTCGGAATCCGCGGAAAAGTCCACGACCTTGAGGGGGGAAAGGGTCGGGTTCCTGTAAGAAAAAGAATACCTTTCGGATGCAAGGATTATTCCCCCACTTCCAACCGAAAGATGAGCGGTATAGGAGTCTTTTTCCTCCCCCTGAGCCTCTTTTAACTCCCAGAAGTGAATTTTTGTAACTTCTTCGCCTGCTTCCACGGAGCCCAGATGGAGGGTTTTTATCTTCAGGACTTCTTTTCCGGAACTTAAGGAGAGGTTTAAGGATACGTTTTCAACAGGTTTTTCAAAATAGATCGTGGCGTCACAGAGTTCATGATCGGAAAAAAAGTCCTTGACAACGGCTTTATCCCCCGTGTTAACTTCAGCAAAGTTTTCTCCAGCAAAGTTTTCTCCAGCAAAGTTTTCTCCAGCAAAGTTTTC
>JAQVBP010000030.1:0-10863 GCA_028690255.1 Methanosarcinaceae archaeon
AAAAAAATTAAAAAGAAATTAAAAGATAAAGAAAATTTAGTTTTACTCTGCTCAGTGCAGGAAATGCCTCATTCCGGTAAAGACCAGTGAGACTCCAAGCCTGTTTGCGGTTGCTATGACCTCACCATCCCGGATTGAGCCTCCCGGCGAGACAATGTAACGGATGTTATTTTCCGCAGCATGGACAATGCTGTCGTCGAAGGGAAAAAAGGCGTCAGAGGCCATCACGCATTCGGACAGGACCTGTTTGCAGTAGCTTTCAAAGGGTATTTCCGGCTGCTCTCTTTCATAGATTACCTTCAGGTTTTCAATGGCCTTTGTGGCGGAAAGCTTGCGGATAGAGTCCACACGGTTCGGCTGGCCGGCTCCCATCCCGAGTACCATAAAACAGCCTGGTTCGTATTCATGGGCCAGGATTACGGCGTTGGATTTTGTGGACTTGCAGGCTTTAAGGCAGAATTCCGAAAGGGACAATTTATCTTCGGGAAAGACATTTTCGGTTACGGACTCCCATTTCTCATAAAGCCCCATATTTCGGGTCTGTTTGAGCATCCCTCCGATTAAGTATTTGTAGGTATAGTCTGTCCCGAAACTTTCGTTAATTTCTGGAAGTTTCAGAAGCCTCAGGTTTTCACTCTTATTTTTCAGGAATTCCAGAGCATCATGTGTGAAGTCAGGGGCAAGGATGATTTCCACGAATTTCCCGTTCAGGAAATGGGCGGACTCGAGATCAAAGGTCGTGTTTGTGCAGATGATACTCCCGTAAGCGGATATCGGGTCTCCGTCCCAGGCGGCCTGAAGGGCCTGGATAAGCGTTTTTCCGGTGGCAAGCCCGCAGGGGTTGTTGTGCTTTACAATGGCAACCTCAGGGCCTGTATTTCCGAGTTCCTTGATCGTCTGGAGGGCATTGTCGGCATCCACATAGTTGTTGTAGGAAAGCTCTTTTCCGTGCAATTGAGTCACATTGGAAAGGCTTGGCCCCCCTACTCCGGGGTCCTTATAGAAATAGGCTTCCTGATGCCAGTTTTCCCCGTAGCGGAGTTTGATTCCTTCCGTGAAATTCATTCGCATGACATTTTCTCCAAGCAGAGTCCTGCTCAGGTAGGTGTCAATGGCAGCGTCGTAGTTTGCAGTGTGCCTGAAGGCCTTGACCGCAAGTTCGGCCCTGGTCTTATCCGAGACGACTCCGCTCGACCTGAGCTCCTTGAGGATGCGCCCGTAGTCCGCAGGATCGCAAAGGACCGTCACGGAGCCGTAGTTCTTGGCGGCCGACCGAAGCAGCGTGGGTCCTCCGATATCAATGTTTTCAATGGCTTCTTCAAGCTCGACTCCTTCTTTTGAGACCGTGACCTCAAAGGGGTAGAGGTTTACGGCCACCATATCTATGAGAGAGATGTCTTCTTTCCGAGCTTCTTCCATTTGTTCCTTGCTTCCCCGGAGACATAACAGTCCTCCATGAATCCTGGGGTGCAGAGTCTTGACCCGGCCCCCCATCATCTCGGGAAAGCCCGTAACTTCCGAAACGTCGGTCACTTCAATGCCGGCGTCGCGAATAATTTTCGCCGTCCCGCCCGTTGAAATTATCTTCACACCGAGTTCCTCGAGTCCACGAGCGAATTCCACGATGCCTGTCTTATCAGAGACGCTGAGCAGTGCCCTTTTTACCAAAAAATCACCAATATAGTTTGTTTCTAAATGGATGCCTATAAAACTTATGGTCAACATATTTATATAATAGCTGAAATCCGGTAAAAACAGGAATATCCAGCTTTGATTTGATTTATTTTCTGGATTAAGTGCCTGTTTTCAAAAAAAAGTTTCGTTTATTCTAAACGACCAGGGGGTTTTCATGATCCTCACACACAGGACCAAAGTTCTAAATACTGTCCCCCGAAAGAGCCTTTGAAAATTCTTCCTGAATCGAAACAATCAAACCGGTGTTTTCTTCATGCCCACAAAAAATTCAGACAAATCGAAACCTTCTCCAACTTCCTCTCCGACTTTTTCTTCAGCTTCTTCAGCTTCTTCAGCTTCTTCAGCTTCTTCAGCTTCTTCAGCTTCAGAAATTTCGGACAAGCGCCAGAACTTCGCCAGACTCTGGAACCTCCTAAAAAATGAGTACCCGGAAGCAAAACCGGCCCTGAACTACGGAAACCCTCTTGAACTCCTGATTGCGACCGTGCTTTCGGCCCAGTGTACGGACTCCCAGGTTAACAAAGTTACGGAACACCTGTTTAAAAAATACAAATCTGTTGCAGACTACGCCTTTGCCGACCCCCAGGAACTTGAAACGGAAATATATTCTACGGGTTTTTACAGGCAAAAGGCTAAAAACATTATCAAGACCTCGCGGATTCTGCTTGAAAAATACGATTCCCGGGTCCCGCAAACCATGGAAGAGCTTGTAAGCCTTCCGGGCGTCGGACGAAAGACCGCAAACATCGTGCTTGCCAGGGGTTTTGGAATTATTGAAGGAATCGCTGTGGACACCCATGTAAAAAGACTTTCGAACAGGCTGGGTTTTTCCAGGAACTTCGATCCTGTCAAAATCGAGCGGGACCTGATAGCACTTGCAAAAAAAGAGGAACTAGACTCCCTTTCCATGACGCTGATCCACCACGGGCGTAAGGTCTGCCAGGCAAGAAAGCCGAAGTGTGCTGAGTGCTTGCTAAACCAGCTCTGTCCATCAAGTACTGTTTGAGGTTGGTTGATTTGAGGTTGGTTGATTTGAGGTTGGTTGATTTGAGGTTGGTTGATTTGAGGTTGGTTGATTTGAGGTTGGTTGATTTGAGGTTGATTGATTTGAGGTTGATTGATTTGAGGTTGATTGATTTGAGGTTGATTGATTAGAGATTGATTATGAAGAATTTATAGAAAAGGCGGTGCCTTTTTTGGCGAACACCTTGATATTCTGGAAAAGAGGGAGAATCCTCCCCATTTTCTCAGGCTTTTTTATTAAAGGCTTTTCCGAACCCGAAACTTATTCCCAGAACTGCAAGCGTCCCCAGAGCAATGGCTGCGACTTCCCCGCCTTTGCCCAGGCCTTCGATTGCATAGTCAGGCATCGGAGAGCCCACGACAGGTTCGCTTTCTTCAAGTTCAGCCATTCTGGCCTCATCAATTACTCCACCGGCTGCACTTTCCAGCCCGTCGGGGTCGGAAGATGCAAGGAAGGGGGCAAGCACTGAAATTACCAGAGCAATCATAATTCCCGCATAGAGGAATTTCATATTATTCGCATTCATACAAAGGCCTCCGTGTCAGTTCTTTCGGAACCTGCTCCAAATTTGTTTTCCAGCAGGTCAGGACGAGATCTGGCAATTGCCGAGATTACGATTGCAGTGATCAGGCCTTCCCCTATAAAGCCGATGATCAGGTGAAAGGTTCCCATGGCTATAAGCCCTTCTTTGAGGGGGAAAGTCCCGGCAACGGTCATCTGGACAGCGCAAACAATGGCAGACATGAAGAGCCCGAGCCAGGCGCCCCCAAAGGCTGCAATATTGGCACTCAAACTCTTTCGAAGAGCTGCATAGGTGTAATACCCCACGAAACCTGAAATAACTCCCATATTCAGAATGTTTGCCCCCATGGTGGTAATCCCACCGTCTCCAAAAGCAAAGCCCTGTACGAGCAGTACAAGGGTAAGGACAAGCACTCCCGCCCAGGGGCTTGCAAAGACAATGGCCACAAGGGTTGCCCCTACCATATGTCCGCTTGTCCCCATCCCTATGGGAATGTTCATGGCCTGGATTGCGAAAATTCCGGCCGCAAGGGCGGCAAGGATTGGAACTTTCATTTCATCAAGTTCATTTTTTGCCCATTTCATTGACATCAGGATGAATGGGAGAGCAATGACCCAGTAAACTATTGCCTGGTTTAAAGGTATAAAGGCATCAGGTATATGCAACTTTTTTCCCTCACTTTTTGTGAATTATGTTTTTATGAATATTATGTTATTATGAATATTATGTTATTATGAATATTATGTTTTTAACGAATATTATGTTTTTAACGAATATTATGTTTTTAACGAATAGTATGTTTTTAATGACCTGAAATTGGTAATGTAATTCTATTGTTCTTTAATCTGCCTTTTTAAAACTGTCAATTTTACTTAATAGATAGTAAATTCCCTGCTTCAGGACTTATCACAAAACAACCCTGCATATTTGGCTTGAACATATTGATTTTCAATATCAAGCCTTTAATCATTTACAAAGAACAATAAATTGCATAGATTCTTTCGTTGCGGACCCTTAGAAGCGGGCAATTATTTTAGATCCATTACCTTTAAGTGGACTTTATGAAATTCCTCTTCATGCCGTTTTAACAAATTATTCATTAAACTGTGTTTTTATTAACACTGTTAATATAACACATTTAACTTACGATGTTAAATAAATCGGTATTACATAAATAGCTTTTGATATTACTATTTTTGATTATATCTCTTTATGATCATATTATATATGCTTGCGTTCGAGCTTCATGATATTACTTGAATATGCTACTGGAATCCACAATAAAAAAATTCGGGTGAATTTTCACCAGAAAAACCTGATAAAAAGGTTCAGGTAAAAAAGTGGGTCAAAAGGATGCACCCGAGGCCTGCAAGCAAAAAGAGGACATCCCTCCCACCGATTTTGTTTCTGCAATAAGCCCTTTCATGCCCGCTTCCGTACCCTCTGCAGAGCATACTTATGTAGGTCTTTTCTCCCTGTTCGTAGGAACGGATAAACAGTGAACTTATGCTGTTCCCGATCTGTTTCAGAACCCATTTTCTTGGCACTTTTTTGTTCCATATATCAAAGAGCCGGGTTTGCTGAGCCAGCCTTATGCGTTTTAGCACCCCCCAGAAAAGGAAGAGGTAGCGCACCATCATGCTCAGGAGCAGAGTAAACTCTGCCGGGATCCCGAGTCTGCCGGCCGCATTGACCATGTCCCTCATTCGGGTGCTGGAGGAGAATAGGATTATTGCAGTAACGCAGACCAGGAACTTCAGGAGGAGGGAGGCCCCGAAAGCCAGTCCCTCATAAGTTACTTCAAGCCCGAAGGGAAGGGTGACGGGATAAAGAGTATAACTTTCAACGAAGGAGGGCTTGAAGAAAGGCTGAAGGAGGGCAATTCCGAGCCCGAAAGGGAGCACGGCAAGGATGCGCAGGGCAAAATATCGCAGGTCCAGCCCCGCCAGGAAGACCAGAAGTATAAGGTAGATTTCAAGGAAAAGAAAGCGGACCATTGTTTTATCATGGATTCGGGGCAGGCTCACAACATAGAGAATAATCGCAAGTGTAAAAAGTAGCTTTACCCGGGCATCAAGCCGGTGTATGGGGCTGTTTTTGTAAGCTTCGCGTTCGATATCGGTAAGTGTCACCACTGGAAAATCTCCTTTCTGAAAACCTGAAAACCCTGAAAAAGCTCTTTTTGGTATGAAAGTGCGTTCAAGCACTTTCATTTATTTGTGCCTGTTACTCGAAGAGTTTCATGTGCGTTTTTTCCGGCTTTTCAGGTTTAATTATTCCTGGCCTGTTTGCATAAGGCGCAGGACTTCCTCTTTTGCGGTTTCGGCTGTTATCCGGATATGTGCATTGACCCCGTCCTGCCGCAGCAATTCAAAGACTTCGGCAACCCTGGGAAGCCTCAGGTGGGCTTTTCCAATCAGGGTCGGGTTACTGAAGATTTCTTCAGGTCCCCCTTCGGCTTCCAGGCGGCCGTGGTGAAGCACGACCACCCTTTCCGCAAAATAGGGGACAACGTCTACCTCGTGGGTGGAGAGGAGCATGGTAATCCCGAGCTCTTCGTTCATTTTCATAATCAACTCAAGGACCCGGGCCGAACTCAGGGGGTCAAGCCCGGCCGTAGGCTCATCCAGCACGATGACCTCGGGGCGCATGGCCAGGATACCTGCGATTGCAACCAGTTTTTTCTGCCCTCCGCTAAGGTGGTGGGGGGCCCGCTCCTCAAATCCGCTGAGCCCGACAAGTTCGAGGGCTTCTTTGACTCTCGCCCGGACCTCAACCTCCGGCAGCCCCAGGTTAATTGGCCCGAAAGCCACGTCCTCTTCCACGCTCGGGGCAAGCACCTGGTCGTCAGGGTCCTGAAAGACGATTCCCACAGTCTGCCGGCAGACCCGCATGTTTTTTTTCGAGATTATTTCCCCTTTTAGCAGGACTTCCCCCGAAAGGGGATGCAGAATCCCGTTCAGGTGCTTGAACAGGGTTGATTTTCCGGCCCCGTTGGCCCCGAGCACTGCAATCCTCTCTCCGGGGTAAACCTTCAGATCGATGCTTTCCAGGGCGTTTTCTTTCAGGTGCGGGTAGCGGTAGCAGAGCTTTCTTGTTTCAAGAACAGGCTCCACCCCGGCTCTTTTCCCTGCCAGGCCCGACTCCTCCCGGCACGAACCGGGTTTTATGTTTTTCTGGCCAGGGGCTTTTCCCGGAATGTTTTTTTCTTTCCCGGGATTTTTTTGGGGATTTGTGATCAGCATCCTTGATAACGTCCTTTGCACTGAGGTTTCAATGTTAACTTTTAAAAAATAGTACCACAACTACGAGGAGATTATTGTTTTTATTTATTATGGTTTGTGTTTCTATGTTTCGATTTTTAAGAATCCGAAGGATAATTATACAAAGCGCCACCCCTTATCATTCTTCTGATGCAGCGAGTTGTTATCCATGTGGACATGGACTCTTTTTATGCCGCCATTGAGGAGCGGGAAAACCCCGACCTCCGGGGAAAAGCGGTTGTAGTCTGCATGTTCTCAGGCCGGAGCGAGCTGAGCGGCTCAGTAAGCACCTGCAACTACGTGGCCCGGGAGTACGGAATCAAATCCGGTATGCCCTGTTCAATGGCAAAGAAACTGAATCCGGCCGCGGTCTTTTTGCCGGTGCGGAAAGCTTTTTACAAAACGGTTTCGGATGAAATTATGGAGCTTCTCCGGGAGTATGCGGACCGCGGAAATGATACGAAAAGCAGCAACGGCAGCAATGGCGTGAATGCCATATATTCCGGGCCAGCGCCTATTTTCGAGCAGGTTAGCATTGACGAGGCCTTCCTGGAGGTCACGGAGAGGACAGGCGGGGACTTTGAGGAAGCCCTTGAGCTCGGGATGCAAATCAAAGACGAGATCCTGGAAAAGGAGAGACTCACCTGCTCGGTAGGGATCGGCCCGAACAAACTGATTGCAAAGATGGCATCCTCTGTGCAAAAACCGGACGGTATCACCCCTGTCCGGCCAGGGGACGTCTCCGCTTTCCTGGGCCCCCTGAAACTTACGAAACTCTGGGGGCTCGGGGGTGTGACTGCGGAAAAACTTCAGGAAAGGGGCATTGAGACGATCGGGGAACTTGCGGCCCACGACGTGATGGAGCTTATTTCGGCCTTCGGGAAAAAGCGGGGAGTCTGGCTCAAGCAGGCGGCGGCCGGAATTGATGAGTCGCCCGTCAGGGATAAGGAAGGCTCGGAACAGATCGGCAGGATTGCGACTCTTCCCGAGGATACCCGGAACTCCGAGCTGATTTATCCTCTGGTCGATAGGCTAATTGAGGACTTAATCGCAAAACTTGATGCAAGAGCCCTTACTTTTCGGGTGGTCACCCTCACTGCCATTAACTCGGGCTTCAGGATGCACACGAAGAGCCGCACCCTGAGCCACGCGGCCTCGGACAGGGAAGTCCTGCGGCAGACAGCCCGGGAGATCCTGGAAGTTTTTCTTGAAGAAAACAAGGAAGAACTCCGGCGCATCGGGGTGCGGGTCGGAGGCCTGCAGAAAAAAAAGGGTCAGACCTCTCTGTTTGACTATTAAGGCTAAATCGTGCATTTCTTAAGCTTTTTTATCTGGCAGAGGGAAAGAGGCAAAAGAGACTCTTTTTATATGTTAACCATAAAACTTGTTTTGAATACTTCCCAATTTCCCTTCTGTAATGGATTTTTCCTGATATGTTAACCCCCTTTGAATTGTTTTTTTCACAAAATTTATCAAATAAGAAATACAATATTACTATGGATCTATGTTTTATGGCTTCTGTCCTACGTCCGAAAGCCTTATTTCCATGTCCGGATTTATCACTATTTTTCATGTAGGTTCCGGCTTCGCATGAAAACGTATTCATTTTAAGTTGAAAAAAGGAATTAGAGAGGGAAATAACATGCTCAAAAGACCGTTTACCATCCAGTTCCCTGAAAACCCTGGCACGGGATTTAGCTGGGATATAGCAACAAGCAACGGCCTGGAAGTTATGGATGAACAATATGTCCCCCCGAAAGGAGGGGATGATATGGAAGCTCCCGGATACCGTACGTGGCAAATCCAGGTAGTATCCGGAGGAAGCCAGAAAATAACCGGTACATGCCGCAAGGGAAACCAGGTTTCAAGCTGTTTTGAAATTCACATCGATGCTTGATATCCCCCTTTGTATTTTATCCTCAGGTCCATCTTTTACTATTTTTCCATAAGGTTTTTACATTTGTCTATTTTTCAGGGTTTACGTATTTCAAGTTTCAGGTAGCCTTCTCAAATCCATCTATCTCAGACAGCAGAGGACTCCATCCCCACCAGCTGAAGGCTGGCAATTTGGGGTGTTCACATGGGATATGAGGAGAAAATCCCACATGTTTTTGTTTGCGTCTGCTTTTCATGTGAACTACCACGAAGCTAAAGACTTCGTAGCTTCCTCCGACCAATCCCTGAAAGAACCTGATGGCACAATCCATACCTAAGGGAAAGGCAACGAATTGTGGAACCCACCTTACGAAGACCCCCGCACCGGGGGATCCCCGCAACCGGATTTAAGATATAAGAATTCGGATTTTAAATAAATCTCGCAAGAGGGCAGACCTCTATGCAGGCCCCACAGTGGATACAGGCATCGGTTATTACGGCTTTCCCGTCTCTGATCTCGATAGCTTCGTGGTCGCAGTGCCCGACGCAGACCCCGCAGCCTTTGCAGAGGAGCCCCCTCCTGACTGAAAACTCAACTTTTCGCATGAGTTTTTTCAGGCGTTTCTCATTGTTTTCGCTTCTGCCGTTTACGTTGCCTGAGGCGTAGATCTGGACCCGGTCTTCGCCTGCGTTTGCAGAGATCATGCCTTCGATAGAGGCGGTTTTTCCAATGGCCCTTAACATGCCGCTTGCGTCGAGGGTGTCAAGGTCTATGGGCTGGCCGAAGCTGCCGTCGGCTGTCAGGCCTCCGGCTTTGCAGGGGCGGTAGCCGGTTGCGACTTCGAAGGTTAAAGTGTCCGGGTTTGCGTGTTTTGGGAGTAGGGCGATTCCTCTTTTCCGGGCCAGTTCTTCGAGGGGTTGCGGGAACCTTTTGTAGCGCCAGAGGCCGTATTTGACCCATTCTTCGGAGAGGCCCGTTTTTTCGGCGTAGGCCAGGAGGTGGGAGTTAAGTTTTTCCGCAAGTTCGGGGTGGACTTCTTCGAGAAGGAAAAAGTCCGAAAGGGACGAGGAGGGGCAGAGCCAGCAGCCCATCCTGTCATAGCCTTTCCCGTAGGCCGGGTTGTAGGGGGCCTTTGTCCTGAAGATATAAAGCCAGACGTGCAGCGCCGTCCAGTCCTGTATCGGGGAGGCTCCGACCTGGTTTCCCACCCAGGGATTTTTCCAGACCCGTTTGCTTATAGAGCGGGCGTGGGACTCGTACTTTCTCTGGCCAATGAAACTCAGGCAGCCTTTTCCGTAATTGTCCTGGATCAGGCGGGTGATGGGGCCCAGTTTACAGATCTTGCAACACCAGCGGGTGTCCATGGTAGGGGGGCCGAAGATTCCTATTGAGTCCCAGAAGGCTTCCCCGGCACTCGTCAACCTCAGAGGTTTTCCGTAGTATTCGGCAACCTTCCGGACGTTTTCAAGGGTTTCCGGGAATTCTATCCCGGTATCGGCAAACATGATTTCGTAATCGTCAAGGCATTCGGCCACAAGTTGGAGCACGGCCAGACTGTCCTTTCCTCCGGAATAGGAGACGCTAACCGGTTTGTCCATGCTTTCGACAACGTTTTTAATGAAAGCATGGGCCTCTCCTGTGAAGTTGTCCAGAATATCGGCATTTGCCCGGACGGCGTCGTCCCAGGTCCTGGCTCCGGCCCCGGCCTCATTTTTTCCTTCCGGTAGTATGAAAGGCTTCGGCTCCTCACTCCAGCGGGGTTTTACGGCGTTTCCGCGTGTCTCGTCAAGCATCTGCCGGCCGGACATCCTGGCCCTTCCGCAGGAAACGACTTCCCCGGAGGGAAGGAGGACCACTACCTCGTCATCGGTCTGGATTTCAGGGTCTGCGTCAAGCACCCCGGGGACCAGGATACTGGCTCCTTTTTTCAGGATGAAGGGAAGAATCTCTTCGTCCAGAATGACCCATTTCTTAAGTTCTTTCCTGTCTTTTCCCTGAAAGAGCCTTCTTGCACCCGCAAGCCTGGGAAGAAGTACCCATTCGCAGCTTTCGATCTCGAACCTGATGGAGGCAACGACATTCCCGTCCACGATAATCTCATCCATCCGGTCGTCGTAGGGGGCCTTGTTCAGTACAACAAGCTTTCCCTCGGGGATAAGAGGAGTGTTGAACTGTTTTTCAGAAACGGAATTTATACGCCTTATATCATAAGGAAATGCAGGTCGGATATCCCCTGGCGGGGTAACCTCGACTTTTTTAGTGGCATTCCCGCACCCGCACCGTTTCCCGAGTACGGGTACGTTGCAGGTCTCACACCAGTGCAGGAGAAGTTTGCCAAGAAACGCTGGTTTTGACATATCAGGCAATCTGAGGAAAGCAACCTTTAAAAAGGCTTTGGACCCCCCGTGTATCGATTCCAAAATTAAAGGCTCTTCGCAGTTCTGTGGATAAGACGGATTTCAATTCAAGCCAGGGTTGATTT
>JAQVBP010000030.1:10963-22456 GCA_028690255.1 Methanosarcinaceae archaeon
ATATCAGGCAATCTGAGGAAAGCAACCTTTAAAAAGGCTTTGGACCCCCCGTGTATCGATTCCAAAATTAAAGGCTCTTCGCAGTTCTGTGGATAAGACGGATTTCAATTCAAGCCAGGGTTGATTTAGCATGAAAGTGTAATATGCACTTTCATTTTTTGTTCCTGTTATTCAAAGAATAACATGTACGTTTTTGTAAGGGAAATACATTTAAAAAAGCATGAAAAGGTACGAGATTATTATACAGAAAATGAGGGACATTATCAGAAAAAAAGTGAAGAGAAAAGAGTGAGGAAAAAAATGAAGAGAAAAAAATGAAGACAAAAAAGTGAAGACAAAAAATGAAGACAAAAAATGAAGACAAAAAAATGAAGACAAAAAAGTGAAGACAAAAAATGAAGACAAAAAAAGTGAAGAGAAAAAAGTGAAGAGAAAAAAGTGAAGAGAAAAAAGTGAAGAGAAAAAAGTGAAGAGAAAAAAGTGAAGAGAAAAAAGTGAGGAAAAAAAATATTTTACTTTTCAGAGAGTTTTTTCCACAGCATCGACAACGAGGTCGAAATTCTTCTGCCATTCCGTACCGTGTTCAAGCCCCTGCATGATCGTGCCTTTGTCTTCCATTTCGGCCACTTTTGGTTCGATTGGGAGTTTTGCAAGGACGGTAATCCCGAAGTCCCCCGAAGCTTTCTCCACTCCACCTTCTCCGAAAACATTTATCATTTCCCCGCAGTGGGGGCAGACCAGGCCGTTCATGTTGTCCACGAGTCCGATGATAGGTATATTGAGTTTGCCTGAGAAGTTTATGGACTTGCGGACGCTGATGAGGGCCACGTCCTGGGGGGTGGTGACAAGGACTGAGCCGTCGCATTTGGGAATGAGCTGGGCCACGCTTAAGGGTTCGTCTCCGGTTCCGGGGGGCAGGTCAATGATAAGGAAGTCAAGTTCTCCCCAGTAAACCTCTTCCAGAAACTGTTTGATCGCTCCCATCTTGGCAGGCCCCCTCCAGATAATCGGAGAGTCTTTATTTTCCAGCAAAAAGCCGATGGACATGACCGAAAGGTTCGGAAGGGTCTGGACAGGTATGATCCCCCGCTCATCGACGTTTGGCCTTTCCGACTCGACTCCGAAGATAGTGGGGATGGTCGGCCCGTGGATATCACAGTCAAGCAGCCCTACCCGGTATCCGCGTAAGGACAGCCCGGCGGCCAGGTTTGCGGCAACGGTGCTCTTTCCTACGCCGCCTTTTCCGCTCATGACCATGATCTTGCGCTTGATACGCCGGAGATTAGTGACGATTTTGGGCTCTTCGGGTTTTTTTGATAAACTTTCCAGTGGTTGAACCTTATCTGTCATTTTTTATCACCTGTTTTAATTGTTGTCTATGTTTTGTGGACCTCTACTCTTCAGGGCTCTGTTCTGAGAGGCCTCAGGCCGGAAGTTTCTACTCAAGCGGACTCGCAGTTTTCCCGGATCTAAGGGCCAGGATTTTTTCAAGCCTCTTCAGAACCCGTTTCATTCTTACGGGAAAGAGCCTCTCCGGTATATCCGGTGTCCCCACAATCATCCCTACTACCGGTATGGATATAGTTGCCGCCCTTTATCTCTATTGCTTTTCCCGTGCTCAGGGCCAGGGCGACTTTCATGCGGGCGGCCTTAAGGTCTTCCCAGAAGGCTCTCCTTGAGATCCCCATCCGGCCCGCAGCGTCTTCCTGCCGCAGGCCTTCAAGGTCCACAAGCCGGAGGGATTCCAGCTCTTCGATGGTGAGGGACACTACTTCCAGTTCCGAGAGAGGCAGTCCCCTGGGCTTGAAGTATGTGATGTCGGGCGTGAACTCCACGCGCCTCGGGCATTTTGGTCTTCCCCTGCATTTCTTCATGGTAATTACTTATGCACATTGAGGAATAAATATATAAACGTTCCTCTTTTCCGGCAGATATCTATTTATATTTTCACGCAAATGAGTGAAATAAAATGTTTTGAAATTCAGGTACATTATAAACCACTCCTTTACTTACCTGGAAAATATAACTGGTGAACAAAATATGAAAATCTGTGTAACATCCGCGGGAGAAGGTCCGGACTCGGAATTTGACCCGCGTTTCGGAAGGTGCGGTTACTTCGTAGTTCTGGACTCTGAGTCCGGGGCTCTAGAGTCCATTGAAAATAAAAGTGCAGGAGCTTCCGGGGGGGCAGGGATCCAGGCCGCTCAGACAGTTGCAAAGGCGGGAATAGATGTTCTGCTCACGGGAGGCGTGGGTCCAAACGCTTTTTCCGTACTTTCCGAAGCCGGAATCGAGGTAAAAATCGGCCCTTCAGGCAGTGTATCGGACGCTGTAAGACAGTATGAAGAAGGCAAACTCCAGGCCATCAGCAGTCCTAATTCAGCTCCTCATGCAGGGATGGGGGCCGGGCAGGGTCCCGGAAAAAGCCAGGGCCGCGGGCAGAGCCGCGGAAGGTGAAGGAAAGGGTTAAAAGTTAAAGGGAAAGGTATCCCGGGAGGTCCCTGTCATGGGGCCTAACTAAACACATCCGGTATTTCGAATGGTTTACATTCTTTATAATTAAATATTATCAGAATACTAAAAAAATTAAATAATTATTAAATGTTTGTGAAAAAATTGAAATTAAAGGTGATTTGAATGAAAGTATGCGTTCCTACAAGAGATGAAAACGGCCTTGATGGGCTGGTTGAACAGCATTTCGGAAAAGCCCCTACCTACACCATTCTGGACACCGAAAGCCAGGAAGTTTCGGTTATCCCCAACACCAGTGAGCATATGGGGGGAGTTGGCCTTCCTCCCGAATACCTCCACCAGAACGGGGTTGACATCATGCTCTGCGCGGGCCTCGGGTTCAAGGCCGTGCAGATGTTCGAGACTTTCGGGATCGAGGTTTTTGTGGGAGTCGGGGGCACGGCCAGGGACTCCTTTGCCGCCTGGGAAGCCGGAAGACTCCATAAAGCAACGGCTGACAACTCCTGTGCCGATCATGGACACCAGCATTGAGTACCCCTCCCATTAAATTACGATGAAAAGTTTCCTCCTCTGAATAAAACCCCTGCTGATACACAAAAAGGATTTCCGGATGACTGTCGAGGAAAACCTGAAAACCGGAATAAAAGCGTCCGGGAATTCCACTCTGGCGCTTGCCCTTCTGGCCCTCCTTAAAGGAGCTGTTGGTCTTCACTCCGGAAGTTCGGCCCTGCTTGCGGACGCCGTTCACACGGGACTGGATATTTTCACCACTCTTGCAGTCTGGGTCGGGCTGAAGGTCAGCCTGAGAAACAGCGGGGGAAAATTTCCTTACGGTTACTACAAAGCTGAAAACCTTGTAGCCCTCTTTGTTGCGCTCTTAATCCTCCTTTCAGGTTTTGAAATTCTGAAAATGGGTTTTGCAGGCATAAAAGGGGGAGAAAGCCCCTCTGCAGGGATCGAGTTCCAGGGCCTGGCACTTGTAACGGCCGTCTTTTCAGTGCTTTCGATCTACGCTCTTTCCGTGTACAAAAAACGGGTGGGGACAAAGATCAATTCCCAGGCCCTGCTTGCGGATGCCCGGCATTCCTATACGGACGTTTTTGCATCCCTTGTGGTGGTTGTGACCGTCCTGGGCTCTTTGCTCGGAATTCCGGAGCTTGATTCTCTCGGGGTTATTGTTATTTCCGCCCTTATCTTCAAACTGGGGGGTGAGTGCGCAAAAGACGCGGTGCTCACTCTCATGGACGCCTGGCTTGACGAGGAGTCCGCCGAAAGAATTCGGAAAAACATCCGGGACATTCCCGGAATTCTGGAGCTCGTTGACCTGAAACTCCGAAAATCAGGGCTTGTGGTCTTCGGGGAAGCTACGGTGGAAGTCGATGGTAAAGCCGACCTGAAAAAGGTGGAGCTTCTGAACCCAAAGATTAACGCCGCAGTGAAAAAAGAAGTCCGGAATCTCGAACACCTGGTCATAGACGCAAGGCCCGGGAAAAGACAGGTCTTCAAGCTAGCCTTGCCGGTCCTTGAAAGTTCCGGGCTCAAAACACGGCTTTCGGGGCATCTCGGAAAGGCACCATATTTTCTCTTTGCCGTCCTTGAAGCAGGCCGGGTCCGGGAATGGGAAATCCTCAAAAACCCTTTTATGGAACTCGACCGGAAACGGGGGGTAAAGGCCGTGGAATTTCTTGTCAATGAAAGGATCAATGTTCTTGTCCTGCAGGAAGTCGGCGAGGGCCCTTTCCATATGCTCAGGGATAATTTCGTTCGGATTTGCCGGGTTCCTGAAGGGACTGCCACAGCGGAGGAAGTACTTGAAAAAGTTTCGGAGCTGGAAGAAATTGCGGGGCCGACTGAATAAAAGATATATCGATCATCTGTAAAAAACGTCTGAATAAGGTATATCGATCATCTGTAAAAAACGTCTGAATAAGGTATATCGATCATCTGTAAAAAGCGTCTGAATAAGGTATTAGGATACTGAATTATTAAGAGTTGACCAGGTATGAAAATTGCAATTGCGAGTGGAAAAGGGGGAACCGGGAAAACAACACTTTCCGTAAACCTTGCCCTTGCGCTCTCCGATGCACAGCTATTTGACTGCGATGTGGAAGAACCTAACTGTTCTCTTTTCCTTGACTGTGAACCGAAACTCCTTGAAGATGTAAATTGCCTGGTTCCGATAATCGATTCTGAAAAATGTTCCCTTTGCGGACAGTGTTCGGAGTTTTGCCGCTACAATGCCCTTGCTGCCCTGCCTTCTAAAGTGATGGTTTTCCCTTCCCTCTGCCACGGCTGCGGAGGTTGCACCCTGATCTGTCCTGAAGGGGCAGTCCGGGAAGAGCCCCGAAGGATCGGGATTATTGAAAAGGCGGTTGTCTCCGAACTCGAGTTTTACAGGGGACTTCTGGACATAGGCGAGGTAATGGCCCCCTCGATTATAAAGGCTCTCCAGGCCCACATAGAGGAGGGGAAAACCGCAATAATAGACTCTCCGCCCGGGACTGCCTGTCCGGTTATTGCTACCGTGGAAAACATGGATTACTGCATCCTGGTGACTGAGTCCACACCTTTTGGTTTCCATGACCTGAAACTTGCGATAGATGTTGTGAGACAGATGAAAATCCCCTTCGGGGTGGTTATCAACCGCCATGGGCTCGGGGACGCAAGGGTGGAAAAATACTGCCTGGCCGAAGGAATCCCTTTGCTCCTCATGATTCCAAACGACCGCAGAATTGCAAAGCTCTATTCCGAAGGCATCCCCTTTGTTAAGGAAATGCCGGAGTGGAAGGAAAGGTTCCGGGAAATGTTCGAAACGATAAAGAATCAGGTGGACCAGGGGGGTTCGGCATGAAGCAGTTAACCGTTATCAGTGGAAAAGGGGGGACAGGAAAGACCACGCTTACCGCGGCTTTTGCTTCTCTTGCGAATAACGCCGTCTTTGCGGACTGTGATGTGGATGCGGCGGATATGCACCTGATCCTGAAACCGGAGGTCCTGGAAACTGAAGACTTCTGCGGGCTGGAGGGCGCTGTAATTGACAAAGACCTCTGTGTCGAATGCGGCAAATGCAGGGAACACTGCCGTTACGGGGCCATTACGGAAGGAGCAGGAACTTTTAAAATAGATCCTTTAAGTTGTGAGGGCTGTGCGGTCTGCACTCTTGTCTGCCCCGAAGGGGCTGTTTCCATGCAGACAAGGGTTTCAGGGCAAGCCTTTATCTCCAGGACCCGTTTCGGGCCCATGGCGCACGCAAGGCTTGGCATAGGGGAAGAAGCAAGCGGGAAGCTGGTAAGTGAAGTCCGGGAAAACGCAAAAAAGCTTGCCGAAAAGTCCGGGAGAGAACTGATCATCATTGACGGGCCACCGGGTACGGGCTGTCCGGTAATAGCCGCGATTACGGGTACGGACCTCATTCTTGTGGTCAGCGAACCCACGCTCTCGGGCCTCCACGACCTGAAACGGGTAATCGAACTTGCCAAACATTTCAGGATTCCGGCAGCGGTCTGTATTAACAAGTACGATATAAACGAGGAAAACACCCGGCTTATCGAAGATTTCTGCGAGGGTGCGGATATTCCGGTACTTGGCAGGCTCCCATATGATGACGTTGCAACTCTGGCGATGCTCCGGGAAGAAAGCGTGATTGAATATGCCGAAGATAACGTACTTGCCGGGAAGCTGAGGCTTGTCTGGGAAACCCTCGTTACTTCGTTTGCTGGAGCCAGGCCCTAAAACGAAAAACCCTGAAAAAAATCTAAATATAAAAAAGTTTTAAATCATGGGTAGAATTGGAAAAGTTAGTAAGTTAAATAATAGAATAGATGCTTATCAATAGTAAACATTTATTAAAAAACATAAAATTCACGAGGAAGCAAGATGGACTATGCTGAAATTTCAGAGAAACTGGTTGAGTATCTGAACCTCAAATATGAACCCGTTGCAGTGAAGGTGCTCAAGAAAGGAGAAGCGATTCCAGAGGGTTATTCCGAACCTGAAAAGAACCTCAGGCACTGCCAGTCCATAATGAGGGCCAGGAAAGGGGAATCTTTCGTAGTCCCGGCTGAGAAACACGCCTGTGTGGTGGGGGGCTCAAGTCTGGGGCTGATTCCCACCCCTCCGAAAGTTACTTCCGGGGAATTCCACGCTAACCTGAAGATGTTTGACAGTGCGGAAGCGGCCGCCGAAATGATCGCAAAACGCCCGGCCTTCGAGCCTGAAAGCAGGATCGCAACCGTGGTAAGCCCCCTCAAAGATGCGAAATTCGAGCCCGATGTCGTGGTTCTTGTGGACCGGCCCGAGACCGTTTACTGGGTTATTCCGGCAAGCACCTTCTGTGGAGGAGGCAGGGCTAATTTCAGTTCCGCGGCTTTCCAGGCCACCTGCGCCGACTCCACGATCGCCCCGGTCCTGACAGGGGAAATCAACCTCTCACTTGGTTGTTTCGGGTGCAGAAAGGCTACGGATATTGAAAACGATGAAATGCTTATGGGAATCCCCTTTAATAAGCTTGAGGATATCGTGAACGCTCTCGAAAAGATCCACGCGGGCCCCATGGAAAAAGCGAGAAAATAATAATTTCATTTTCTTCTTACTTTTTCCATTTTTACTTCATACCTTTTTTCGATCCTTTTTTGAGATTTATCCCTGACATCAGAAGACCCCTTCCTCGACATTTCCGACTTTGAAGGAACTGGCAGGTAGGGGTAGTTCACGTATTCTCCAATTTGTAGTTACATCAACAGCATACTTATAATACGTTAATAATTACAATAATACTACAGTTATACCATGATTTTAAAAAAAACAGGGGAGTAATATGCAGTGTGTATTATGCAGGAATAAAGAATGTTTGTGGGGCAAGAACTGTTCCATTATAAAATCGGAACTTGAATACAGTGAGAAGGAAAAAAAGGTTCTTCAGGCTTCTTCCCTTTTTCAGGCCGGAACCGAGAGAAAAACGAAACTTGAAGAAATTGTAGTTTATGCAAAAAAAATGGAATATAGTAAGATAGGAATCGCTTTTTCCATTGAGTGTGAAAGCGAGGCCCGCCTTGCCTATGACATTCTTTCCAGGTATTTCGAGGTCTTTTCGGTTTGTTGCAATGTTTGCGGCTTTGGAAAAGAACAGTTCGGAATCCCGAAAAACGGAACTTCCGAATTCGAGGCCGCCTGCAATCCCCGGGGCCAGGCCCTCCTTCTTAATGGGGACAGAGCCGAGCTGAACCTAATGCTCGGGCTGGACGCGATAAATGAGATTATTTTTTCGGAAAAGTCTGATGCGCCTGCCGTAAGTCTCCCGGTTGGGGAATTGCTCTCCCTGAGAGAGGGCCGAGCAAGCCCTGTTGAGGAAAATACAGCCCGAAAACATCCTGAATTCCAGAAAAAACATGCAGTCCGAACAAAATGGGTTTAAAATCCGGGCCCATCACCTCTTCTGTATGCAGGGTTTTCAGGGCTACGGCTACAGTCCGGCTTTCGTGTCCAATATGCGGGAGGTCGTATCTGCCCTGAACCGGGAACCTTGCCTGAAACTGGAACTTGTTTCCGGGTGTGACGATATCTGTGCCTGTTGTCCCAACAGGCTCGAGTGTTCCCGGCAGGCCTCCGAAAAGGCCGGCCGTATCAAGGGTATGGACCACTTCGTACTGGAGAAACTGGGCCTTGGGGACGGGACGGTTCTGGAAGCCGGGGAACTTTTCAGGCTTGTCCACAAAAAACTCAGGAACGCTTCCTGTATTGAAGCTGTCTGCGGGAACTGCGGCTGGAGGGATAAATGCCTCTGGTACCTTCAAAAAAATGGTTAATAATACAAAAAATACTGAAAATACTGAAAATCCGGAACAGGAAGACAGGCATCCACTTGTAAAAAAAATGGTTGGGGCCCGGGCCTGGCCTCAGACCCGTGTTTCTATTCTGCTCTCGGTTTTTCCGGCTATTGAGTTTTCCTGCGCTTGAGCTTTCCAGTTAGATCTAATTTTTCGGCTATAATTTATTACCTCAAACCCGCACTGATTTCATATATTTTTGCCAGAAATTCAAGGTTCTGGACAGCGTTTTGTTCGATTCCCAGTTCGTCCGGAGAGGCCCCGAGAGCCAGGCCGAGGAGCTGGGAGTAATGGAGCACGGGGATGGAGTAGTCGGTTCCGAATTCCTCGTTTACGGCAAGCTGCCCCCGATCAAACTGGAGATGGCAGAAGGGACAGGCGTTGACTATGCAGTCCACCTCGGCTTCCCGGATGCAGGCGAGTTTATGTTCGAGCATCTCAAGGGATTCCCGGACATGTCCTGAGCGGACCCCTCCGCCTGCTCCGCAGCACATCATTTTATCGGTGTAATCCACGCTTTTTGCACCGGTTGCTTCCACCAGTTCGTCAAAGAAAACCGGGCTTTCCGTATCCCCGAGCTTCCGTTCTGCCGAAGGTTTAATCAGGTGACAGCCGTAGTGGAGAGCCACTTTCAGGTCAAGGGGGGTCGTGACCAGGGCTTTGAGTTTTTCGGGGCCGGGGTCTTTGTAGAGCAGTTCTATGATATGCCTGACCTCTGTGTTTCCCTTGAACTCCAGTCCGATTTCCTTGAGGTATTCGTTAGTTTCCTTTTTCAGGTCCGGGTTGCCTTTCAGTTCCAGATTTGCGTCCTCAAGCGAGGCATAACAGCCATTGCAGATGGTAAGCACTTCCCGTCCCATCTCTTCGGAAAGCACGACGTTTCGGGCTGCAAGGGCCAGCCAGCTTGCTTTGTCAAAGGACTTGAAAACTCCCGGAGCCGGGCAGCAGGACGCGCCGGAAAGCTCCGCAAGGTCAAAGCCAAGCCTGTCCAGGCAGATTTTGGTGGCTTTTTCAATCCCAGGATAACGATTCGGGACAATGCAGCCAAGGAATAGTGATAGTTTTGTCATGATGGAGGCCCCTTTTTTATTTTTCAGCCAGAAGCTCCTCGAATTTACAGGCCCGAAGGAGGGTCTGAACGTCCCTGAGGGCGTCGGGGTATTTCCGGACCGTCTCGGGCAGGGGGTCGAGGCCCAGTTCCTCTCTTTTCTTCTTTGTTTCCTCATCCAGGGGGACCGCATGTCCGTAATTCAGGACAAGCTCCGAGACCTTCCGGTGCTCGGGCAGCATAAACCCTTTCCTTACGGCAAGCCGCCTGATTTCAAGCAGGGCATCTGTAATCGGGATTTGCCTGGGACAGCGTTCCTGGCAGGTATAGCAGGTGGTGCAGAGCCACAGGCTATCATCAGACAGGACCGCGTCTCTGTTCTTTCGAGCATCCCTGAGGATTCTCCGGGTGTTGAGGCTGGTATGCCTTCCGGACGGGCAGCTCCCGGTGCATGTGCCGCAGTGCATGCAGGCAAGCACATCAAGCCCTGCAGCCTTTAACATGTCTAAGATTTCTTCACTCATACAGCTTCACCGGTTTATTTTTCATTTCAGGATCGTCCGTTTTTGAAAGTGAATGATTCTTTACAGAAAATTTAATATACGGCTTTTTAATGTATGGCCTGGCCATAGGGCCTTATTCCCAATAATAAACTTTTATTTTGCCTTCTTTGGATAAATATCAATTATTTACTAAATTCAGGCTTTTTAAGATCTTATTTTCTCTTTATTGGAGGATTTTTCTCTTTATTGAAGGATAATTCTGTTTAATTTATATATTTATATGATGTTTCTGGTATTTAACATCCACTAAATTGCTTTACGCTGTTATTTCCTATCTTTCATCTGTAATTAAATATTCTTTGATTATATATAAAATGAGTGTTATTATTAGATGAGTTTCCCCTGTCGGTATGAGGGCATGCTGAGCTAATTAAAAATGGATATTAAAAAATGAAGCCTGCCGAAAAAATCCGGAAAAAGGGAAAAATTTCAGGAGAAATTAATTCCCAGGTCTTTCAGACCGTTGAGTTTTGCAATATTTATAAGCAAAGGGGTTAACGCTTCCACGGTATTTGCGTTACTTAAAGGCCCGCCGTCCAGAGGTTTGAGGCAGCCCATGTTTTCTGTTAATTTCATGACCGTTTTTTTGGCTTCTTCGTCATCACTGCAGATAATGGAATCGTGCACTGCCTTGCACTTGACGATGTCCTGCAATTTTCTGGCTGCGACGTTATGGAAGGCTGCAACGACTTTTGTGGATTCCGGGACCCTTGCCTGGATTGCCTGGGCCGCGGACCCTTCTTCCGGGGGTCGGTACTCAAAAATTGGGCCTGCTTTTACCATCGGGACAACCGGGCTTATAATTATTTTGTTTTCGAGGTCCTCCCGGATGCTTTCCAGCAGGGACGGCACATGCCCAAAGCGGATTGTCAGGACGATGAGGTCGGCTTCTTTTGCGGCTTCGGTGTTGCTTTCTCCTGTTATCTTTATATCCGAGGTGTCGAAACCGCAGTTTTCAAGTTCTTCAAGGGCCTCTTTTGCAGCTTCCTGTGCGGTTTCCGGAGTTCTTGAGCCTATAACCACTTCGTTCTTAACACCGTCTTCCATCAGGTTTTGAAGTGCGAGCCTGAGAATCATCCCTTTTCCGATATTCCCGGTTCCACCAAGTACTGCTATTTTTGTCTTTTCCGAATTCAACTAAACCGGCCTCCGAGTTTGCCATGTTTACTCATAACACATAGTGGGAAATTAATATAGTTCCCCCATTTCTTTTTCTAAAGTATATTAAGTTCTCCCTGTTCTCTTTTCTATATTTCCCTATTTTATTTTTAAGGAGTTTTACTCATAGGTGGGAAGTTCTCTTAATAGGCAAACTTACTAATATATGTTATATGACCCATCAAATTTGTAGATAAGTTTATACGCTATACTCCCAAATATGAATAAGAATTTCTTTATGTGGGGGTGTTTTTAGCTTAATTTTCGAGCTAATTGGTAAAGCTCGGTAGGATTATTCAGTAGTTTCAATTCTATAGTTTCAATTCTATAGTTTCAATTCTATAGTTTCAATTGGTTGGGTGGCGAAAGCTGTCCATGCCTAAATATAATGCATAATTAATGGGGGGTGGGGGACTGGGGAGTACCC
>JAQVBP010000030.1:22556-24302 GCA_028690255.1 Methanosarcinaceae archaeon
TAGTTTCAATTCTATAGTTTCAATTCTATAGTTTCAATTCTATAGTTTCAATTGGTTGGGTGGCGAAAGCTGTCCATGCCTAAATATAATGCATAATTAATGGGGGGTGGGGGACTGGGGAGTACCCCGAGAGCATTGTCTATGGTTGCGGTGACTTTAGTCTCCGCAGGAATTATTTTACTTACATGTGTAGCCTTTTTGGGATATTTTGGGATGGGGGAGTCTCAGGAACCATTTTCAGAGCTTTCTGATAATTTATTCCAGGAAGAAAAAGACCCTGAGCTGGCTGAGGAGTCGTTTTATGTGTATGTTTTTCCTATTTTCGATACCACTGTACTTGATCCCTATATGGAGGTTGTGGAAAGGGACGAAGAGAAACATGTAGTCGTGGCCCGGGCAAAGGTCGATTCCCTGGAGGAGCTTTCTTCTTTCCGGGAAGTCCGGTTGGTCCGGAAAGTGCTGCCTCCTCTTGTAAGAGAGGTCGGGGAGGTTCCGGATGAACCTCTTTCTTCCGGGAAACTCCTGAATTCCTTTAACGTTTCCGGGGCAGGGGTAAAAATAGGGATTATCTCTGACGGGGTTTCCCTGCTACCTGAGATCCAGGCCTCAGAGGGCCTACCGCCCGACGTGCGGGTCCTGAATGCGGGGTCAGGGGATGAAGGTACGGCGATGCTTGAGATTGTGCATGGCCTCGCCCCGGACGCTGAACTGTACTTCCACAAAGCCGGGGACACACACATTGAATTTAATAAGGCTATTGATGCTCTTGTCAGTGTCGGGTGCACGGTTATCTGTGATGATATCGGCTGGCCCGATGAGCCTTTTTTTGAAGACGGGATTGTTGCTTCCCATATTCGGGAAGTTATTGAAAATAACGATATCCTGTATGTAAGTGCGGCAGGAAACGACGCAAACCGCCATTATCAGGGCAATTTTTTTGATGACGGAACCGGGTGGCACGATTTCAGTGCGGAAAACAGTTCATCTAAAAACCTCTATGTGGATATCCCTCCAGGCGGATCGGTGACAATCGTTCTTCAGTGGAATGATCCCTGGAACTCTTCGGAAAATGATTACGACCTTTATCTGAAGGATTCTGCAGGAGATATACTGGTCTGCAGTGAGAATGTCCAGAACGGAGACGATACTCCTTTAGAATACCTGATGTATGAAAATAAGGTTTCAGGGGAAGGGTCAACTTCTGACTCAAGGCCTGTCAAGGGGCTTGTCAGCATAAAGAAATATTCGGGTGATTCAAAAGTCCTGGAAATGTTTCTTTATCCGGACTCCTCTGCAGAAGTAAAACCCGTAAACCTTGTGGCAGAAGACTCTGTCTTCGGGCACCCCGCAGTTCCGGGGGTTATCTGCGTCGGAGCAATCGATTCCGGAAGCCTGGATAGGGAAATCGAATCCTTTTCTTCCAGGGGGCCTGTGAGTATCTATTTTCCTGAATACGAGCTTCGGAAAAAAACGGATATCAGCGCCCCTAATAATCTGAAAGTCACAGGGAAAGACGGAAGAACCTTCTTTCTTTCGGGCACAAGTGCTTCAGCCCCTTATGTTGCGGGAATCGCGGCCCTGGTCTGGAGTGCCTACCCTGAAAAAACAGCCCCTGAAATCCGGGAAATGCTTTACTCAACAGCCACGGACCCAGGAGAACCAGGATATGATTATACATACGGGCACGGTTCGGTGGACGCCCTGGAAATGTACCTTATAGGGGCAAAAGAGAGGAGGAATATGGAG
>JAQVBP010000031.1:0-18876 GCA_028690255.1 Methanosarcinaceae archaeon
ATGTAAAAAAATCATGTGAGCGTTTGTCTGCAAGAACAACAACATTAATTCAAATGGTAGCAGGGGTGGAGTTGACGCATTCCTCCCATGCCTGAAGGCACGGGTATCCTGCTGAGGTTTTCATGAATACTGGAGATCAAGCTCAAAAAGAGGGAAAAGAAACACAGCGACCGAGATGGCAAAAGATCTTACCTGCACTTATCGGAATAGGAGTTATATTTTTTCTAAATTATGCGATGGGGGCATTACTTATTGGAATATATTTTGCAGTAATTCTTGCAAATCTGGTTGAAAAATTGCTTTCAAAACACTAAATATTCCTATCGTCTGTAGGCCCCAATAACTGTCAACTACCATCATCAAAATGATGGGCATGAATTGCCCTGGTTGACCAACCCAGGTCTTAATTGACTACGTTGGTTTGTCGTTCGTCCAGTGATATAGGGTTGATGTTTTCAGGATCTCATATTAAATTATTGGTATGTTTTAAATTATGTTGACCATGTTTCTATTGAGAAGCCTGGTATTTAACCACCATCATTTCCCCGGACAGATACCTTTATACATTCAGGCCTACTTTTTACGTTAAGTTTCCAGCTAATTATTTAAGATTTGAGAGCTATTCGAAGACAGATATATTAAAATAACAGGGGACTGGGCGGGCCTGGAAAGCGAGGGCCTGACAAAAATTCACGGTTATTAGAGTGATGGGCACTTCCGATTAATTATTCAGGTGAAAGCATGAGTAAATACGATTATACGGAACTTGGACTGAAAGCGGGACTTGAGATCCACCAGCAGCTGGACTCCAAAGAAAAACTATTCTGCAAATGCCCGACTTTGATCCGGGACACGAAGGAATCGAACTTTGAATTCTTCCGCTACCTCAGGGCCACGGAAAGTGAAATGGGGGAAAAAGACCGGGCCGCGGTCGAGCAGACGAAGATCAGGAGAAAATACATCTACAGGGCCTATGACAGCACCTGCCTCATAGAAAATGACGAGGAACCGCCACGGGAGATAAATCGGGAAGCCCTCGGAATCTCCCTCGGAGTCTCAAAGCTATTCAATATGAAACCCGTCGACCGGATGAACATTATGAGAAAAATCGTGGTTGACGGGTCGAACACCAGCGGTTTCCAGAGGACGGCCTTCCTTGCAGGCGACGGCTACATCGAAACGCCTCTCGGGCATTGCGGGATGGACAGTCTCTGTGTTGAAGAGGAAGCCGCCCAGAAAATCGAGGAGGTAGGGGACACTATTATCTATTCCCTTGACCGACTCGGGATTCCCCTCGTGGAAATCGCAACGGCTCCGGACATAAAGTCCCCGAAGCAAGCCAGGGAGGTTGCGGAATATATCGGGATGGTGCTTCGCTCAACCGGAAAGGTCAAGCGGGGGCTCGGGACCATCAGGCAGGACATCAACATCTCGATTGCAAAAGGTGCAAGGGTCGAGATCAAAGGGGTACAGGCCCTGGACCTTATCGAGGAAATCGTGGCCCGGGAAGTCGAGCGACAGGTCAAACTTCTCGATATGAGGGAAGAACTCCTTGCCAGAAAGGCTTTCGTCTGTGAAGAGGTCTACGATGCAACCGGGCTCTTTCAGGACACGAGGTCCAAAGTCCTCCTGAAGGGTATGAAAAACGGGGTCATCCTGGCCGCTCACCTGAAGGGTTTTGACGGCTATGTGGGCAGAGAAGTCCAGCCCGGAAGAAGGCTCGGGACCGAATTTTCGGACCGGGCGAAGACCGCAGGCGTGGGGGGGCTCTTCCACACCGACGAGCTTCCCAACTACGGGATTACTGAAAAGGAGGTTCAGGCCCTCAAAGACGCCATAGGAGCAAAAGAAGATAGCGCTGTCATCATGGTCGCGGCAGAACCTGAGAAAGCCAGGCTCGCAATCGAGGCTGTTATTAAAAGGGCACAGGAAGTCCTTACAGGCATTCCGGAAGAGACCCGAAAAGCCCTTCCCGAAGGAAATTCTTCTTATATGAGGCCCCTTCCGGGAGCCGCGCGGATGTACCCCGAAACCGATGTCCCGCCGGTCGAGATTTCCAGAAAATATTACGAGTGCATTGAGACCCCCGAACTCCTGACCGAAAGGGCAAAGCGCTTTACCACCGATTACGAGCTGAACCCGGAACTTTCAAACAAAATTGCATATTCAAAGGACCTCCCTCTTTTTGAAAACCTGATAGAAAACTACAGGAAAGACGAACTCGTAGGCGCCACCCTGATTGCCCGCACCCTTGTGGGACTTGTTCCCGAACTCCGGAGAAGCGGAGTGGATGTCGATGCCCTGAAAGAAGAGCACTTCGCCGGGGTCTTTGCCGCCATTTCAGCCGGGGAAATCGCAAAAGAAGCCATTCAGGAACTCCTGACCGCCCTTACAAAAGAACCGGACACGCCGGTGCCCGAGGTGATTTCAAATCTGGGGCTCTCAGCCTTTGACCCGGCTGAAATAGAAACCTTTATTGAAGGACTTGTCAGGGAAAGAAGGGAATTTATCCTGGATAAAGGCCCCGCTGCTCTTGGCCCCCTCATGGGAATGGTGATGAAGGAGTACAGGGGCAAGGTTGATGGGAAAATCCTTAGCCAGCTCTTGAAAACGGAAATCAACAAATTCATTAGCCAGAGCTAAACTCTGGCCTTTTTTTTATTAATTATTATTATTTAGCGAAAGTGTAATGTATACTTTCATTTTTTATACATATTATTCAAAAAATAACCTGTAATTTTATAGTAATTAATGCTATTGCATAATATTTTATATTATTTTTTGCTATCTTTTGTTTTTAAAATATTATTAACCAGGCGACTCTTGATCATTAGTCTGGCCGAATAGTATTTATAATATTTAGATAAGTATAAATTTATAATTCCCTTTTCTTTTGATAGTGGGGTATAACAAAATTTTCTGCCGCAACCAAACACAAATAAAATTGTGCAATCGTAAAGTATTATTGAGTACACTTGGAAAGTCACATAAAGAACTGCTTTGAAAAAGAGTTGCCCGAATATGCGTATTAAACCGATTACCAGGAGTTAAGACTTTGATTAGAATATTACTGGTGGATGATGAACCTGCGTTCCTGGATTTATCAAAAACTTTTCTTGAATTGTATAACCCCAACGCAGAAATTGATATTGCGGATTCGGCCGAAAAGGCCCTTTCCAAGCTCTGGAATAAGGCTTATGATATTATCATCTCTGATTATGCCATGCCTGGAATGGATGGCCTCGCTTTTTTAGAAAAAATCCGGGACATGGAAATCAAAGTCCCTTTCATAATGTTTAGTGGAAAAGGAAAAGAAGAGGTTTTGCGAGAAGTATTTGAATATGATATGGCTTTTCACTTTCAAAAACAGGCCAATCCGGAAATCCAGTTTTTCGAGCTTTCGCAGAGGATCAGACAGATTATGAAAGAAAAATGGGACGACGAAATGCTGCACATAAGCCGCCTTGCCCTGGAGAATTGTCGGGAAGCTGTCTGCTGGCTGGATATCAATTCCCGTTTTATTAATATAAATTCTGCGGCCTGTGAGCTGCTGGGCTTTTCCCGGCAGGAAATGCTGGGCAGGAGTATGAAAGACCTGGACAGGGAGTTTAAACTCGAACACTGGCATTACTACTGGAAAGAGCTCCGGAGGGAAAAGCACCTCTTAATGGAGTCCTTTGTCCGGAGAAGGGACGGATGTGAAATTCCCCTGGAGATTAATTCAAATTTCGTGGAGTACGGAAGCGGGGAATACAACTGTGCTTTTCTGCGGGACATTACGGAGCGAAAAATTAAAGAAAAAGAGCTGAACCTTGCCCAGTTTTCTATAAATAATGCCCCGGATGCGATTTTCTGGGTCACAAAGAGTGGAGAATTGATCTATGTCAACGATTCGGCCTGTAAACTGCTGGGTTATTCCAAGAAAGAACTTCTGGACCTGCGTTTCAGGGATATAGACCCGGCTGCCGGGGAAAGACGGTGGAAAGAACTCTGGGAAGCTGCCCGAAAGGATAAATGCTGCACGTTTGAGTCTTTTTATTCAGGTCGGGCCGGAAAGGCCTTTCCCGTAGAAAGCAGCTTGAAACACCTGAGTTATGCGAATAAGGAGTATCTCTGTGTATATTCAAGAGATATCAGCAAAAGGCTGCAGGCAGATGCAGAATTCAGGGCAAGCGAGGAAAGGATGAACCTGGCGATCAGGGGTGCCCGTATAGGGGCCTGGGATCTGAATACCCTGACGGATGAATTGGTTGTCAGCGAAGATTGGCTAAAGATACTTGGTTATTCTACCGAAGAATTTGGAAATACTCTGGAAAAGTTTAAACAGACCCTTCTGCATCCTGAAGAACTTGCGGACATCGAGAGGGAGCTACGGAAACACCTGGAAGGAAAAACTCCCCTTTATAGGGCGGAACACCGCCTGCTCCGTGGAAACGGAGACTGGATCTGGATCCTCAGTTACGGAGAAGTTGTAGCCAGGGATGAAGAAGGCAGGTCTCTCCGGATGAGCGGCATCCACCTGGACATCACGGAGATGCACAATAACAGGGAAGCTTTGCGACAGTCAAATGAAAAGATCAAACTCCTGAGCAATATCAACAGGCATGACATACAGAACCAGATCTCCATTGCGGCCGGCTACCTCGGCTTGATAAAGAGCATGAATGCTAACGGGAAAATGCAATCTCCTTCTACTCCATCCCCCTCCTCTGCCTCCATCTTAACCCCCTCCATCTTAACCCCCTCCATCTTAACCCCCTCTACCTCAACCCCCTCTACCTCAATCCCCTCTACCTCAACCCCCTCTACCTCAACCCCCTCTTCTTGTCCCTCTGTAGAAGCTTATCTTTCGAAAGCCATTGCAGCGGTTAATAATATCCAGCGCCAGATTTCCTTTACCCGGGATTATCAGGATATGGGGGTCAAATCGGCGGAATGGCAAAAAGTCGAGACTGTCGTAAATAGAGCTGCTGAAGCCTTTTTTCATGAGAATTTGTCCCTTGAAGTATCCACAGAGGAACTGCAGGTCTACGCTGATCCGTTGCTGGAAAAAGTCTTCTATAACCTGATGGAAAATTCGAAAAGGCACGGGAAAAAAGTGAAAACAATTCGGGTTTCCTGCAGACAGGCAGGTACTGTGTGCATCCTTTCTTATGAGGACGACGGCGTGGGCATTTCTGCGGATCTCAAGGAAAAAATCTTCGAAAAAGAATTCGGGAGAAACACAGGTTACGGACTCTTTCTGATTAAGGAAATTCTGGACATAACCGGTATTTCCATCAAAGAGAGGGGTGTTGAAGGATACGGGGTGCGTTTTGATCTCGAAATTCCAAACAAAAATTACAGGCTTTCGACGGGAACAGTTCTCCCCTATTATAAGCCTGCTTGAATTCCTTTTTCCCCTGTCTTTAGCTATTCTGGTAATATATATGAGCTGGATGATTCTATATATATAGGACTTACGCAGTTGAATAAAAACCAGTAGCATGAAGGCCCAAACTGTCCAATTTATAATATTTCTGGTAGGTTCCCAGTTGCCTGGTTTTACTCCTCAAGTGTGTACACCAAACTGTTTAAAGCATAATATTCATAACAAGCTCTCATGTGCTTATTTTTATATCTCAGATGCGTAACTCATATATTTATATTTAAGAGATGTATGAACTATAGTCTTGAACGCAATTATTTACACTTGATTTATCATAACGAACTAGAAACACAATGCTTCGGACTAGGAAATGGGTCAGTGCAATTTCAAGTGTAATTCTTTGCGTAAATGACTATAATTTCACTCTCAAGCGTTTACGAGATTCATGAAAATTAATTTATAGAATTCAAATATAAACTGTAAATACTATAATCTGATGACTTCTATTATATCTTTGTCTTTGCATAATCAGAAAAATATTTCAAAAAAAGGGGAAAAACGGAGATAAAACATGCCTAATATCTTACTCGTTGACGATGACCCTATTTTTCTTGAACTTTCAAAAACGTATCTGGAACTTTTCCATTCCTTCACTATTGATATGGCCCTTTCGGGAACAAAAGCCCTTACGATGTTAAAAAACAACTCCTATGAGGCTGTGGTTTCCGATTATGAGATGCCTGGTATGGACGGGGTCACTTTTTTGAAACATATAAGAATACATAATTTATCCATTCCTTTCATCCTGTTTACCGGAAAAGAGCAAAATGAATTCATACTTAAAGCTCTGAAAAACGGGGCCAACTTCTATCTCCGGAAAGGAGAAGACCCAAAGAGTCAGTATTTGAAATTATCAAAAATGATTCTCCAGGCAATTGAAATTAATAATAAATGTTAGGTTAAGTAAGATGTTGAACTCTCTATGTCAACTATGAGGAACAATAGGTAAAGAGTCCTAAATTTTACATCTATTATAAGATTTCAAACCATTATTGTTTAATAGTTATTAATAATAACATTAATAACATTATATTCTTACAATCTTTTTTAGGCCTTTCTCATGAATCATTTTCGCATTCCAATCATTAAATAATTTTTATGATGTATATTTATTTCATATTTTAGGGAATATATTTATTTCATAATCCTCAATGCTTCTGTGGGGGAGTACTATGCAGGAATATAGAATGCTTATTGGGGGAGAATGGGTAAATTCAACAACGACTGAGACTTTTGCTGACATAAATCCGGCGACCCTTGAGACGCTGGCTCTCCTGCAACTTGCAGGATATAAGGATGTGGACAGAGCGGTTGAGGCTGCCTGGAAAGGTTTTAAGGTCTGGAGCGAGACTCCACCTCCAAAAAGGGCCGAAGTGCTCTTCAAAGCCGCCCGGCTTCTTGAAGAAAGAAAGGAAGACCTGGCCGTCCTGATGACGAAAGAAATGGGAAAAATCCTGCCCGAGGCCAGAGGGGATGTCCAGGAAGCCATTGATATTGCTTATTATGCGGCCGGGGAAGGGAGAAGGATGTTCGGGGAAACAAGCAGCTCGGAACTCCGGGACAAGTTCTGCATGACCGTTCTGAGGCCTCTGGGGGTTGTGGGGCTTATAACCCCCTGGAACTTTCCGGTAGCAATCCCTGCCTGGAAAGTCCTGCCCGCCCTTATGGCCGGAAACGCGGTAGTCCTCAAGCCGGCGAGCGACACGCCGCTTTCAGCCATCAAATTCGTGGAAACCCTTCTGGAAGCCGGGCTTCCTCCCGGGACCATAAATCTTGTAACCGGAGCAGGCTCGACCGTGGGGGCAGCCCTTGTAAAGCATCCCGGCGTCCGGGCAATTTCTTTTACAGGCAGCCTTGAGACCGGGAAATGGATCATGGGGGAATGTGCAAAATCCATGAAACGGGTCTCGCTGGAACTGGGGGGTAAAAACCCGGTCATTGTTATGGACGACGCCGACCTTGAACTTGCCCTCGAAGGGGTGCTCTGGGGGGCCTTCGGGACAACGGGCCAGCGCTGCACTGCGACAAGCAGGCTTATCCTGCACGAAGGAGTCAGAGAGGAGTTCAGCTCAAGGCTCCTTGAGAAAACTGAAAAACTGAAAGTGGGGGACGGGCTTTTACCGGAAACGGAGGTCGGGCCCGTGATTAATAGGGCCCAGCTTGAGAAGATCGAAAGTTATGTCCGTATAGGACAGGAGGAAGGAGCAAAACTTCTTTCCGGGGGAAAGCGGGCCAATTCCGAACTTCCCGGCTATTTCTTCGAGCCCACCATCTTTACGGACGTAAAACCGGAGATGAGGATCGCACGGGAAGAAATCTTCGGGCCGGTCCTGAGCATAATTACGGTCTCGGGCTTTGAGGAAGCCCTGGAAGTTGCCAACAATACGGCATACGGGCTTTCCTCGGCAATCTACACAAAGGACATATCAAAAGCCTTCCGGGCGGTTGAAAAGCTCGAGTGCGGCATCACTTACATAAACGCCCCCACAATCGGAGCCGAGGTACACCTTCCCTTCGGAGGCGTGAAGGGGACAGGAAACGGATTCAGGGAAGCCGGGCCCGAGGCCATCAGGGAGTTTACGGAAGTAAAGGCCGTGTACATTGATTACAGCGGAAAACTGCAGAAGGCCCAGATCGACACTTCAGCCCCTGCGGTTCAGGAAAGGGGGACAGAGCAATGAAAGCAAGACTGGAAAAAAAAGAAAAGGCTGGAGTAAAACCTGAATATTTTATTGAGGTCGAGGAATCGGACTTTAAAACTGAAAAGATAGGTGAGGTCGAGGAGTATGCCGAACCCGGGAAATTTCATGATTTTTTTGAGCCCCTCGGCCCGAGGTCTCTGGAAATAATCGAACAGGACTGCGAGCTGATGTCCGCCTGTGAGACAAGGCCCTACCCCATGGTCGTGGACAGGGCGAAAGGCTCCGTAGTAACGGATCTTGACGGCAGGGAATACATCGATTTCGTTGCCGGGATTGCAGTCCTGAACGCAGGCCACTCGAACCCGGCAGTCTCTGCCGCCATCTCCGCCCAGCTTGAAAAAATGACGCACTGCTGTTCTGCGGATTTTTTTGCCGAGCCTCCCCTGAAACTTGCCCGGAAACTCCGGGAACTTTCCGGTTACTCGAAAATCTTTTACTGCAACAGCGGGACCGAGGCCGTGGAAGCCGCAATCAAGCTGGCCTTCTGGAAAACAAAACGTCCGGCCCTTATTGGCTTTTACAACTCCTTTCACGGCAGGACCTTAGGCTCTCTTTCTCTCACCTCTTCCAAAGTCCGGCAAAAAGAACACTTCCCCGGCATTCGAACTGTCCACACTCATTACGCCTACTGCTACCGCTGCCCCCTTAACCTGGAATACCCGGGCTGCGGAGCCGAGTGCGCCCGAGAGCTTGAAAACCTGGTCTTTCGGAGAGAATTAAGCCCTGAGGACACGGCCGCCGTCGTTGTGGAACCGATCCAGGGGGAAGGCGGTTACATCGTCCCCCCCCCGGAGTTTCACAGGGAGATCAAAAGAATATGCACCGACCACGATATCCTGCTGATAGCGGACGAAGTCCAGGCCGGTTGCTTCCGGACCGGTCCCTTCCTTGCCATGGAAAACTTCGGGGTCAGGCCGGATATCTCCTGCCTTGCAAAAGCCCTTGGGGCCGGTCTCCCCCTGGGGGCCATGCTGGCCGACCGCGAACTTATGGACTGGCCCCCGGGCGTTCACTCAAACACCTTTGGGGGCAACCTGCTGGCTTCGGCAGGCTCCCTGGCTGCTCTCGAATTCCTGGAAAAAGAAAAGCTCGGGGAAAGGGCAAAGGTTCTTGGGTCTCGTATCCAGGCCCGCCTCCGGGAAGTTCAGGAAAGTTATCCGTGTATCGGGGACGTCAGGGGGTTAGGGCTTATGATCGGGGCCGAGATCGTAAAACCCGATAAGTCAATTGACCCGGGCCTGCGGGACCGGATTGTTCGGGAAGGCTACAAAGAAGGCATCATGCTCCTTGGCTGCGGGGATTCGGTTATCCGTTTTTCTCCCCCGCTGGTCATGACGGATGAGGAGGCCGAACTCGGGATGGAAAAGTTTGAGGAGGCGCTGAAAAAAGTGGTGAGGTAAAAGGAGACAAAACAACCGGAATATGTGTATTTTTGTGTGTTTTAACACCTTGCGCAGCACGGGCCTTTCCGGAGAGATGGGGGGTAAAAATTACCCGTAACAGAGTCTTGTGAGGCAGGCGATAATCAGATCATCTGAAATAAGTAACACGATTATACCTATATATATACTTATATAATTGAAGTAAATTGAAATTATTTATATAATATTTATCACCTGTCTATTAATAGGCGTTCCTCATTATAGCTCATCAACCGACCTCCGGTTCAATCCACAACAATCCACAACAATCCACAACAATCCAACAACAATCCAACAACAATCCATAAACTCAGCTTATTGAGAATATAACGCCCACTTTTTTATTTTAAAAGGATTATTGTCATTCAGACTTCTTATTTTTCACTACCCCCCTGAAACCTCTGCCCTAAATCTCTCAAATTTAGCATGAAAAATGTGTCCTGCCCATTGGTTATCGTTTTAAAGATTCGAGTCAATTAAAACAAATAAAAAAGATACATTAAAATAATAAGGAAAAGTAAGCTAATAATCGGTATGGGCCTGACAATCGAAAATATCTCTCTTATTGCAGGGTGTGCAGCTTTTCTGCTCGTTTTATCCTGTTTATTTCACTTTTATAAATTCAGACTGCTTTCCATCTCCCTTAAATTCTGCAACTGGATCTGCGGGATGGCTATCGGCTCTGACAGTCCCTGGGTCAAAATGTGCGTGCTCCATATCGTATTTATCATCAGGCTTCTCATGTATCTCTCAATTGTCTCTCTGGAGCAGGTTGACAAACTGAGCACAAAAGGTTTGCTGCGGGAATATGTTTCGGGCACAAAACTCGTATTTCGGGAATGCCTCCTGGCTTTCAAGTCTCCCGAAGAGGCCGAAAAAAGGCTCAAGGCCCTTGAAACCCTTTCCGCTTCGGGGCCCGGAAAATACAGGCCCCGTAAGTAAGAAAGTAAGTAAGGAAGTTTCCGTTAATCCTCCGGTTTTTGCCCCATTTTTAGAGAAGAGCCTGTCCTCCAACTTTTTAAATCGGACCTGTCAAATAATTGGGAAATTCCTGCAGGAGAATTTATGAACAGGTATCCGAAAAAAATCAATCGCTTCAATAAAAAAGCTGCTGTTGTATCTTTTATATATTAAAAGCATCTACTTTCGAAGGTGCGAATTAAGATATATTATCCTTTTTAAGGGAAGATTAAATAATTGAGCCATTTACACAAGGGCTTACGAAGAGGATTTTTATGAATATAACATTAATCGGCATGTCCGGAGTAGGTAAGAGCACGATTGGAAAAGCTCTTGCAAAACGGCTGGGCTACACCTTCATCGATGTGGATTCAGTGATTAAGGAAAAGGCAGGCATGCCGCTGCAGATGCTTATAGATACACAGGGAGATTCCGTTCTGGTCCGGCTGGAGGAAGAAGCCGTGCTCGGGCTTGAGTTAAAAGAAGGGTGTATCATATCACCGGGTGGCAGCGTGATTTATTCCGAAGAGGCAATGACTTTTTTGAAGAAAAAGTCCACAATAGTTTTTCTGGACATGTCTTTAAAAAATATCATTAAAAGGGTCAAAAATCCAGGGAACAGGGGAATTGTCGGTTTTCATGAAAAAAGCATGAAAGAAATTTATGAAGAGCGGATCACCCTCTACAAAAGATATTCCGACATTACCATAAAACTCAGAGGGGGAGAGAAAAATGCCATGGTCGTGGATAGTATCCTGGAATTATTGGAAGAGTACCGAAATTCAATTGAAAAATTTATTTAATTTTTTCCATTTTTCGTCCTTACCAATGAACCCACTAAAAAAAGAATGACAGAAAAACAATTCAGGAAAATTCCCCGAAAAAACAATTCAGGAAAATTCCCCGAAAAAACAATTCAGGAAAATAAATCGAAAAAATAATCAGGAGAGTTACTATGGCATCAAGTCGTTTCATAATCACGGTTATAGGCAGTGATAAGGTGGGGATCGTTGCCCGCATTACTATGGTGATGGCAAACTTCAATGTAAACATCGTCGATATCACTCAGACAATCATGCAGGGGATCTTTACCATGATCATGCTGGCCGAGGCCCCACAGGAAGGGTTTGACCTGCAGGCTTTCCAGGAGGGCATGGAGGCCGAAGGAAAGAACCTGGGAGTCGAGGTCAAGGTACAGCATGAAGACATTTTTCGCTTCATGCACAGGATATGAAAGACCGGAACCGGACTGAGTAAATAACTCTAAAAAATTAACTCTAAACAAGTAAATCTAAAAAAGTAAATCGGAATCAGAAAAAAACCTACCCAAAAGGAGAAGGGACTTTAATGCTTATCAACCCGAACGAAATTCTGGAAACCATCCGGATGGTAAAAATGGAAAACCTGGATATCCGGACCGTGACCATGGGCATCAACCTCAGGGGCTGCTCCCACCCGGATATCGAGGCCTTCAACGAAAATATTTATGAGAAAATCACGGGTTACGCCCGGGACCTTGTCCGGACGACGGAAGAAGTCCAGGACCTTTACGGTATTCCTATCATCAACAAAAGAATCGCTGTAACTCCTATTGCCATAGTAGCGGAAAGTTGCATTGCGGAGGATTACGTATCCGTTGCAAAGACCCTTGATGCGGCCGCAAAGGAACTGGGCGTGGACTTCATAGGAGGGTTCAGCGCTCTCGTCCACAAAGGCATAACACCGGGAGATCTGAAACTTATCAATTCCATCCCCGAGGCTCTGGCCTGTACCGAGAAGGTCTGTTCTTCCGTAAACGTCGCGACCACGAAGGCCGGGATCAACATGGACGCTGTGGCCCTTATGGGGGAGACCGTTAAAAAAACCGCCGAATTGACGGCCGACCGGGACGGGCTCGGCTGTGCTAAACTCGTGGTTTTTGCAAACGCCCCCGAGGACAACCCCTTCATGGCAGGGGCCTTTCACGGGATTGGGGAACCCGACTGCGTAATCAACGTTGGAGTCAGCGGTCCGGGTGTGGTAAACGCGGCTCTCCGGGAACTTGTCAACCCGGACCTGACCGAGATTGCAGAGACCATCAAAAAGACCGCCTTCAAGATCACCCGAATGGGAGAGATCGTGGGTAGGGAAGCTGCCCGGCGGCTCGGGGTGGAATTCGGAATCCTTGACCTCTCCCTTGCCCCCACCCCCGCCATAGGGGACAGCGTGGCCAGGATTCTGGAAGCCATGGGCCTTGAACGCTGCGGGACTCACGGGACGACTGCAGCTCTTGCCCTCTTAAACGACGCCGTCAAGAAAGGAGGCTCCATGGCCTCCTCCTCGGTCGGGGGCTTAAGCGGGGCCTTCATCCCTGTAAGCGAGGACGAAGGTATGATCGAGGCCGTAAACGCAGGCGCCCTGAGTCTTGAAAAGCTCGAAGCCATGACCTGTGTCTGTTCCGTGGGCCTGGACATGATAGCGGTCCCCGGAGACACCCCGGCCTCCACAATATCGGCAATCATTGCGGATGAAATGGCAATCGGCATGGTCAACAAAAAGACGACTGCTGTCCGGATCATCCCGGCCCCCGGCAAAAAAGTAGGGGACTCCGTGGAGTTCGGAGGCCTTCTCGGAAGGGCCCCTGTCATGCAGGTAAACGGGTTCAGCTCCGAAACCTTCATCAAAAGGGGAGGCAGAATTCCCGCCCCCATCCAGGCTCTGACAAACTGAAACTCCGGTAGCCAAAAAAGGAAGGAACAATAAAAAACCAATTAGGAGTTTCCGTTTTTATACTCACCCAGCTTTAAAAATCACTATCATGAGGACTTTCAACCACGGAACACAGAGAAGGACACGGAAACCGGCCTGACGGCCGGTGAGTACGCCGGGACTTTAAATAATCGATTCAGAAACTACGGTGGACAAAACGCCAGACCAACCGTGATTGGCATCTTCCTGGATTCTTTTTCCGTGTGTTCAGTGTGTTCCGTGGTTTGAATGCACATACAAAACGCTTCCATTAACAAAAATATGACCTGTATGGGTATAAAGTGATTCCCTGCCTGAAAATATGAAGTTATTTTTAAGCCATTCCTAAGCTTGCAAAAGAAGAAAAAGGTGCATAACCAGACCTGGCCGTTTTTTTGGAAATCGGGCTTTTTTACCCTGATGTGGAAAATTAGTGAAATTGATTTTTCGGGGTGTTTTGCCCGTCAGCAAACACCCTTACTTTAGATACAAAAGAGTGACGGTGAGTCCTCAGACAGCTGCAGGTACGGCCTTGACTACAGGTGCGGCCCTGGCTGCAGGTGTAACCTTGACTTCGGTCTTCCTGATTTCTACCCTTCTGAGGGGGTAGATTGACTTTGCATGTCTGTAGATGTTTGCTGAAAGCCTGCCGAGAATTGCTTCCTGCATGAAGTCTTCGAAATTGAGTTCTGATGCCCTTTTTTTGACCATTATGACCATGAGTTCGCGGATTGCCTTCATCTGGCTGGAGCGAGCTCTCTTGATGGTAAAGCAGGCTGGCTTTACGCGGAGTACGTATCCGTCCCTGGTTCTGACATCGACGTTGGCGTCGATTCTGGAGGTCTGCCTTTTGACGATTGAGCGGACGTAGTCGGTTGTGAGTTCGTGTCCGATCAGGCTCGTGCCTGCGGTGTCTCCGACAACGTTGTCGATCTTGAGCATGATCTTGGTGTTGTTCTTGCTCATATCGTTTGTGAGTTCACCAACGGTTGTCTCAACTATGCGCCCGATGAGCTTGCCTGCATCGCTTGCCATGGTGTCTCCGACAATACTCCTGTTAAGGTAAACAGGGGCTTCGATCTTGAACCATTCCTTTGACTTCCAGCTGTCAAGCTTTCTTTGTACTTTCTTCCTTGCCAAGTAATTCCTCCGAATAGAAATTTCAAATAAATATTTTAATATAAAATGTTAAGATATTTTAGATTAAAGTCTATTTAATATTTCAGAGACCTGCCGATGATCCTCTGTTTGCTCCTGGCCAATATGCCTCAGGCCAGATCCTTCGATTATTTTTTTTTCGAAATTTCCATCCTGAAACGCTGAGCGTAAAGCGGTTTTTACTATTTGCAAAATCCAGAAACCCTGACAATTAGCTCTCTGATCCCCATAGAGCTGCCAGCAGTTCAGATAGAAAAAACTCCGAACTCCTGAAATTAAAAAATGTGGTCCGGAACGATCAGAAATTGTCCAGAAATTTGTGGATTCTAACTAGTTAGTTGGCCCTCTATACTCACCCTTTCCATATATATACTAATCGGTTAGGCCTGCCTGAGCCGGGTCATGAAAATCAAAATAGAAGAAACACCAGAGCAGCCTGAAATGTCGAATTCCTGCCGGTCCTTTTTTTCGGGTAGATTCGTACCTTTTTTCGGATTTTTAGACTATCGGGTTTTCCCAATCTACCTTTTTTGCCATTCCTAAGCCTCTTAATAGCTTGGTCAGGAAGGTTGTGTTCTTTTTGATTTCTTCGAAGCCGTGAAAAAATAAGAAGCGGGATGGTCATAAAACATCACTATAACTATCATCACGATTGTATAATATCGATCGGATATATATCCTCAAAACTGAATCCAGGAAGTGCAACTCGATTTTTAGAACATATTAACAGTTTTCCCAAGGCCTTTCTCGACGGCCCTTTTATAGACGAGGTGAGCGCTTGAGACGTCCTGAATGGCAAGTCCGGTTGAGTCAAATATCGTGATTTCCTCATCATTGGTCCGACCGGGTTTCAGACCCGCGATTATTTCTCCGAACTGGCAGTAAATATCGTTTTCCGAGATGTAATCTTTTGAGAGCGGGACATTTACCTCGCCCGAGTGCAGGGCCTGGACTATATCGTCCACGATTATTTTAGAGGTCAGAAGAAGTTCGGGGTCCAGTTCTTCCTTACCCACGGCATCGGCTCCAATTGCGTTAATATGGGTCCCTTCTTTCACCCATTCGGCTTTTACGATGGGTTTTCGGACAGGGGTGGTGGTAACAAGGATATCGCAGTCGCAAACCTTCTCGATTTTCTCTTCCCAGCGAATTTCACAGGGAGTGCAGGCTTTCATACTCTCACTGAACTTATCAAAACTTTTTTTGCTCCTTGAGGTGATTTTTACAAGTTCGGGATCGAAAACTTCGCACAGTGCTGCAAGCTGGGTCCTGGCCTGGTTTCCGGCCCCCACAAGTCCGATGACCTTCGAGTCTTTCCTTGCAAGATGTTTTGCGGCAATCCCGCCCGCGGCCCCGGTCCGGATGTCCGTCAGGTAAGTCCCGTCAAGGACGGCCAGGGGAGCTCCGGTTTCCGGAGAAATCAGGATGATAAGAGCCATAACCGTGGGCAGGCCCTTTTCAGGGTTTCCGGGGTGCACGTTTACGATTTTTACTCCTGTTATTCCGTCTTCCTCAAGGTAAGCGGGCATGGTCCGGAGATCCCCGTTATATTCGGTGTAATAGAGATAGGACTTGGGGGGCATCTGCACTTTTCCGAGCCCATGCTGTTTGAAAGCCTTTTCGACCACTTCCATTGTAGAACGCATGTCCACAACACTTTTCACTTCTTCTTGCTCCAACCACAGGACTTCCATAAAATAATCCTCCTATTTTATCCAGAACCTGAAATATCAAAGGCTTCTAAGCCCGAAACCGTTTTTCAGGCTTTCAGACCCTCCGGGAATTCTCAGACCTTTTAATTAAAATTCAAAAACTATAATCACGTACAAAAACGCGCATGAAAATCTTCGAGTAACATGCACAAATAAATGAAAGTACTTGAAAGCATTTTCATGTTAAACTGAGGTAAATTTGTAAAGATGACTGAGCGAACAAATTAATCATAATAAATTGTATGAGTATGTATATATAATGCTATGAAAAGTCCTACAAATTCCCACAAACATATATATCCGAACCTTCCAAATTATTGTAGTTATTGAAACTAAAGAGGTCTGCACCAGACATGCATGAGATTTCCGCAAGCAGCCTCAGGGAAAAATTACTGAAACCCGCAGCAGACATCCGAAGTATCCTTCGATGGGGCTATCCGAAGTTCGCCACCATCCGCTTCGTTGCGGACCATGCCGGCTTAGACGCACGGGAGAGACAAATCCTGACAAGGGTTGTTCTGCCCCCGGATAAGACCGTAAGCAGGGCAAAGAAAAAGCTCGACTGTGAAAGGATCGGGGGAAAGCCCCTCCTGATCGACGGGTACAACGTTCTCCTGAGCGTGGACAGCCTGCTTAAAGGGGAAAGCATGTGGCTTTGCGATGACAGTTTCATCCGGGACACCCGTTTTTATTTCGGAAAAGCAAAACACGCCGGTGGGATGGAAGAGGCTCTCGAAGAGCTGCTCTCCTTCCTCAACGAAACCGGCCCGAAATCCGTGACCTTTTTACTCGATTCCCAGATCAGCCGGAGCGGGGAACTGGCGGGAATTATCCGAAACAGGCTAAATGAAAAAGGGATTACAGGAGAGGCCCGCACCTCAAAGCACGTGGACTTTGATCTGAAGACCGCCGGAAAATTTACCTGGAAAAAAAACGAGGAAAGCACAGGGAGATCGGCCCGGGAAAACATCGGAAAAAATTCCGAAAAATACACAGGAGAAAGCCCCGTAATTGCCACATCCGACGGAATCATTATAGATGCGGTCTTCGAAGTGCTCGACATCCCGGCCTGCCTTATGGAAAAAAAAGGCCTGGAACCCCTCAAACTGCATTGAATTGAGAAGGGTGCCGGAAAAGCCTTAGTGGGTAGCTGCCTATTTGGAAATCCATAAAAAGCGTTCCAGCACCTCTATTTTTTCCTTCATAAGCTCGGGAGTCAAGAGTTTCGCTTCAATTGCCTCTTCCAGTTCGTCCAGAACTTCATCCGGTACATCGAATTCGAATGAAGGAGGTTCGTGCATTTCGAGTTCAAGTCCCGCAATTTCTTTTTTGGGACGGATTGCAGGAAAGAGCAGAATAAAAAACAGGCCCGCAAGGAAAAGCATATACTCGACTCCAAACCGTCCCCAGTCCGGAGAAGCAAAACCCGGACCCGGAAATTCAAGTGCCGGGTGAGAAAGCAGCAGGCCTGAGGCAGAAAACAGGACCAGGCCAAAAAAAGCCCGTTTAAGCCAGCGCTGTGAGGGAGATGCAAGCCACCATTCCAGGCCTGAAGGCCTGAGAGGGCCTTCTCTTAACTTATCGAGCAGGTGGATCGCAGCCATTTTCCTGCCAGGGAAGGGAGAAGGAGTTCCCACCGTATTTCTTTCACATTTTTTACCCTCATCAAGCTGAACGCAGGCTTCGAGTTTTTCTGCAGCCTTCCGAAAATAGCCTGCCCTGTAGTAAAAGAAACCTGTGAAATAAAGGAGACAGGCCCATATTTCACAACTCCCGGTTTCCCCTGGCTCCCCGGGTCCTTCCGAAGGGAAGGCCTTCTCCCTTGAAAGGGCCGTTTGTTCCAGTTTTTTGATTATTGCAAGAAGCATATGCCGGTAACGCGGGCTTCCGAATTTGAAACTGACCTCAGCCTTAAGATAGCTTGCATAGGCTTCCCAGAGCAGAAGTTTAAAGCTTCCGGGTTTAAGGGAAAGAGCCTTTCCAAAAGATTCCAGAGCAGTCTGGTAGTCCTGTCCCCCAAGTTCGAGCCTGGCTTTAAGACACCTTGCAAACTCGTTTTCCTGCCCTACCGCAATCGAGGCCTCAAGCTCTTTTAAGGCTCCTTTGCTGTCCCCAAGCCTGAATTTAAGGTTCGCAAGCCCGTTACGGGCATGGATATTTTTCGAGTTTTCCGCAACAGCGTTTCTGTATTCCCGAAGAGCGTCTCCGGACCTGCCCAGTCGGTCCGTGGCAAAACCCAGAAGGAGCCGGGGCAGGCCCCTATATGCCTTAATCATGTTCGGGTTTTTCAGAACACCCTCAGCTTTTTCATAGTTCCCAAGCCTCAGAAGAGCAAAGGCTTTCAGTATGCGGGCAGAGGAATTTTCGGGGTTTTTATCCAGGACCTTTTCAAAGGTATCAAGAGCTTTATCCCATTCCCCTAGCCTGGAAAAGACCAGGCCCTCCCCCAGACAGGCATATTCCCTATTATTACCCAGGAGTCGGGCCTGTTCAAAAGTATCCAGGGCCTCATTATACCTTTTGAGGGAAGACAGAGCAAAGCCCCTGGCAGTAAGGACGGCTTCCGAAAGGAAAAGCCTGGAGGAGCAGTTTGCACTGGATCTTTTACCCCTTCCGACCCCTTCAATTTCTTCTACTCCTCCAATTTCTTCTACTCCTCCAATTTCTTCTACTCCTCCAATTTCTTCTACTCCTCCAATTTCTTCTACTCCTCCAATTTCTTCTACTCCTCCAATTTCTTCTACTCCTCCAATTTCTTCTACTCCTCC
>JAQVBP010000031.1:18976-21097 GCA_028690255.1 Methanosarcinaceae archaeon
AATTTCTACTACTCCTCCAATTTCTTCTACCCCTCCAATTTCTTCTACTCCTCCAATTTCTTCTACTCCTCCAATTTCTTCTACCTCTCCAATTTCTTCTACCCCTCCAATTTCTTCTACTCCTCCAATTTCTTCTACTCCCCAAATTTCTTCTACTCCCCCTATTTCTTCTACCCTTTCCTTGCCGGAATCCGCTATATCTTCGGCTCCCCCCCTGAAATCCCCTGGATTTTTAAGGGCTCCAAGGGCCTCTTCATAACGTTTCATGTAGATAAGCACAAGCCCTCTGTTAAGTTCCGACGAAGTCCCCCCATGTTCAAGCCGTAAAGCTCCCTCAAATGCTTTCAGGGCTTCATTATATTCCCCGAGTTCGGCCAAAGCAAATCCCCGGTACTTCAAGCTTTTGGGGTCATACTCTTCTTTCGGAATTTTTTCCGAAAATTCCAGATATTTGGAAAAGGCTATCTGAAGCCGCCCCTCATCCTCCCCGTCATATTCGGGCCGACTTTTTTTGAGCTTGCTGAGGGCAACGCCTTTGTTGTAACGCGCAGAAAGGCTGTCATTGTCAAGCCTGAGCAACTCCTCGTAAGCTTCCAGGGTCCCCTCACAGTGCCCCAGCTCATAGAGAGCGTTTCCTTTCCCGCCCCAGGCATAGGGGTTTGAGGGATCAACAAGGAGGGCTGCATCAAACGCTTTTCTGGCTTCATCGGGCATCCCCATTTCGAAAAATACGCTGCCTTTCCCGCTCAGAGCCCCTTTGTCCCCGGAGTCAAGGGAAAGGGCTTTTTCATAAACCTCCAGAGCTTTCTCATACTTTCCGAGTCCGAAAAGAGCGTTTCCTTTCCCGCTAAGAGCCCGGATATTTTCCGGCCCGAGGTGCAGAGCCTCCTCAAAGGCCTCAAGAGCTTCTTCATATCGGCCGAGGATCAGAAGAGCGCTTCCCCTGTTAGCAAAAGCTTCGGGAAAATCCTTTTTCAGGTCAAGAACCCTGTCAAAAGCCAGAAAAGCTTCCCCGTATCGTTCAAGGGTGACGAGGGCTTTTCCTTTATTGTTCCAAAAACCTGCGTTATCCCCTTCCAGTTCGAGGGCCGCCTCAAAAGCTTCCAGGGCCTCTCCTGCCTTTCCCTGACTCTGGAGCACCTCTCCTTTACCCTCCCAGGCCTGAGCGTAGCCGGAGTCCAGTTCGAGGGCCGCCTCAAAAGCTTCCAGGGCCTCTTCACCCCTTCCGAGAACGTGCAGGGTCCTCGCTTTTTCTTTCAGGCTTCCTGCATGGGTCGGCTCCAGTTCAAGGGCCTGCTCAAAGGCTTCCAGGGCCTCTGCAGGCCGGTTAAGGCAGATAAGGACAAGTCCCCTGTAATACCGGGCTCCCGTAGTTTCGGGCTCGATTTCAAGGGACCGGGAAAAAGCCTCAAGAGCTTCAGCCTCCCTTTTGAGATTGTGAAGAGCAAGCCCCATGTAATACCACCCCCCTGCATCCCGATCATTTTTCTCAAGCACCTTTTCAAGGGCCTGGAGAGCTTCTTCAGGCCGGTTAAGGTAGCCAAGAGCAAGCCCTTTGCAGTAAAGGGCCTGAGAGCAGTCAGGGTCAAGGGAAAGGGCCTTTTCAAAAGCCAGAAGGGCTTCTTCAGGCCGATTAAGGTAGCTTAAGGAATTTCCTTTGTAGTACCAGGCCCCGGCATCTTTCGGGTTTATCAGGAGGACTGTCTCAAAAGCTTCCAGAGCTTTTTCAAAAAAGGCCCGGGCTTCGGCATATTTCTTAAGGTTCAGAAAAGCAAGAGCCTTGCTGTACAGGGCTCGGGCGTAGACGAGGTACATGCTGAATCACGAGTCCGGAGAATCAATTTATAAAATTTACATAAAATTATAGTATATAATAAATAATATCAATCACATGTTATAAAAAGGGTGTATAAGAGAATTTGTAATACCATATTTGTTTAAATCAGTCCCCGTGACTGTCGTCATGTCAACCAGATAATGTCGTATGCAGCTTACAGTCAATCTCAGTCAGTCAATCTCAGTCAGTCAATCTCAGTCAGTCAATCTCAGTCAGTCAATCTCAGTCAGTCAATCTCAGTCAGTCAATCTCAGTCAGTCAATCTCAGTCAGTCAATACCCGGT
>JAQVBP010000031.1:21197-24210 GCA_028690255.1 Methanosarcinaceae archaeon
CAGTCAATCTCAGTCAGTCAATCTCAGTCAGTCAATCTCAGTCAGTCAATCTCAGTCAGTCAATCTCAGTCAGTCAATCTCAGTCAGTCAATCTCAGTCAGTCAATCTCAGTCAGTCAATACCCGGTGATTGACGCGCAAATACTGCCTGTATCTGTACATCTCAACCTGCCCCCCGCGAGGCTCGACAGGTAGACGTCTCCCACCCCAACTTTTCGGATTAAAGATCGTCTTCTGCCACCAGGACTTCTTCATCACTTATTCACCACCTCAATATTCTTCTTGTTATATATACAATAAGAACCAGGCCTATGAGGGCGGACGCAAGGAGGAAGATTGTAATAATGTGAGCGGGCTGTACAATCCTTCCGGAACGGATAAGAGGCATGTGGTCAATGTTGCCTTCCCCGAGATCATAAGAAACGTCACAAATCTTGTCTTCATTAAGGTCTTCAATAACACAGAGGGCCTCATCGGGGGCTGTCCAGTAGTTGCCTCCCAGGTAGGGGCCGCCTGCAATGCTTACGCCCCGGCGTTTGCTGATGTTCCAGGTATTTTCAAGGTTTGTGCCACTATAGCCCACGTTTGCGGCATTGTAAAAAAAATTGTCAAAAATCAGGTTTCTGCTGCTGTTTGAAAGAAGGAGCCCGTGTTCCTGGTTAAGGCGAAGGATGTTTCCGTTCAGGCGGTTCAGGTCCGAAGCCTGCAGGAGGATTCCTTCAAGGCTGTTTACGTCTACCCTGTTGTTCATAACCAGATTGCCCTCTGAAGTTTTCAGGAGAATCCCGACCATATTTCCGGAAGCTTTGTTGAGGTTCAGCATATTGGTAGTCGAGTCTTCAAGACAGATCCCCAGCCGGTTATCCGAGAGGTTGTTATTGCTTATCATGACCCCCCGGGTGTTTTCAAGGTATATGCCGGCTTTATCGGGATTATTGGCCCCTTTGATGGAAAAACCACTTATCGTCACGTTGTTTGAATGGACGTGAAAGACATGGTCGCCGGGGTTTTTTGCCTTCACTATATGAAGTTCGGGCCTTCCGGTAATGGAACGCACGGTGATTTCCTTATCAAGATCCACGTTTTCCCTGTAAAATCCGCTGTAAACATAGACTGTGTCCCCGGGCTTCGCGGCATCCACAGCGGCCTGTATCGAGGAATAGTCCTGGTTATCGTCGTTTCCCACGCTAATTCTTCTTGCAGCAGCCGGGCTTGCGCTCAGTATCAAAAATAAGGAAGCTATTATAAAACAGGTCTTTATTCTCTGGATATTTATCAGTCGCATCACCTTTCAAAGAGGTCCCTGACTCACCTTTTCCATGCGATAAAGTATTCAATCTCTGTAATGGACCAGCCTGGTAATTTTCGGGGGTCTGAAAATAATAATCCAATAGTAATAAAATCCGGGCGTGGATATAACTATTGAAGCATAGTTTCTGAATAATATTTAGGGTGAAGTTGGGTTAGGGGAAACGAAAAAGCCCCGATGAAGATGAGTTTCTCATTTTAGAATATTTGATTTTTTTTACATAAATGCTATGAAAAGTCTTAATTAAGGGTACAAATTATTATTAATTTGTATTACAACTTTTTTTTGATCGGTCCAGTCACTGAATAACCTGTACAGAATTTCGATTGAACCTATTAATTTTCAAAATCAAGGGTATCAATCGGCGTTACAATAAATGATAAATTGTACAGGGTGTTTCACTGCGGGCCCTTTTAATGCGGATACGGGCGAAATTTTGAAAGAGTATCCCGGTTAAAAAAGGGTAAATTAATCATATCTGGAGATAGTTATGAAAATCATAATGGAGATAGAATCCGATTTACCGGAGCCTGAAGTAACCGAGGTTGTCCAGGCCGCCATTAACCATGAGAAACATATCGCAAAATATAAGGTAAACAGGTATTCGATGATCTGCGATGAATTTGAGGAAAAGTATGACATGAACTCGAACGACTTCAGAAAAAAATTCGAGGTCGGGGAGATAGTGGACGAGGGGGATCTTTTTGACTGGTATGCGGCAAAGCGAGGTGTAGACCACTGGAAAAAGAAGCTGGAGGTTCTTTCAAAAATAACTATTTGAGATAATGGGGAAGGTTCTGGTCAGGGGGCCGGAGAAAACCAATGTTCTGGCGAAGGGTTTAGGCGGGGGAAGAAAAGTTATGGGTTAGAGTAATTTCAGTAGTTTCGAATGGCCTTGGTTCCGAAAGGAAAAAACTTCACACAGCCCAAACAGATGAACAAATTTTTAAAAATAATTAGGATTATTTTATTACTTTGGGAGCGCGGAGGGTCACGAATACCCCGACCTTTCAGGTTGGGGATGAAGTGAACCCTCGCAGGTTTTGTTGTGCTCCTTCCCAAAGATAACCGAAAGCAGAGTTTCGATCGCACTGATTATGGTAACCTGAGCAATTGAACCAATGATTTCTGAGTATCCGGGGAAACGGGCGGGGTGGCCGCACGCAATTTGATTTTTAGGCCCAGTCCACTTCTTTGGTATGAAAGTGCGTTCAAGTACTTTCATTTATTTGTGCCTGTTACTCGAAGAGTTTTATATGCGTTTTTTCCTGCGCTGTTTTCCAGAACCCACTGCAAATAGTCCCTATCCCCGTCTATTTCCCAGAATTCTATCGCTGGCAGGTCATAGGTGTGAAGGGCCTTTACGACTTCGCAGATTTCGGCAAAGCTTTCGGAACGGGTTTTTACAAACATGGCAATTTCGCTTTCCTCCACGTTTTCCCCTTCCCAGCGGTAAACCGATGAAACCGGAAACATATTTACACAGGCTGCAAGCCCTTTTGAGACAAGGGCCTTTGCAATCGTAGAGGCATTCTTCATCTCTTTGGCTGTAATATACACGATTCCAGGCATTTTATCAGAACTCCCTGGCAACATACTGGTAATTAACAATTGCAATCAATAGTTATAATCAACAATTATAATCAACAATTATCATTAATATTTGTTATATATATGGGTACCCTGAATTACACTTGCCGAATTA
>JAQVBP010000032.1:0-7087 GCA_028690255.1 Methanosarcinaceae archaeon
CGTAGATACCGTAGGGCTGGCTCGTCCTGACGTCGTAGGCGGCGCCTGAGGCCCGGGCAATGGGGCCGGTCAGGTTCAGGGGGGCGACAAGGGCTTTTTTTATCACGCCGGTTGTCGCGAACCTGTCTATAAGAGAGGAAGAACTCATGGCCGTCTCGAAGGCTTTCTCGAAACGGGGCTCAAAGCTTTCCAGGTAGGTGGCCAGCTTCTCAAGCAATTTGCCAGGGATGTCCTGCTTCAGGCCCCCGATCTCCACGGCCCCTTTCAAAAAGCGGGAACCTGTGAGGCTTTCGTTCTGCCTGAAAAGCTCCTCCCGGAGGATCTGGAAAGGCGAGGTAATCCTTGCGAAACCGACGTCTGTGGCCATTCCCCCCAGGTCTCCTAGGTGGGAGTGCATTCTCTCAAGTTCAAGCAGGACGGCTCTTAAGTACTCGGCCCGCTCCGGGACCCGGAGGCCGGCCAGCTTTTCAACGGCCGTGCAGAAGGCAACAGCGTTTGCGGCCGACTCGTCTCCGCTGATGGACTCGGCAATCGGAAGACAGGCCGCAGGATTCTTTCCCTCGGCCAGTTTCTCAACTCCCCGGTGCTTGTAAAACATCCGGATTTCCAGGTTGAAAATGGGTTCTCCGATCACGCTGAACCTGAAATGGCCGGGCTCGATAATTCCCGCGTGGACGGGGCCCACCGGGACCTGGTGGACACCTTCGCCTTCCAGCTGCCTGAAAGGATAATTCTCCTGCGGGGATTCAATCGTCCGGATCTTGCCGTTTTTAAACGATTTGAGAAGGGGGTGGAAACCCTCAGGGTAGGCCTCATGCAAAAAGAGCCTGCGCTTATCAAAGGCGTCCGGGAAGTCAAGCCCGAAGCCGTCCCTGATTTCCCGCTCGTACCAGCAGGCCGAGGGAAAAGTTACGGCAATCGAAGTTGCCTCCTTTTCCACGGGGCGGAGGAAGACGAAGATTTCGGAAAAACCTCTTTTCCGGAAGGCGTAAAAGAGAGTGAAGGCCGAAGCCTCTGCTTTATTATTTTCTTTCTTTTCCCCTTCAAAGGCCTGGACGCAAAAGAGGTTTATAAGGATGAAATCCTCCCCGTCCAGCACAGGCACGGTTTTTTGAAATTCCTCCTCCGAAAGAGAGATGTAAAATTCGTTGTTCCGGCCTTCCCTGATTTGCGGCGTTTTGCCTGAAGGCTCCGCCGTTTCTGTCAATAGACCTGCAAGGTACTGAGTGGCTGTCATATTCTTCATATCCCGGTTCATCCGGCCCCGGGGAGTAACTGCTGCATTCTGCTGCTCTGCATTCTGCTTTCTTTCCGTGTTCATTTTCATCTCAGGCCTCCGTTCAGATATATCCGAGTTCATAAACGATGCTGTTCAGCAGGTTTTCCAGACTCTCCGGGAAGAAAACCCCGAGGGAAAAGACCAGGCCGAGCATGACGACCATCGGGATTTTCATTCCGGGCCTGACCACGTAAGGCTGAAGGGTATTTTCAGGCAGGGCCGGGGATGGGGCCTGTTCCCGGCCTTCGGGCGTGCGCCTGGAAAGGGCCTCGATCAGGAACTTTCCGAATGAAGCGGCCGCAAGGACCAGCAGGAGCAGGAGCACAAAGACCAGGGGCTGAGAAAGCCTTGCGGCTTCGAGCAGGATGAAAAGCTTTGCCGGAAACATCGGGAATGGGGGCAGGCCAAGAATTGCGGCGCTGCTCAGGACCAGGGTCCAGGAAGCAAGGGGCTGGAGGCGGAAAGCTTCGGTAATGCGTTCCACCCTGTTGCTCCGGTACTGCCTGTGCAGGATCCCGGCCGCAAAGAGGAGGGCTTCTTTCGTGAAGGAATGGGCCAGGGTATAGAAAAGCACCCAGAAAAGGGCGGCTTTTGTCCCTGCCCCTATTCCGATCAGCAGCAGGCCCATATGCTCGACACTGGAAAAACCTATCAGGCACTTGAGGTTCTTCTGGGAAAGCATATTAAAGACGGCAATAACAATCGAAAAGACCCCGAAAAAGATCAGGAGCCAGGAAATAGCTGCGGCAGCTTCGGTCTGCCGGACAATTGCATAGACCCGGATAAGTCCGTACATCCCGAGGTTCTGCATAAGGCCCGAGAGAATGGCACTGACCGACGGGGCTTTTTTATAAGCGTCCGGGAGCCAGGTATGGAAAGGAGCAACCCCGGATTTGGCCGCAAACCCGATGAAGATGAACACAAAGCTTACGGAAAGCAGTTTCGGGGAAAAGAAAGCGGCGTTTTTGACCAGCAGGGTCCAGTTAAGGGTACCCTCCGTTCCCGGGGCCTGCATGGAAAGGGCAAAAAGGAAAATCAGGCCAATAAAGGCAAAAAGCATGGCTCCAGACACGATGAAGATATACTTAAGAGCCGCATCGATATTCTCTCTCGCCGAAAGGATGGCCACAAGCACGGCCGCACATACCGTGGTCAGTTCCGTGAAGATCCAGAACAGGGCCAGGTTGTCCAGGAAAACGGCAATCGTTGCCGTAATGAGCAGCAGGTTGAAGGCCGCGTAGAATATTTTCAGGTTTTTCCGGTGCAGTTCCCGGGTTTCCATCAGGCTCTCGACATAGCCTCTGGCATATAAGGATGCGAAAAGGAAGGAAACGGCTGTAATCAGGGCTTCGTAGAGGCTCAGGTGGTCGATGTAGAAGTAACTGCTCCAGACATAAGGGACCGGGATTTTTAAAAGCGCATAAAGGGTCAGGCCCAGATATACACAGCTGTGCGTTATGGAAAGGCAGTTCATCAATTTATGCGATTTCGAAAGCAGGACCAGGACCAGCAGGGCAAAGCCGAGGCCTGCGTACATGTAGATAAGGTTCATGGGAGTAAAGCCGGGGGTTAGGGAGAAGTTGAGGCCGGGGTTCACAGGTATTCCCTCCCGGGCCAGATATGGAGTCTTTGAAGTTTCTGGCGGTATTCTTCAATAGTGGAATCCATCCCCACCGCAAAGATGGTTGTAAGGAGCACGATAATGATCAGGTCAATGACGATCAAAACCTCGATAATAAAGGGCAGTTCCGTTACAAAGATCCCGAAAAGGAGGACTCCGTTTTCCATTGTCAGGTAGCCGAGAACCTTTGTAATCACCTTCCTGCGGCTGAACATGACGAGCATGCCCATGAGAGTCAGGGAAAGCCCAATTACGGCCCCGAAGAAAAACAGCCTTCCCAGAGCCAGTTCCCCTACAAAACCCGAGAGGAAGACGTAGACCAGCAGGACCAGGCCAATGCTGACCAGAAGGGAAGACGTGGGTTCCAGATAGTTGAATTTCATGTCCCGGCTGATTTTGATTTTTGCCTCAACCCTGTTTATGAAAAAGGGAATGAGTAAAACCTTGCTCACAAGGGTAAGGACCGAAATAGCCAGCAGCACGGGACTTCCTTCGATCAGGTAAAGAAGACCTGCGATAAGGGTCAGGAGCAGGGACTGGACCGTGTAGGTGGTCAGGAGCGAGGCGAGGTTCCTTACGGAAATTACAAGCGCCGCCGTGACCAGCACGAAGACGAAGAGAATCCTGACAGCTCCTTCAAGAAACAGGGGATCTGTAAAACCGGGAGTAATCATGCGAAGACCTCCATGAGGATGGTAAGGGCCGAAAAGAAAAAGGCCATCATGTAGAAAGCGGGCAGCCTGAAGAGTCTCATTTTCGAAAGTGACGATTCGAAAAGCCCGATTATCACTGCGAGCAGTCCCGCCTTCACGAGGAAAGCCAGGGCCGAGCCCAGAAGGCCTGATACGGCAAGGTTTGCCAGATTCGACCCGCCTGAAAGCCCCCCGGTAAGTCCACCGGAAAAACCACCGGAAAGCCCGACCGGGACAAGAATATTGATCAGGACCGCCATAAGGAGGGTCTGTTTAACCGAGTGGGTCAGTTCTATGAGGGCCAGGTTTTTCCCGGACTGTTCGAGGATCATGGCCTCGTTTATCATGGTGAGTTCAAGGTGGGTTGCCGGGTTGTCCACGGGAAGCCTGCCGGTTTCCACTATGATGATTATGAAGAGGGAGATGGAGACCAGGACCAGGGTCGGACTTACCGGGATTGCGGAGGCCGAAGTAATGGCAAACATCTCGTGCAGGTCCACGGTTTTCAGGACGTATGCGAGGGCTGCAAAGGCTATGACCATGGTGGGCTCGATCACGGCCGCAAGGCTCATTGCCCTCGAACTGCCCATGCCTCCGAAGGGGCTGCCAGCATCAAGCCCGGAAAGCGCCGTGAAAAAGCGCTCGATTGCGAGCAGGTAGATAAAGACTATGATGTTTCCTATCCCTGCCGGAGCCTCCGGAATAAAGATAACCGGGACAAAAAGGGAGGCCAGCAGGAGAACTGCCAGGTTCAGGTAGGGAGTCACTCTCATGATCCCCGAGGAAGTCGGGGAGTAGACCACTTCCCTGTGCAGAAGTTTGCGTAAATCGTAATAGCTCTGCAGAAGGCGCGGGCCTTTTCTTCCCTGAGCTGCGGCCTTGACCTTTTTGATCAGGCTCATGTAAAGGGGAGAGATCAGGAGCACGAACCCGGGGTTGAGCAGGCAGAATAAAATGAAAGAAATGTCTGAATTCAAAATCATGCGAACCACCTCGTAAAGCCCATAAGCGCTATCACCGCAAGGAAGACGTAAAGTACATAGGTATCCAGCCTCCCGTTTTGCAGCCCCGCAACCTTCATTGAGACCCGGTCAACTGCCTGGGCCACGGGCAGGTAGAGGTATTCCTCAAAGAACTTTATCAGGCGGATTTCAGCGGTCCCGTGCTCGAATACGCAGTCCTGGCTATCGGCAAAGCTCCTGCTGCTGGAAAGCTGGGTTCTGTATATCTTTTTAAAGATTACAACCAGAGGCTCGGAAAAGCCTGCCGGGCTGTATTCCATGCTCGGGTGCTGAGCCAGGCCTCCGCAGCCCCAGGTCTCCTTACAGACCCTCGGGCCTGAAGAGGGCCCGAAGTTCCGGACGGAAAGCCAGACCAGCAGGTAAGTGACCATCAAAATCCCACCCACGAAAAGCATGTCCGGAACTTCTGCTTCTGCCCCGGACCCGAATCCTACCGGAAGCCCGAAGAGGGTAAAGAGCCGGGCGGAAAAGAGGCCTGTAAGAATACAGAGAGCTGCAGGGATAGCCTGTCCGAGCAGCATGAGTTTCGGGACTTCCCTTGCCCTTTCCGCGCCTTCAGTCCGTGGTTTTGCCAGGAAGGTAATTCCGAAGACTTTTACGAAAAGGGTAGCTGCAAGGGCACTCGTAAGGGCAAAAGCCGAGAGGCTGAGGACCAGGAGCACCTTCAGGAAGGGGGCTTCTGCTCCCGCCAGGGCCGAGGACGAGAAAAAGGCCTGGAAGAGCATAAGCTCGCTCACAAACCCGTTCATGGGGGGAAGGGCGGCAATCGAGACCGAGCCTATCAGGAAGAGGAGGGCGGTCTGAGGCATGTGTTTTACAAGCCCTCCCAGGTCCTCCAGGTTCCGGGTCCCGGTCTCGTGCACTACCGAGCCTGCGGCCATGAAAAGGAGGCTCTTGAACAGAGCGTGGTTCAGGCAATGGAACCCCGCGGCTGCAAGGCTGAGCCCTGCAAGTCCGGCAAGTCCGCTGACCCTGAAGATAAGGTAGAGTCCGATTCCTATCAGTATAAGCCCCACATTTTCAATGCTGCTGTAGGCGAGCATCCTTTTGATGTCGTTTTCTTTGAGGGCGTAGACGACTCCCAGCAGAGCCGAGAAACTGCCGAAGGCAAGGACCAGGACTCCCCACCAGAGCTCAGGCTCGACCGCGAGCAGGAAACGCAGCAGTCCGTAGATTGCAACCTTGAGCATGACGCCGGACATGAGAGCCGAGATGTTCGAGGGACTTGCCGGGTGGGCATAGGGCAGCCATTTATGGAAAGGCACTGCTCCGGCCTTGATTGCAAAGCCGAAGAAGAGGGAGAGGAAGGTCCAGGAAAGGGCTTCTGGACTCAGGAGCCCGAAGCCCCGGAAGTCAAAAGAGCCCGTTCGGGTATAGAGGCCGATAAAGGCCGAGAAAAGGAAGACCGTGCTCAGGCTGGTCATGATAAAGTAGAAGAGGGCCGCTTTTCCGCTCTCCGGTTTTTCATATTCGTAAATTACCAGGAAGAGGGAAGAGATGGACATGAGTTCCCAGAAGAACAGGAAGGAAAAGCCGTTTGCTGAGAGCACTACGAGCAGCATCGAAAAGATGAAAAGGTTCATCAGGGCTACGTGCAGGCTTTTTCGGCCTTCGCTTTTTTCGTCTTCCACATATTTTATGGAGTAAAGCGAGACTCCCAGGGTTACGAGGGATATAAGGAGCACAAAACCTGCCGAGAGCCGGTCTATGAAGAAGGAAAACTCCAGGGGGGAGAGGAAGCTGTAGCTTTCGATAAGCACTTCCCGGCCCCCATAGAGCATTCCGGCTGCAAAGGCCGAAAGCAGGCCAGAAGACAGAAAGGTCAGTCCCAGGGAGACTGTTCTGCAATTTTTACTGCGATACAGGAAGGAGAGGGCCGTCCCGAGAAGCAGGAGGGCCAGACCGCCGGTTAGTAAGGGTTCTGACATAGAGGAATCACCGGGGGGATGAAGGAACTTTAAAATAAGGTTCACTGCCCGAAGTCAGGCCGGATACTCTCGTTTTCGGGTTTATTGAGTTACTGTAAATTATGCCATTTATCGTCTAACATTCCACCATATTGTTATAAGAAGGGTTGCCCGTATAAATTTTCAGATTATAAACGTTTGCAGTGTAAACTACCCGATAATTTGTGAATCTCAATAATAATCAAAGTCCGCCCTCTCAGACCGGGGAGTATAATCAATGCCATCTGACAGTATAACCCGGGAGCGAGGTGAAGGACAGGAGCCAAAAATAAGAAAAACGGGCCTGTCAGGATGATAATGATTTTACATGAAAATCAGGGGACCGTATGCAAACTTATGAGAAAATCCGCGTTCCGACCCCGAAAAACGGCAGTATTTTTTGTTCAAAAGAGAGGGTTGAGGCACAACAGGAAAACGGAAGAACAGGAAAACGGAAGAACAGGGAAACGGAAGAACAGGAAAACGGAAGAACAGGAAAACGGAAGAACAGAAGAACGGAAGAACAG
>JAQVBP010000032.1:7187-13802 GCA_028690255.1 Methanosarcinaceae archaeon
TTGTTCAAAAGAGAGGGTTGAGGCACAACAGGAAAACGGAAGAACAGGAAAACGGAAGAACAGGGAAACGGAAGAACAGGAAAACGGAAGAACAGGAAAACGGAAGAACAGAAGAACGGAAGAACAGAAGAACGGAAGAACAGAAGAACGGAAGAACAGAAGAACGGAAGAACAGAAGAACGGAAGAACAGAAGAACGGAAGAACAGAAGAACAGAAGAACAGAAGAACGGAAGAACAGAAGAACGGAAGAACGGAAGAACAGAAGAACGGAAGAACGGAAGAACAGAAGAACAGAAGAACGGAAGAACAGGAAAACGGAAGAACAGAAGAACGGAAGAACGGAAGAACAGAAGAACGGAAGAACAGAAGAACGGAAGAACAGAAGAACGGAAGAACGGAAGAACAGGAAAACGGAAGAAAAACCGGGAAACCGGGATGTTATTCACACCCCGAGGATCAGGGCCAATCCTGTTGAAAAGTTAATCTCTTTTATCGAACCTGAAACCGTTTTTCGGTCCCCGAGGATGCCTGTAAGTTCTATTGAGTCTCCTTCCACGACAATCCTTGCCACAGATTCCATTATTTTCTCACGCTCTTCTCCACGCAGCATCACAACGTTTAATTCACACATCTTTCAGACCTCCTTTTGTTTTCGCCTTTTATCCGGGGCGACTTTTTCAATTAATATATATTATTTCAGGTCAGGCCCTTAAAAAGATAGCGATTTTCTCCCTTTCCAGGAGGTTCAAAAATAATTCTCTCAGGGGTAGTTCATCAATTTTGCAACTGTCAGGTCCTTCTCAAGCCCCATATCCTCGGCCACACACTCGCACTTTGTCAGCAGGAGGTAGGCAATGGGCCCGAAATTATGTTCCGAGAGGGTCTCGTAATTCGCCATGCCTTTGCTGATGATCAGGCTTGCTTCTTTCATGGCGGTGAGCAGTTCTTCGGAGGCCTCTTCCACGGAAACTCCCACCGCATTTGAGCCCGTGGTCAGGACCCTGTCAACCATACTGTCAATCCCGAACTCCCTAACATCTTCCAGAGTAACATCGGTAAGTATGGGCCCCCCCCTGACCACAAGAGTGACCTTCCCGCCTAACTTTTTGATGACCTCAAAGAGTACCATATCAAGGATTATCTCTCCACAATTATCAGCAATGTAGACCACGTTATCGAGCATTCCTAACATATAGCGGGTCTCGTCCACGTCAAGCCCGCGCTCGAAGTGTTTCCTGAAAGCGTCTTCGAAGCGGTCTTCACTCGCGTCAAAGCCCATAATCCCGAAGTCAAAATAATTTCCTATAATGGACGCAAGCACAGCCCTCCTTAAAAGTTCGGCATCATCGGGGTCACCTTCGTAGATCTTCTCCTTTGCAAAGGGCAGGACCTTCTGGGCAGCTTCGTTGCTGAGTTTTTTTGTCACATGGTAGGGATCTTTATCCTTTAAGGTTTCGTAGCACTTCCTGTGGACCTTTGTTGCCACGGATGCGGAAACTTCCTCGGGGCTGTAGTTTTCGGACACCACTTTCAGGCATTCCTGAAGGGTCCTGTTTATCAGCTCGTCATCATCAGTAGAAAGTTTTGATTGAAAATGTACTCTAGAAAGTAAGCAATAAGTACAGCGTGGGCTCATTTTCATGGGTTTTCATCCTTTTTTCGCTTGGGGTGGTTGGTATTTCATGAATGAAAGGCTTTAGGATGTAAAGGACTATTTCAAGGAGATATAATAAGGTTTACCCTGCTTAATGCTCCGAATCCTCAAAATCCCGGCCGGGTAATCTTTAAAGGTGGTGTAATTGAAATAATTTTTTTGCGGATTGATTGGGTTGGTTGGTCAGGTTGGGGATTATTTCACTACTCAGATATACTATAATAATATGTTAAATATATTTACATGATAAAGTAAAGTCAAAGGGGAAGAGGGAGTCCCTTACTTCGGGGCAAACTTCTTTATACCTTTACTTGAAAATTGTTTACAATGACCACCCAAGTCCGGAACCTTCTTCCCGAACTCCCTGGAAACATTATCTCAGTCTCATTTCTCCTGGCTTCCTTCCTTTTTCTATCCCTTTCAACTCCCTCCGGAGCTCTCACGGAAGTCGAGGTAAATCCCGTCCCTTCTCCGGACGGCGCAATGCTCCTGATAGTGGACGGGCTCAGTGCCCCTTTTGTATACCCTGAACTGACCCCCCGGGCCCTCGACGGCAACCCGCTTGAAAAAGCCCTGGTCGAGACCCTTCCCGAAATTGCCGGGGAGAGCATGAGGGTTCTGGATGTCAGGGCCCCCCGGACCTTTACCGAAGGGGGACATTCTGTTCTGGTAACCGGAAACAGGAAAGCGGATAGTGAAATGGTGAGTTTCAGGGACGCAAGCATTTATGATGCCGCCCACAAAAACGGTTACCTCTGCATAGGTGTAATGGAAAAAGGGGATTCCTGGGCAGTCTGTGCCGAACAGGACGCCCTGCTCAGGGACAAAAACAATTCAGTCACAAAGTTACGAATTACCCTTGAGGAATACGAACATCCCCCAGATAACGTAAATGTTCCGCCAGGCCTTATAAAACTCATGAACGAAGCCGCGGCCCGGGCCCCCGGCTACACCGCATCAAAGGAAACCAGGGACAGGTATTCCGGTTACAACCGCTGGGGCCTCGATACCGCCTGCGAAGTCATAGAATATATGGCCGAACACTGCCCCGACCAGGACTACCTCCTGACAGTCAACGTGGGGGCCGTGGACCTGAGCGGGCACTACCGCAAAAACTACGGGTACATCGACTGCATAGAGAGCCTGGACGCGGACCTCCCCCCTCTCTATGAACTCTGCAAAAAGAAGAACCTGGCCTTTATACTGACCGCCGACCACGGCATGGCTTTTCCCACGGCCGACAGCAAGGGCGGACACCAGTCCGAAAAGTACGCGGTTTCGGACGAGGCCCGGATGGTTCCTTTAATCGTACACTCCCCCGGTGTAAAAACAGGAGTCCTTGAGGGTAAATACGGACAGGAAGACATTGCCCCCACGCTCCTGAGTCTCCTGAACATCCCGGAAAGGCCCCGTTTTTCGGACGGAGAGGAGCTTTTCGAAAAAGATTACGCGAACCTTAAGGTAATACTGCAGAAAGCAGGTTCTGTCAAACTTCTGGAAGGGGGAAGTGGGCGTGTGAATAATAATGGAGGCAAAGACGGGTACAGAAATGAGGACATAAATGGAAACGGAAATGAGGGCGGGAACGAGAACTGGAAAGAGCTTGCAGTTTCCGGGACCGATGACGAGTTCATCTTCCTGGGGCTTGAGCCTGACCTCAACTATAAACTTTTAGTCTCGGAGGGGGGAAATGTGATTGAAAAGGAAGTCTTTCTGGAAGGTGACACTGTGCTTGATTTAACAGTGGTGGCCCCCGAAGCTTCCAAAAACCGGGAACCTACCGGAAAAGGGGATGCACCCTCAGGCGATTCCGGGGACCTTTCCCGGCCTCCGGTTTCGGGATTGGGTTTCAAACACTTTGTGGGCTATCTTTTGATCGGGCTCATTAACCTCGGGGGGCTTGTGCTAATTGCCAGGGTCCTGAAGCAATGAGGAGCGAATTCTGGAATATCTTACATAGGGAAAGACAGGGCTCTCACCGGTCGCGTAAGCGAGCGGCCTTTTCGTGGGGGCACACGTAAAAAAAATCGAATTCCCGGAAACCAGTTTTAGATTTTTGAAATGAACATTCAAAATCGAATACAATATGAAAATTAATCCAAAGACTGTGCGTGCAAAAGTATGCACCCATTTTCCATCATTCTTAAAAAGCCCGGCCGCCTTCGTCGGCCGTTGAGGCCCCGGGTTTTCTGATCTCCCAAGAACTGACCAGGTTCCGGCAAAACAAAAAATCCAGTTCACAAATCCGGGCCATAAGACTCAAAAGACAAATTTTCTAAACCCGGCCAGGTATATTTATTATGAGTTTCAAGCTTGCCGGGCTTCAACGCCACGGGCCGGTTTGTATATGCCCACTTCTTAACTTCGGCCAGGGCCTTAATTTCACGAATCAAACCCAATCTCCTGCCAGAGCAACCGTAAATAAAATCAAAAACAGGAAAATGAATTACAGGAAAAAGAGTTATAGGAAAAAGAGTTACAGGAAATAGTTATCGTTTGCGGCGACGTTTTTGAGACGGGTAACCCCGTTAATTTCCTCAATTACCTCGACCACAGGCTGGGGGGTCAAATGTTTCCACTTTTTTCCCTCGATCATCCGTTTTCGTATCTCGGTTCCTGAATACTTTTCCCTTATGTAAAGGGGAGACTGTTTCACACAGAACCCGGCCTCCCGGAAGAGCTGGAGAACAAGGGGGTTGTTGGAGTACACGACGTCAAAGCGGGGGGTTCGGGCTGCGACGTGGTGGACCCAGATAGAGTTATACCTTACATCTTCTATCGGGATTACGTAGCAACGGATGCTGAGTTCCTCAAGAGCATTGTTCAGCATCAGCACCCTTTCGCCGGCTGTGAAAGGATCACCGGGCTCGTGACTCTTCTGGGCACTTCCGATCCCGATTACCAGTTCGTCAACTTCCTCTGCGATCCTTGTGATCACGGTATGGTGCCCGAAATGATACGGCTGAAAACGTCCGATGTAAAAGGCGCGTGTCATCCCGGCTCCCGATCTCTCTGATCTTATATAGTTTTTACTAATTCCCGATTTAGTCTGTTTGTTATCCTGATCCCTTTTTCGGGCCGGGTCCTTTTCAGATCCGTTTCCGAACTCTTTCAACGGATTCCCGCTCCGGGGAAGGAGAACTTTTCACAGACTTCAAGATAATGCTCGGCGTTGCCTTTGCGCTTCATACCGATGAGTTTCTGAACAAGGTCCAGGCCCGGTTTGGGATCATCCATGAGCTCCAGTCCATCCTTAACCATGTCGAAATACTTCTCGCCTGCATCCGTCCTGATAAAGACCGAGTTCCAGCCGTCCGGGGCTCCGACGGACCCTACCGAAATGTCGGCAAAGACCGAGGTGTAGTCACAGCAATTATGGCAGGGGTTCCTGGCGTAATGGGCAATGTCCTTGATAGGGACATTATGGACTTCCCCTTCTTTGGTATAGACCCAGAACTTCCCCTTAGTAAATTCCATCTTTACGATATCTTTTATATTGACCTGCAGGATTTCAGGAACGATCTTCTCAAGCATGACCTCGTGGTGGAAACTCTCCATACAGAGCAACCCGATAATTACCACGATCTTTTCGTTGAAGTTTTCCTGGATTAACCGGGCCCCATGAACCTGGCAGGGCACGCCCACAACCGCAATCCGGTCGTATTTTTCAAAAGCTTCCCTGAGGACTTTGAGGACGGGGTCCGAGGTGTACTTGGTCCCTCTGGTCTTATCAACGTCTTCTGCGCTGGTCATGATGACAAGTTCGGTTTCCCAGTCTTCATTTTTGGAAATCCCGATTGCGCAGTCAATTTCGCCCTTCTTGAAAAGGGTCTTTATGATTGCGGAAGCTACCCCTCCGTCCTGGCTGCCTGCTGAAGCCGAATCTTTTGCGGCAAAGAATTTACGGACATTTGCGAGTTCGTCTTCCCTGAAGCCGTCAACTACCGGACAGACCCTGCTACAGGTAAGACAGCCTTCACAGGCCTGGTATGCGGCTCCTTTTTCAAAAAGGTCCGGGTTGTTCGGGTCCCTGATTTCCGCCGCCTTCTTAACGGTTACGGCTCCTATCGGGCATACGGCTTCACATGCGCCGCAGGCCGCGCAAACGTCGTGCTCAATGATATCTGCAATTTTTGGTGGCAATTAATAACCTCCGGTGCCTTGAATTCCCGACCTTACAGGCAGGATACCCATGACTTAAGTCATGGAAGAAATGCCGTCAACTTTCAGGCATCATGCTGGATATGCTGGATATGCTGGATATGCTGGATTTCTCCACGTTGCTCTGGAAACTAATTTCCGTTACAGGCGACGTAGTTTTGAAAGTCTCCCTCGCCAATGCCGGATATGCCTGTTATGTGTAGCACACCGACCTCTCAGGACTATTTAATGCCACACGATAGAGAATTGGATTGAGGAAGCGTCCAAATGTATCATGACATGTTCAACGTAGTGTCATGCGTATACTGTAGTATGGAATCAATTACAATAGTCCGTAATTATTCAACACCTGGTATTGACGCGACAGTAGTTAATTAAGATTCGGGCCTGTCAATCAGGGCTTGCCGAAACAGGCCTCCCATATTAATGGGGGTCGTTGACTGCCTTAAAAGGTAAGGGTTTTTCAAAATGTATTTAAACGTTTCCGGAAACATGTTTATTAAGTTTTTTTAAACTTCAAGCCTTTAAACTTCAAGCCTTTAAACTTCAAGCCTTTAAACTTCAAGCCTTTAAACTTCAAGCCTTTAAACTTCAAGCCTTTAAACTTCAAGCTTTTAAACTTCAAGCTTTTAAACTTCAAGCCTTTAAACTTCAAGCCTTTAAACTTCAAGCTTTTAAACTTCAAGCCTTTAAACTTCAAGCCTTTAAACTTTCAGACATGTTTCCTAAAACGCTCTTTAAATGATTTTTAACGAATTATTGCATTCTATATGATTTTCTGAATAATTCAAATTATTTT
>JAQVBP010000032.1:13902-22164 GCA_028690255.1 Methanosarcinaceae archaeon
TTTAAACTTCAAGCCTTTAAACTTTCAGACATGTTTCCTAAAACGCTCTTTAAATGATTTTTAACGAATTATTGCATTCTATATGATTTTCTGAATAATTCAAATTATTTTTTCAAATAATTTGGAAAACTTAGAACTTGGAAATAATTTCTTTCCCTATAAGCTTTATTGCTTTTTCTTTGTTAGGTCCGATCGGGGATCCTGCAACGACCTGGGTTACACCGATGGCTTCAAGGTCTTTGATCCTCTTTATGCAGTCTTCGGGAGTCCCGCAAATGGCAAAGGCTTCAATCATCTGTTCGGTGACAAGGCCACCCATGAGAGCACCGAAGTCTCCCTTGGCGATGGCTTCTCCGATCTGGGCTTTGGCTGCTACGTCGATGCCGTGGCGTTTGAGGACGAGGTCAGGGGACCCTGCAACAATGAAAGCAACTACTACCTTTGCGGCGCTGACAGCTTTTGCGGGGTCCTTGTCAATTGAGAAACAGGCATAAGCTGTGACGTCAACTTCTTTGGGGTCGCGACCTGCCTTTTCTGCACCCTTCCTGATCTGCTCGACAGCGACTTCGAAGTCCTTGGGGTGGGAAGCGTTAATCAGTACACCGTCTGCGACTTCGCCTGCAAGCTCGAGCATCTTGGGGCCCTGGGCACCCATGTAGATTGGGACATCACCGGTTTTGAATGCAAGTTTTGCACCGCCAAACTTGACCTGTTCGCCGTCCATGGCTACTTTTTCACCTGCGAAGAAGCCTTTGATTGCCTGGATGGTTTCCCTGGTGGTTGCGAGGGGCTTGACCCATTCGACACCCATGGCATCGAAGGTTGCCTTGTCCCCGGGCCCGAGGCCTAAAATGGCCCTTCCGCCGGAGATCTCGTTAACGGAGCCGATACTTGAAGCGGTGATTGCGGCGTTCCTTGTGTAGGAGTTGGTAACTCCGGACCCGATCTTGATGCTGTTCGTGTTCAGGGCGAGCACGGTGAGGGTGGTGTACACATCACGGTTGTTGTAGTGGTCAGTGATCCAGACGTTGTCAAATCCCTGCTGTTCTGCGAGCTTTGCATAATGTGCGATCTTTAATACTGGGTCGCTTGGCACAAATTCGATTCCGAACTTCATCTTTGATTGCTCCTTTAGTAGTTGCATTTTAATTATTTATTTTTGTAATTAATTATGTTAAATAACTGCCTGATTATAACCAATATCGTTTTTTAATTGAGACATTAATTATAATTTGGAGTATTGAAAAGTACATGAAACTGGCAGGAAGTCCCATTGCTCTGGTATGGGGAGGAATGCCGTATTGCCCCTGAATATTTTGCTCATGGGCAGTTGGTTGTTCTGGATTTCTCCACTCTGCTTTTGAAACAAATTTCCATAACAGGTAACGCAGTTTTTGAAACTGTCTCCCCTCGCCAGTGTTAGATATGCCTGTCATGTGTAGCACAAAGCCCCTGACTATCAGGACATTTAAATACTACATGATAGAGCCACAAATTAAGGAAGCGTTTGCAGGTATCGTGACATATCCAACGTAAGCAATTAAGACTCAAGCCTGTCAATCGGGGTTTGTTAGGCAAACCCTTTAGCGTAGGGTAGTTTACATAACTGTATTTAATAATCTATATATATTTAACTGCATTAAATCTATAATATATTATTGTTTTGATTGAATTAATCATATATAAACTCTATTTATATTATTTTGTATTTCAATATTTAGCAGAATAAATGAAAAACATCTGTTATGCATACCGAAACTCAGCCTATAGATTTTGATTTAGAGGTTCCGAATACATGAAAGTATCAATTCATGAAAAACCAAAAAACACAATCAATAGCCAACAATAATACAAAATACAATCGAAGTAAATAATACTCATTCTATGTCTAGTGAACTACCCCTGAGCTAAAGACTCAGGGGTTTACACTGCGTTCTATAAAATGCTTAAAATGCCTATGAATGATGTTATCCCCAGATTATATAAATACAAAAAAGCTTTACATCCAGCTTATCTTTAAGACCCTACCATCCTATATTTTCAAAAAATTATACTCTTGTAAACTATTTTAAAAAACTCCCCCAGATAATATATAATATGCCCTTCTGCCAAATATAATGTGCAATTCACGTACTTATTATCAAAACAAGTAATATAAATAAATCAAGTAAAGTACTGATTGAATCGCCAGAAGTCCCCTGGAAAACCATGCCTTCGAGCTTTTTCCGGGAACTGCTGAATATAATATTATATAATCTATTTTATATACAACGATTATAGGAGGTGATATTTTTGGCAGTATCGGCTGTTGGGGAAAAATATCTCTGTGAAATCTGCGGCAACGAAGTGACCGTTACAAAAGTCGGAGGCGGGACTCTTGTTTGCTGCGGGGAAGATATGGTTCTTGTTGAAGAAGGAGAGTAAGCTCGACAAAACTGATTTTTTAAAAAGTTATCCGAAACGGTTTTGATATTGGGGAGCCCGGTCTGGTAAAACCAGGGTCGGAAACCATGAGGTACTGGACATGAAATGTTATATGTGTGCCAAAGAAGGAAAGGATACGGATGCTGTAGCTATCTGTATTGTATGCGGGATGGGAGTCTGTCCGGACCATCTGGTCCATGAGGAGACCCCGGTCTGGGAGGGGGACTATCCCATTGAGCTCAAACCGGATCTCGAACACATCAAGCGAATCGTCTGCCAACCATGTCATGTGGCCCTGAAGGAGAACTGCATGTTTGATGAGGTCTGTTGAGGTGGTAAGGATGTTGAAATGCTATGATTGTGTACAGGAAGAAAAGGTAAGTGAAGCCGTTAGTGTCTGTATCGTCTGCGGGAAAGGACTCTGCATGGACCATGTAAAGATCATGGAAATGCCAATGAAAGGAGGAAGTTATCCGATGCCCCATAAAATGCTCAAAAAGGGGCTTCCCCGGATGCTCTGCCAGGAATGCGTTGATACGATCCTGGGCCCGGGTTTCTGTGTGTGAGCTGCCATATCCCGCTGAGGGACGGGAGGGACTTGCACCCCTTATTGCTGCAACCTTCCTATCCTTACACCAGCATAGAACGCCTTTAGACGGGAATTGACTTGCATCTCTTATTGCTTTGCAGCAAGCTTTCGAAGTTGGAGTAAAAAATCCTTTTCATAACAGATCAGGGGAGGGATCGGAAAAGGATGGCTGGGGACGGGGCCGGGAAGTAAAGGTCAGTCCGTTTTCTTTTGGAAGAGAGGGGAAAAACCCTAAGAACAGGAAGAGTCGTTTCGGTCCGGCCTGTGCATCCCGGGTCAGGAGAAGGGAGGTCTGGAGAATTTATATATCGAATCAGGATTATATTATAATAATTATTAATTACTAATTGTTAATGAGTTGAGTGGAGGTAAAAAGAGTGACAGAACATGAAGAGATAGTGGGAAGTATTGGGGAAAAACTGGGGTTTACCCCGCACGTTCTGGAAACCCTGGGGGAACTTGATCCGGAATTTCTTCATAAGTACAGGAGATGTGACCACAAGATCCTGACTGATGGAGCCCTTCCGGCAAAGATGAAGATACTGATTGCACTTGCAGTGGTGGCGTCCAAGCAATGTGAAGCCTGTGCCATGGCCCAGATGAAAAGCGCCCTTAAAAACGGGGCCACTAAAGAGGAAATCATGGAGACCATGGACGTGATCTTCATAACCTCGGGAGCTCCGGCAGTTTCGGCTTGCAGGGACGCCCTGAAACTTCTGAAATAAAAATAATTCAAGTTTTTTGAAAATCAACTACCCCTGAGTAATAGACTCAGGGGTTTTCTGCTGCGTTTTATAGAAAATAACGGATTAGTTATAAACCTAAATTATATAGAAAGATGGCAACGATTTGAGTTAAGAATGGAGGGGACAGATCATGGCTGAAGTTATGACAAAAGAAAAAATTAACAGACCCGTTGACCCGAAAAACCTGACCGAAAGCGAAAAAAAGCATGTTCCTGCGATCTATGTGCCAAAAACAATCACTGCGGGGGAAGCTTTTGAGGTGGTTGTTAAGGTGGGATTTATCCCCCATGTTATGGAGGAAAAACATTACATCGAGTGGATTGAACTTTACCTTAACGATCAGAAAATTGAGAGGGTCAAACTTACTCCGAGAAATAAACAAGCTGAAGCCAGGTTTACGGTGCAGGCCGATAAAAGCCTGGCAGGGAAGAAAGCCAAACTGCGGGCACTGGAACACTGTAATGTCCATGGAGCCTGGGAAGAGTTCATGGACATACAGTTAAGCTAATTGCAAAACTAATTGCAAAACTAATTGCAAAACTAATTGCAAAACTAATTGCAGAGAGACCGGGACTGCGATTCCAAATTACGTTTATAAACTCGGAGTTTGAAACTGACCCATAGATCAACTAATTTCAATTAAAGAACCCCATATTTACATGTGTGCACACTGATTTAAGCCATCCGTGTTTATTATCAGTGGGTATCCGCGGTTATCCGCGGTTAATTCTCTAATTTTATTTATATACCGGATTGCGGGCCGGTTGACTTACGGGGAATATAGAGGACTTCCGGGTAAAACCGATTTCCAGGACTATAATTAATCTCCGGAGGGAATTTGACGAAAGATAAAGGCATACGTAAAGGAATAGCCTGCCTGGCAGTTTTTGCTTCGGGCCTGCTTCTGCTTGCGGGAGGCTCTGTAACAGCTGAGCGGAGTGAACCCGGAGCCTTTGTATCGGACCAGTTTTCAAAATCCGGGCTCTGTTCTGGCTGCCATGGGAATATTTTCGGACAGTGGGACGGGTCCATGCACTCGAACGCAAACGAGGATTTCTTTTATCAGGCCAGGCTGCAGGAATACGTTGAAGCCGCGGAAGCCGCGGAAACCGGGGAACTCCCCCTGACTTTCTGTTCCAGCTGCCATACTCCCGTCGGGGTGGTCTCGGAAGAAATCCCACCCATGGACGGCTCTGGGCTGAGCGAGGTCGCCAGGGAAGGAGTGCAGTGTGATTTCTGCCATGTTGTGGTTGAGAGTGAAGGGATTGGAAATGCCCCTTATATCCTTGAACCCGGAGACACTAAATGGGGTCCCCCCCTCCGGGCTGCCGAAGAGGATGCACCACCTTCACACGGGATCGAAGGGCATGAGTTTTATGAGGAATCCCGGTACTGCGGGATGTGCCACAATATTTACCACCCTGTCAATAACCTGACTCTTGCGGCCACTTACACGGAATGGGAGGAAAGCCCCTATGCGGAAGAAGGGGTCCGATGTCAGGACTGCCACATGACTCCCGGAATCGTGGGCTTTGAAGCAAACCCGGGAAAAGCCGCCTCTAACGGCCCCGACAGAGAGCACGTCTATACCCACTTCTTTGTGGGAGCCAATGCCTTTGTGACAGACGAGCTTGGGGAAAGCCGGCATGAGAAAAGAGCTATCGAATATCTGAAACATGCCGCAACCCTTACCGTCCGGGTTCCCGAAAATGCGGAAGCCGGGGAGAGTGTGGACGTGGAAGTCGAGATCACAAACTCCGGGGCCGGGCACAAGCTTCCTACAGGAGTTACGGAAGACCGGGAAATCTGGCTTGAGCTGATAGTCCAGGACGCCGCAGGCAAAGAACTCTACCATTCCGGAAGTCCGGATGAAAAAGGAGGGCTTGATTCCGGGACAACAGTCTACCACACAATCTTTGCCGACTCCGAAGGCCGGCCCACGGTTAAAGCCTGGGAAGCCGAAAGCGTCCTTTTTGACAACAGGATTCCCCCTAAAAGTTCCGTGGTTGAGCAGCATTCCTTCCTTATGCCCGAGGGGGCCGTAAATCCGATCAGCGTACAGGCAATCCTGCACTACCGCTCGGCCTCTCAGGAACACATAGACGCCCTTTTCGGAGAGGGGGTCTATACAGTGCCTGTTATCGATATGGCCACCTATCCAGAGGAGGAAATGGCTTCAAGCCCCGGATTCGGGGTGCTTGAAATGCTGAGCGTGCTCTGCATGTTCATGTTTTTGAAAAAAACGAAGAGATAAAAAAGATGATTGAGAGGGGTATGCAAGATTATGTAGGAGTAAAGAAAACTATTGAGAAGGATATGTGAGATGATTGAGAAGGGTATGCAAGATTATGTAGGAGTAAAGAAAACTATTGAGAAGGGTATATGATATTATTGTAGGAGTAAAGAAAAACTATTGAGAAGGACGTAAGATAATATGGAATTGGTAAGACGAACTTTACATTTATTTTAGGACGAAAGAAAATGGATGAATCTGGTAGCAATAGCTTGAAAATTTTGGGTATCTCCGGGAGCCCCAGGAAAGGAGCAACCGATTTTCTGGTCAGGGAGGCCTTAAAGCTTGCCGGGGAAAAATACGGAGCAGAAACCGATTATTTTTCGGCTAAAGGAAAAAAAATGGAATTTTGTATCCATTGTGACTACTGCATAAGGGAAAAAAAAGGTTGTATCCATAAAGACGATATCGCGGCGGAACTTTATGAAAAAATGATCTGGGCCGATGCCTGGATCATCGGAACGCCTGTTTACCAGGGGAACGTTAGTGCCCAGACCAAGACGATCCTGGACAGGTGCAGGGCCGTGGTTGCCCGGGACCCCAAAGCCTTCCTGAACAAAGTAGGGATGGGGCTTGCCGACGGGGGGGACCGGGTCGGAGGTCAGGAACCCGCCATCCAGACCCTTCTGAACTTCTACATAATCAACGAAATGATCCCAGTTGGAGGAGGGTCTTTCGGGGCGAATTTCGGAGCTACCTTCTGGTCGAAGGACCTGAAAGCCGAAGGGGTTTCCGAAGACTCCGAGGGTATGAGGACCCTCAGAAAAACCCTCAGAAAGCTTATTGAAACCACATGGCTTGTTAAACGCGCGGGCCTTCCCGATGAAACAGGGTCAAGAGACTCAAAGTCAACTGTCCCTCCCTAAAACCTTCACCCAATGGCCCGGGTTTTTGAGGAAAGGGTCTTTTGCTGTTTGAAATTCCTTAATTTAGTATTTATTCAGTGAGTTAAAATTCTGTCATTCCATGCTTATCCGTGAAGTTGAACTAACCTAATTCGACATCTATTTTGGGAGTTGTATGTTTTGGTTGAAAAATTGCGCAGGGAAATTAAAAGAATCGCCTGGGGCATCACCGGTTCCGGGGATCAGATGCTTGAGACCTACGGGATCATGGCGGATATAAAGAAAAGGACGAACATTGAAACCATGGTCTTCCTCTCAAAGGAAGGGGAGACCGTAATGAAATGGTATCATCTCTGGGACAAGATCCAGCGGGATTTCCCCAACTTCAAGACGGACGCCGGCCCCAATTCTCCGTTCATTGCGGGCCCTCTTCAGATGGGGTATTACGACTTCCTGCTGGTGGCTCCGGCAACAGCCAATTCTGTCGCCAAGATCGTATACGGGATTGCCGATACCCTGGTCACAAATGCAGTATCCCAGACTGCCAAAGGCTCGACTCCTATCTTTATCCTGCCGGTGGACCAGAAAAGGGGGACTGTGAAAACAGCTTCTCCTACCGGGAGGACCTTTGAGCTCCGGATGAGGGATGTGGACGTTTCAAATTCCGAGAAACTCGGACAGATGGAGAACATCACGGTGCTGCAAAATCCCTTTGAGATTTACGATATAGTCGGGCTTGAAAGGCCGGAAGCCATAATTCATGCCTGAAATAGAGCAGTCTGCAGGGAGGGTTGGAGCATGAAAGACACATTTAAAGAAATGGTTGAAGAAGTAAGTAAACTTGATACAATTGAAGACGCCATTGCCCTTGCGAGTAAACGGGAAAAAGACGCAAGGGCTTTTTACCGGGAAAAAGCCAGTGCAACAGAGGATGTCCAGTTAAAGGAACTCTATACCTACCTTGCGGAGGAAGAAGGCAAACACCTGGGCTACCTCGAAACCTACAGAGAGAAATTGGAATTGCCGGATGAAGAAGCTAAAGCCCCCGAAACACAATCCTTTACTCCGGAGTTTAAACAGACGGATTCCAGGCTCGGAGCCATAGGGGTTCTAATCGCGGCCATGCGACATGAGCGAAAAAGTGAGTATTTTTATTCGGAACTCGCAAAACAGGCCGGAAACGAGCCCCGCAGAAAGTTCTTTGAGATGCTTGCAGGGTACGAAAGGGGACACTATGAACTGATCGATAACTACCTTGAAAGTATGACCGAGTTCAGGATGCAGACCTGAGAATTCCGGAACTTTTAAGATTTTTATGGGGAATCCTTTTTTCGGGTGTTTTTATGGGTAGTGGAAAAGGCAGTG
>JAQVBP010000032.1:22264-24078 GCA_028690255.1 Methanosarcinaceae archaeon
TCCTGAAAGCAAAACAGAGATCGAAATGAGAGAAGACCGGGGGAAAATAGACTATAAAGAAGAAAATGAAGAAGAAAATGAAGAAGAAAATAGGGCAAAAATCCGATTGGCTGGCAAGGCGGGGGTCGAAGAAGGGAAGGGAAGAGAGAAAGAGGAAAGGGGAGAAATAAAAGGTGAAACCTCGCTTGCCAGGGGAGTTTACTGGGTAGGGGCCATTGACTGGAACGGGAGGGACTTTCACGGCTACACCACCCCGGAAGGCACCACCTACAATTCCTATCTTGTCGTGGGTGAAAAGACCGCTCTTATAGATACCGTGAAAGCCTCACATGCGGAGGAGATGCTTGCGCGTATCCGAAGGGTCATGGACCCTTCGAAACTGGACTATCTGGTGATAAACCACATGGAAAAGGACCACTCCGGAGCCCTTGTCGAGTTTCTGCAAAAGACGGGGGCAAAGCCGAAACTCTTCATTACGAAAAGGGGCCGGGACATCGCTGAGGGCTATTATGGAGCCTCCTGTGAACCCTGGGACTTTGAAATCGTCCGGACAGGGGACGAGCTCAAGCTCGGGGGAAAGACCCTGCTCTTTCTTGAAGCCACCATGCTCCACTGGCCCGACAGCATGGAAACTTACCTTAAAGAAGACGAAATCCTTTTTTCAAATGACGCCTTCGGGCAGCATATCGCGAGTTCGGCCCGGTATGATTACGAGATCAGAGACGTCATGCCCGAAACCACCGAGTACTATGCAAATATCCTCATGCCCTTCGGACTCCCCGTGCAGCGCCACCTGGATAAACTTGAGAAACTGGGCCTGCCCCTCAGGCAGATTGCCCCCTCCCACGGAATAATCTGGAAGCGGGATATTGAAAAGGTTCTTGGGGCCTATGCCTCCTGGGCAAAGGGGGAGGTTAAAGAAAAGGTGCTGGTAATCTATGATACCATGTGGCAAAGCACCGAACTAATGGCAAAGGAGATTCTGGAAGGAGGCCGTCGGGAAGGGGTGGAGGTTAAACTCCTGCATCTAAGAAAAAATTCCCGGAGCCGTATAATGAAAGAGGTTCTGGATTCTGCAGCCTTTGCCGTAGGCTCTCCCACCCTCAACAACAACCTTTTCCCGACTCTCGGGGACTTTCTGGCCTACTTAAAAGGCCTGCGTCCCGTAAACAAAACGGCCGCAGCCTTCGGCTCCTATGGCTGGGGAGGAGGGGCCGTAAAAGCGATAGAAACCGAACTTAAAAACGCAGGGGTTGAGGTCCTTGAACCGGGCCTTCAGGTCAAATACAGGCCGGATGAGGCCGAGTTGAAAGAGTGCAGGGAACTGGGAAAAAAACTTGCTGAAATCGCAAAAACCGGAGCTAAGGGGCAGGCCCCCAAAAAAGCAGATTTCAGTATTCAGGCAGGATATCAATAAAGTCAAGTTTTTTCTTTGTTTGTCAGCACGAAAAGGCCGTTAGCTTTGACCCGGATTTATGAACTGTTTTTATTGTTTTGCCGGAACGGGGTTAATTTTTGTGGTTCAGAAAACCCGGGCCTTCAACGGCCGGCGCAGGAGGCCGGACGTTTCAGGAATGATGTGAAAAGAATACAACTTTCGTACCGTTGTTTAATTGTGGCAAATTCAGGAATGAGGAAAAACGGATGTATACCTTTACATCACTGTTTTATGTGCAAAAACAGCATCGTGAACTACCCCTGAGCTAAAGACTCAGGGGCTTCTTGGTTCATTCCTCCCTCTAGTGAGGGCAAGTCCCCAAGCTCTTCCCCGCGTTCCGCAGGTGTTACAATCCAATCAGATTTTGATCAATAAG
>JAQVBP010000187.1 GCA_028690255.1 Methanosarcinaceae archaeon
GGGTATAAAGAGGGTATAAAGAGGGTGTATCCGGCCGTTGACATCCTTTCCAATTTTTTTCCAGGCGGCAAAACAGGGATAGCATGAATCTGGCAGACGACATTGATGAAAAAGAGTTTTTGGATTACGAGTTTTTAACAGATGAGGGAAAAGGGGCTGATTCCTTATCTTCCGGAGTTCCTGAAAGCTCTCGAAATTCCCGGACGGCCCGCATGTACCTGGCCCTCCAGCAGTATTTCGGCTACACTTCTTTCCGGCCTTTGCAGGAAAATATCATCAATGACGTTCTTGACCGAAAAGATGCCTTTGTCCTCATGCCGACAGGCGGGGGAAAATCCCTCTGCTACCAGCTCCCGGCTCTTTTGCAGGAGGGAGTTACGGTCGTGGTCTCCCCCCTGATTTCTCTTATGAAAGATCAGGTGGACGGGCTTGAGGCAAACGGGGTTGCCGCGGCCTGCATGAACAGCAGCCAGAGTCCCCGGGAAATCCGGGATGTTAAGGACGCTTTTCTTGAAAACCGGATCAAGGTCCTTTACGTTGCCCCTGAGCGCCTGATGATGCCCTCGACCCTTTCTCTTCTGAAGCGGGGTAAAGTAAGCCTTTTTGCAATCGACGAGGCCCACTGTATCTCGGAATGGGGGCACGATTTTAGGCCCGAGTACAGGAAACTGAAACTTTTAAGGGATTCTTCCAGAGGGTTTTCGGACGTACCGGTAATCGCACTTACGGCAACAGCCACGGAAAGGGTCAAAAAAGACATTATCTCCCAGCTCAAGCTTTCCATTGACCCCGAAAAAGGCCCTTATGTAGCCAGTTTCAACCGGCAAAACCTTTACTATGAAATCAGAGCCAAAAAAGAGACCTTTTCCGAGATTCGTGATTATCTGCGCCGGCACAGGGGCGATGCCGGGATCATCTACTGCCAGAGCCGGAACAATGTGGAATCTCTGGCCTCAAAACTGACCCGGGCAGGTTTCCGGGCCCTTCCCTACCACGCGGGCCTGGCGGATGCCGAGAGGGCCGAAAACCAGGAAAGGTTCCTGAAAGACGACGTGGACATCATAGTTGCCACAATCGCTTTCGGAATGGGAATTGACAAATCCAACGTCCGTTTTGTAATTCACTATGATCTTCCCAGAAACCTGGAAAGCTATTACCAGGAAACTGGGCGCGGAGGCCGGGACGGCGGGCCCTGCGAATGCATCCTTTTTTTCAGCCGGGGGGACCGTTTCAGGATCGAGTACTTTATTCAGCAGAAGAGTCATGAAAAGGAAAAAGACCTCGCGCTTGTCCAGCTCCGGCAGATGGTGGCTTACTGTGAGAGCAGGCGGTGCAGGAGGGCAGTCCTGCTTGAGTATTTCGGGGATTCCTTTTCGGGAAACTGCGGGAACTGCGATACCTGCCTGCGCCCGAAGGCGACCTTTGACGGGACGGAGGCCGCAAAAAAATTGATAGTCTGCGTCCAGGAACTCAACCAGCGTTTCGGGACGAATTACGTGATCGATATCCTTGCAGGGTCAAAAAACAAAAAGATAAAGGCAAACCGGCACGAAAGGTTGAAATCCCATGGAAGCGGCAGGGAATTTACAAAAGAACAGTGGAAAGCCCTTGCAAGTGAAATGGCCAATTCCGGAATTCTTGATGTCCAGGGGGCCCGTTATCCCCTCCTGAAACTCAATGCCAGGAGCAGAGAGGTCCTGAGGGGAAAGGAAAGGGTGGAACTTGCGTGTCCTCCCGGCTATATGTCCGGGGAAGGTATGGAGGATGCCGGGAATCCCGTAAATCTCAACGACTCCGGAGATCTCAGCGGTCCCGTAAATTTCAACGACTCCGGAGATCTCGGCGATTCCGTAAATTTCAGCGATCCCATAAATCCGGAGGATCTTGATAATTTCGAAAATTTTGGGGGGGATGAAACTGGAAATTCCGGGCCTGACTTTTCCGAAGTTCCTGACTTTTCCGCTCGGGCTCCCCCTCTTTCGGCGGAGTCGACTGAAAGCACATTCAGGGCCAGGAGCCGGCTGTCGAAGATCTCCAAAGACTCCGCTTTCTCTTCGTCCCTGAAACCTGCAGTTCGTACCCCTCCGCGGCAGGTAAAGGCCGGACCTGACCCCATTCTTTTCGAGAGGTTAAGGGCGCTCAGGAAACAGATTGCCGTAAAGAAGAACCTGCCTCCTTATATCATATTTTCCGATACAAGCCTCCGGGAAATGGCAGAAAAGCTTCCCGAAAGCAAAGAAGAGTTTCATGCAATTACAGGGGTAGGAGACCACAAGCTCCGCAAGTATGGGGACGACTTCCTTCGGGAAATCGTAAACTACCGCAGGGACTATGGGCTTGAAGCCGAAACTCCGGAAATTGATAACGGAGGGGCAGATGAAACTGTTTCCGAAGTCCCTTTTTCGGAAAATGCCGGTGCAGAGGGTACTGAAAGGTCCGGCTCTCTTCCGAACATAAGCCGGAGGTATCTGGACACAAGTATTCAGGACTGGAGTGTGGGTCCGGCACCGGATAGGTCCCCGTCTCCCGAGCTTTCTCCGGCTGAAGGGGAATCAGGGGCAGATCCGGAAATAATGGTTTCCTCCTCTCCGGAAGCCCGGACTGAGAAGGTAAAAGCATATAGGGAACAGAGAGGTCGTTCGTTCGGGTCGGAGAATTCGCTTGAAAAAACCCTTTCCCTTTCCAAACAGAGGCTGGGAATTTACGAAATTGCGGACCTCAACGGCCTGAACCCGAAAGCCGTATGTAAGCAGCTTGAAAAACTGATCCTATCCGGAAAGGTCGAAAATATTGACGGGCTTGTAAGTCCTGGAAAACAGCAGAGAATAAAAAAGGCAATCGAGGAAGTCGAAGCCGAACTTTATTCCCGTCTTCTGGAAAAAATGAAAGGGGGCTGTTCTGAAGAGGAAATCAGGCTTGTAAGGGCACTTTTATTCATGCAGTCCTGAAGTATTATAAACCTCTTAAGATCCTGTTTTTCTCTGTCTTCCTGCCCCTCTGTCAGGGAAGATGGACTTCTTTCCTGCAAATTCCTTTTTATTGTTTTTTACCTTTTTTCCCATTTTTTAATTTCAAGGAGTTCCGAAAGGGTACCACCCCGCTTTATTTCGTCATAGAGCCTCTGTTCGGTTTTGTTAACCTCTTTTGCCCTTCTTGCTATTTCGTAGGCCCTTTCTTTGGGGATTACGACCACGCCGTTGTCGTCTCCTACGATATAGTCACCCGGCTTTACGGTCTGGTTTCCGCAGGTGATTTCGGCGTTTATTTCCCCGAACCCTTTGGGGTCCCCGGCGTTCGGGACGACGTTTTTTGCAAAGACAGGGAGTTTGATTTCATCGATGTCCTCAAAGTCCCTCGCGGCCCCGTCGATAACGACTCCGGCGATGCCTTTGTTCAGGCAACTGTAGGTTGCAAGCCCTCCCCAGGGAGCAACGTCGCTGCTTCCGTTATAGATGACCAGGACGTCTCCGGCTTTTGCAACGTCAATTGCTTCCACGGGCTTTGCCCAGTCTCCGGCAAAGGTCTGGACCGTAACGGCTGTTCCGACCATCTTCTTTCCTTTCACAAGGGGCCGGATACCTTTCATTGCCCCTTTCCTGTGGATGGCGTCCGAGATGTTAGGGGTGGAGACCGTCCTGAGAAGTTCCCTGATTTCCTCGTCGAGGTTGCCTTTTTCCCTGATCACAACGGACTCGGGAGCGTCCACACTTTGCCGGACAAGCTTTGCAGCTGCGGTTACGTTGTCGGACCTTGCGATGTGTCCTCCGACAATTACAATCCCGGCCCCGGCCTGGACGGCCCTGGCGGAAAGTTCCGCGTCAAGCCCGCCGGCGGCTGCGATCTGTATGCTGACCTCTTCGGAAATTTCTTCCAGGGTATGAATGGGGTCCATACCCATCATCTGCTGGTCGATTCCTATGTGCACGTTTATGTAGTCTACCCCGAGGGCCTCGAGTTCTTTTGCCCTTTTTACAGGCTCGGAGATGGCTATCAGGTCTGCCATTATCCGGACCCCGTACTTGTGGGCCGAGCGGATAGCGTCCAGGATGGTGGCGTCGTCCGCGCCCCCGAGAATGATCACGACGTCGGCGCCAGCCTTTGCGGCCATCTCAACTTCGATTGCCCCCGTGTCCATTGTCTTCATGTCCGCAAGCACGGTCCGGTTCGGAAAATTCTTCTTTATCACGCGGATAGCGTCCATACCTTCGCTTTTTATGAGGGGGGTGCCCACCTCAATCCAGTCAACTCCGCCGGCCAGAGCTTCTTTTGCAATCTCTACAGCGCGGTCCAGTTCCAGAAGGTCAAGTGCGACCTGAATTATAGAAACGATTTTATCACCTCAGGTATTAAAGAAGTCCGGGGCTGCAGTGGTTTATTAAACGCAAAGCCCGGCTGTCCCGGCTACTTTTATGAATTTTACATTTCTTTAAATAACTTCTCTTATTATTTATAATAGACTTTCAATTTACAATGCCTTTTGAAGCTACTAAATACTTTCCATATTTTCGGCATTTATATTTCTTCAGGAGGTGCTTTTATATCCAGAAACCTCAGATTAGAATATAGGAGGCCGGAGTACGGAACAGGATACAGGGGCTTTAGAACAGGAGCCGGAAGAATGCATCAGCGAAGAAGAACGCCAGCACTTGCTTGCCGGGCTTCATTCAAGGCTGGGTTGGCTGGGCAAGATTATTCCTTACGAGGTGGAACTTAAGGGAAAAAAGTGCAGGCTGCATGAGCAGGTCTGGGAACTGGCTAACAAAGAGCCCTTAAGCGAAGCCGATAAAAACCAGATCGATGAATGCATCGCTCTAATCTCTGAAAAAGAAGAGGAAGACGAGCAGAAACTCAAAGAAAGTTCCCTGACAAAAGAAGAGGCCAGAAAACTTTTCAAAGAAACCGCAGGCCTCTTACGTGCGATAACGGAACTGAAAGACCTTCAGTC
>JAQVBP010000033.1:0-4752 GCA_028690255.1 Methanosarcinaceae archaeon
AATCTGGCTAACTCAGGCCCGATTATATATTATTTCCATCGGGAAATGTATATTAAGCTATATTTTTAAAAAAATAAGTGCCTTTGGAAACAGAGTTTCTGAAATATATTGTTGAACTATTTTATAGATATTAATATTTTTTTAAAAAAAATAATAAAAAAAGAATGTTTTTTGGCTCTTCATTATTTAGCATAAAAGGGAATGGGTACTTTCATTTTTTTGCCTGTTATTCGAAGAACCTCATGTTCGTTTTATCTGATAGAGGGGGCAAAAGCGCAGTTCTTTTACTGATTCTCCACTATATACCCTGCCACTGCGCCGTCGTCCTCAGCCAGACTTCCTGCTCCCTGGTCGTGGGGAACCCAGATCCGGAAGGCCCCGGTTGCCGTATTAAAGGACTGGTCGGTTACTTTGAAATTAATCGTATAGACTCTGCCGTTTCCTTTCCCTTCTCTTTCGGCTCTCAGGTCTACTGTTTGGGAGTCCTGTATAACAATATCTTCCAGGGTGTTTCCGTCTCCATTGCCTTTGATATCTTCAGGTTCGTCACTGCTCACCGAGCTAATCACCACGTCTTCAATGCTCACCTGGGCATCACAAACGTCCTCCACCGACTCAACAAAGTCGGATACTGCAATGGTGTTATATTTATGATTTGGGGACCAGAGCACTATCGGTTCGCTTCTGATTATTATCTCCGGAGGAGTTGTGTCCTGCACTGTGATTTCAACATAATCGGCATCCGAGAACTGCCCATCGGAGACTTCAAGGCATATCGAGGTAGTTCCAAGAGGAAGAATTACTTCAGGATTGGCCCCTGTTGCCGAGCCATTACCCCAGGTCCAGGTATATTCCATCGGGGCTAGCAGTCCGTCATCGGTAGAACCTGTTCCGTCCAGAGTTACGCTGGCTCCGGCATGACTGTCCTGTTCAACTACCTGATCTGGCCCGGCATCGGCCACAGGGGGAAGGTTTCCTACCTCTACGCTAAGGTTATAGAGAACTGGCGATACATCTCCGCTGCTGATCTGCATTGTTGTTTTAACCTGCAGGTATCTTCCGTCAGGTGTTGAATTTAACGGGATTCCGTTTTCTGCCGTCTCCCAACCAGACCAGGTAGCGCCGTCATTTGAGCTTCTTACCTCAACTGTAATGGCCGTCTCCTCTGGTTCATCCCCGTTCCAGGAAACCATGCCCCAGGGCATGTCTGCTTCTTCACTATCAAAGTCAGCTGTCCAGGTGCCTATTTTTGTGGTAACTGTCCTTGCTATAATGCCGGTCATGTCGCTGTAACTGTAATGCTGTCCAACATTGGTTCCTGACATTCCCGGGGTCTGCACTGAAAGGTCGATTTCATTTGTGGCAGGGTCTATCCTGTGAATTTTTCCATCGTTAAGGTTACAGGCCCAGACCTTGCCTTCCGCATCGACCGCCGCGCCCGTAGATGTTACACCGGTACCCAAATCGATAGTTGCTTTTCGGTTCAGGTCCTTGTCAAGTCGGGTAAGGTCACAATTATTTGAATTGACAACCCAGACGTCTCCGTCATCCGTTACTGCCACTCCACGGCTGAAAGCATCTCCCTGAGATGCATATTTGAGGACACTGGCCGTATTCACGTCAATCTTTGAAATCCTGTCCGCGCCCCATCCGGAAACAAACAGGTGGCCGTTTTTATCTATGCCAAGTCCATATGGATAATGATTGAGGTTTACTGGCGTTATGTTTTTTGTGCTGGGATCGATCTTGAGCACGCGATTATTGCTAGGACCACAGGAAGACCAGATGTTTCCATTGCTGTCGATAATCGCCCCATAAGAACTATACCCTTTAATAGATATTGTGTCCTCGTCAATGATCTCTCCGGTATCCCTGTCTATGTGGTAGAATTTATTTTCATTAAGGTTATAAGTCCCTGCCCACAGGTTACTATCAGAATCTATTGCTATACCTCTTGGTCCACTATTTGAGCTGCCCAGCAGGACTTCATAGAGCATGCATTCGTCCTCTCCCCAGGGAAGTATTTCACTGCCTGTGATTTTTCCATCGTTATTTAGGTCCCGGGAAGTATCAACTACTCCGTTTTCATTTCTGTCTACCCACTGGCCATTTTCAAGAAGTCCTATTTTCACTACTGTACCGGTACCCCGGTTTCCAAACCAGACATTCCCATCGAGGTCCACAGTTGTTCTTGACGGATTGCCCCCGGATGTCGGGCCCGTATGGAATCTGCCCAGTTCTTTTCCTGTCACTGTATCGTATTTGGAAACCGTTCCCTCATTTGAATTGGGAACCCAGATAAAGGGCAAAGTCACCGATTCTTCGGAAAGTTGCAGCTGGTCGTGTACTGTCTCATGTTCCAATCCGATAAGCGTTCCTTCTTCAAAATCGGCGTCCAGCGTATATGTCCTTGATGAAGTGGCTGCCGTTGCCGGCATAATAGCAAAGAAACTTAAAATCATCAAAGCCGAAAAAAATACGGCGAGATACCTCTGTGTACTATAATTATTCATCTTTCATCCCCATATCTTCTATTTCAATGAAAATTACTCATATCTTGTTTCGATATGTTCAATACAGGTACCTTATTCAAACTGAAAATCCTCATATCTTGGTTTTTTTAAACCGTGCTTTCAAACTCCCATATATTAATAATGCAAAATCATCCCATTATTGGCCAATTCGTTTTGATAAATCGTATAATATTGGCTGCATTTTTAATATATCTTAAAAGTGAAGTTCACTCAATTGTTTAAACAGATCTTATAATAAATGTTACGAAACTTAGTTCCTTATGCAAGATTACTATATTTTTGTATAAATTTTCAGCTTTTTCCTGTTCCGAAAAAAAGCCCCTAAGGGCCAGGTTCCGGATAAGCTATTTATCAGGTAACAACTTTTTTGCTATCCAGATACCATGAGCTTCAGAGAATTCATTGACCGGTTGAAGGAAAACGGAAAACTGGTCGAAGTCCAGAAAGCAGTTTCCCCGAAATTCGAAGCTTCCAGAATTGCGAAGCAGACGAAGGCTCCGGTCCTGTTCCACGACATTTCCGGCTCGAAAGTGATCATGAACCTGCTTGGCTCAAGGGAAGAACTTGCAGCCATGCTCAAAGTCCCGAAAGAAGAGATAATCAGCAAGCTCTCGGCAGTTTCCCCTGAAGGTGAAGTCCGGCTTGTGTCCGATTCCCCGACCCTTGAGGTTGTCGAGGACGAGGTGGACCTGACAAAACTGCCCATTCTAACTCATTTTGAAAAGGACGGAGCCCCCTACCTGACGGCAGGCATTGTGGTCTCGGAATACGGAGGAACGGTCAACGCCTCCATTCACAGGCTCATGCTGCTTGGAAAAGACAGGCTTGCAGCCCGCCTGGTCCCTCCCCGACATACCTACCTCCTGCACAGGAAAGCTGCAGAAAAGGGTGAACCTCTGCCTGTGGCAATCGTGCTCGGCTGTGACCCGACCATAATCTATGCAACCTCTACCCGGGTCCCGGTAGGAAAGGAGTTCGAGTACGCTGCAGCTCTTCGGGGGGGCCCGATAGAGCTTTTCGAATGTGAAAACGGAGTAAAAGTCCCGCATTCCGAAATCGTGCTTGAAGGGTACATAGAGCCCTGGGAAAGGGCGGATGAAGGCCCCTTCGTAGACATTACCGGAACCTATGACCATGTCCGAAAAGAGCCCGTCATCCGCATAACCCGCGTGCTTCACAGAAAAGATCCCATCTACCACGGCATCCTGCCCGCAGGCCCCGAACACCTCCTCATGATGGGCGTTCCCTACGAGCCGCGGATCTTCCGGGCCGTAGGAGAGGTCACCACAGTCAGAAACGTGGTGCTGACCGAAGGCGGCTGCTGCTACCTTCATGCGGTTGTCCAGATAGAAAAGCAGACCGAAGGAGACGGAAAAAACGCTATCATGGCCGCATTTGCCGCACACACAAGCCTCAAGCACGTGGTCGTCGTGGACGAGGACATCGATATCTTCGACCCGAACGACGTGGAGTTTGCCATAGCCACCCGGGTTAAAGGAGACACAGACCTCATGATCATCCCCAATGTGCGCGGAAGTTCCCTTGACCCCAGAGGAGCCCCGGACGGAACCACAACAAAGATCGGAATCGACGCCACGAAGGTCCTTGTGGAAAAGGAGAATTTCGAAAGGGCCGAAATCCCAGAATAAGCCAGACAGGTATCCGGTATTTTGGTAAAAGTAAATTTTGGTAAAAGTAAATTTTGGTAAAAGTCATTCAGATAGAATAAAGGCAGATAGAAGAAATTCTGAAAGGCAATCTTTCAGAAAAAGGAAGCTAAGGAATGAGTCAAATATAATATCAAGTATTTTTGTTTACGATTCCTTAACCACGGAACACACTGAAGGACACGGAAACCGGCCTGACGGCCGGTGAGTACGCCGGGACTTTAAATAATCTATTCAAAACCCATTGTGAACAAAACGCCAGAGCAACCTTAATTGCCGTCTTCCAGCCGTTCATTTTCCGTGCGTTCCGTGTGTTCCGTGGTTTGAATGCCCACACCAAACACCCCTTTCACAAAAACACAACCTTTACGAGTATAGAGTAATTCCCTAACTGAAAATCTGAAATTATATTTTCACTATTCCTAAGAAGGAAATTTCATGCACCTTACAAAAGAAGAAGAGCAAATCCTGAACGGGGAAGCCGGAGAAACCCTCCGGAAAGCCATTGAAATTCTGGTCGCTCTGGGGGACATCTTCGGAGCCGAGGGGCT
>JAQVBP010000033.1:4852-9777 GCA_028690255.1 Methanosarcinaceae archaeon
ACCTTACAAAAGAAGAAGAGCAAATCCTGAACGGGGAAGCCGGAGAAACCCTCCGGAAAGCCATTGAAATTCTGGTCGCTCTGGGGGACATCTTCGGAGCCGAGGGGCTGATCCCTATAAAAAGTGCCCAGATAGCAGGCGTCTCCTACAAGACCATAGGGGATGCAGGTCTGGAATGGATTTCGGACCTTCAGGGAAAAGTAAAGGTCCCGGCTATTCTGAACCCTGCGGGAATGGACCTTGAAAACTGGGGCCGAATTAAAATTACCCCCGATTTTGCCGGAAAACAGCAGGAAATTATCCGGGCTTATGAAAAACTCGGGATCAACTGCGAGTGCACCTGCACCCCCTACACCCTCGAAGGCTTTTCCGTGACCTACGGGGACCACCTGGCCTGGAGCGAGTCCTCCGCAGTCTCCTATGCAAACTCCGTGCTCGGGGCAAGGACCAATCGGGAAGGAGGGCCCTCCGCCCTTTCGGCGGCCCTTCTTGGAAAAACCGCAAACTATGGGTTTCACCTGGACGAAAAGCGAATCCCCACGGTCTCGGTCTCCGTGGAATGCCCTCTCAGCGCTTCGGATTACGGGGCGCTTGGTTATGCGGCAGGCAAACTGATCGGAAACCGGGTCCCCCTCTTTTTCCTGCAGGAAGGAACGGGGCCGGGAAAGGAAGCAGACAAAGGCTCCCGGCCGGGGCCTGACGACCTGAAGGCTCTCGGGGCCGCAATGGCAGCCTCAGGCGCCGTTGCCCTTTACCATGTGGCCGGGGTAACCCCCGAGGCCCGGAGAATGACATTTGAGGTTCCCGAAGAGAAGTTCGTGATCGAGAGGAGTCAGCTTGACGAGGTCTATGCCGTTTCGGGGGAGGGAAAGGAGCCCGAGCTGATCGCCCTGGGCTGCCCGCATTGCTCTGCCCCCGAACTTGCGCGGGTGGCCGGACTTCTGAAAGGCAAAACCGTCTCAAAGGAAATGTGGGTCTTCACCTCAAGGGAACTTGCAAACCGCTATCCCGAATATGTGGAGGCCATAGAAAAGAGCGGGGCAAAAGTGGTCTGCGATACCTGCATGGTGGTCTCTCCCGCAACCAACCGTTATTCCTGCGTCATGGTAAACTCGGGAAAAGCCTTTGCCTATGTCCCGGGCATGTGCGGGGCAAAAGCTGTTTTCGGAAGCCTGGAGGCCTGTGTCCTGACCGCAACCGGAGAAAAAAAGATGGGCGGTGATTCCAATTAAAGTTCAGGGCAGGACGATTGCCAGAGGCCTGGCCGAAGGAGAGGTGCTGCTCTCCCGGGACCCCATCTCTTTCCTGGGGAGCGTTGACCCGAAAAGCGGGATTGTTGTCGAGGAAGGGCACGCCCTTTCCGGAAAATCGATAAAGGGAAAGGTGCTGGTCTTCCCCCACGGGAAAGGCTCAACCGTCGGGTCTTACGTGATGTACCAGTTGAAGAAAAACGGGGCCGCTCCAGCCGCGATAATAAACCTCGAAACCGAGCCTATTGTGGCCGTCGGAGCGATTATCTCGGAAATCCCCCTTCTCGATATGCTGGAAAAGGACCCTTACGAATTCCTGCGGGACGGGGACCTGGTCCGGGTGGACGCAAGCTGCGGATATCTGGAGATCCTTGAAAAGGCTTTGTAAGGCCTTTTCTCTTTATCAGAGTCGGGCTCCTAAAGCTATGTTAATGTTTTTCGGGGAATTCGATTATATCTGATGAAGCATAATAATAAAGTATCCCGGTCAATCAGTATCGAGCTGGTTTAACAATCGAGCCGGTTTAACAATCAAATCCCCGGAAAAGAAGGAGTCAGGCCCTTATGATTTCCTTTATTTCCTTATTTTAATTACCCGGGCCTTAAGGTTCCCGGGGAAGATTTCAAATCAATAAGAGACTTTTACGATGAATCCTGAAGGAAAAACCCGTTTTAAGGACAGGAACTTCGATTCCGAAGCAACGGTTTCACGGATATATCCGTTAATCAGCCCCGTCTTTGACGTCTACGAAATCCAGAGTTCAGGTGACTCCCTCTTTTTTTACGGGTCTCCGAAAAGCAGTCAGGAAGAAATTACCAACCTGCTCTGGGAACCTTTTGAGCGGCTGGGGCTCCAGTTTGTCCTGAGATACGAACTGGGAGAGCATGTGCTCTATGTGGTACCCGCAAAGAAGACAAAGGAGAGGCCCTGGGTCAACCTTGCTCTCTTTGCGGCAACCGTCTTTACCACAATGCTCGCGGGAGCTACAATGTTCGGGGTTGATCTCCGGCTGGCCCCTCTCCAGTTTACCAGAGGTTATCCCTTTACCCTTGCCATAATAGCGGTCCTTGGCTCCCATGAAATGGCCCACTACCTGGCGGCAAGATACCACGGGATGCGGACCTCCCTTCCCTATTTTCTCCCCCTTCCGACATTTATCGGCACAATGGGGGCCGTGATCAAATACAGAGGCCCCATCCCCAGCCGGGAGGCCCTTTTTGACGTGGGGGTCGCAGGCCCGCTTGTGGGGTTACTGGTCTCGGTTCTGGTTACCGTAATAGGCCTGTCCCTTGAGGCCCCTCAGGTGGCCCCGGTCCCGGATGTGCTCATGTTTAACCTGGGCCTGCCCCCTCTCTTTATCCTGATTCAGAACCTTCTGGGGGTTGCCGGAGACAGTATGCACCCGGTGGCTTTTGCGGGCTGGGTGGGGATGTTTGTGACCCTTCTGAACCTTCTGCCTGCAGGGCAGCTTGACGGGGGGCACATTCTCCGGGCAATGCTCGGGAAAAAAGCCTCAAAAATCTCTTCAGTCATTCCTTTAGTGCTTTTCATCACCGGGTTTTACGTGACTTTCGTAATGAAGGAAGATGGCTTTATCTGGATCTTCTGGGGCTTTTTCCTCCACCTTTTTTCCGTCGCCGGACACCCTACTCCCCTCCATAACAGTGTGGACCTGGACCGGAAACGCTTCTTTTTAGGCGTGCTGACCTTTGTCCTGGGGCTGCTCTGCTTCACGCTGGTGCCTTTCAGGATGGTGTGAAAAACAGTATTAAGGATACACGGATACTTTGGTGACCCCTCATGGATGTCTATTTTCGATACAGCAAGAAAAACTCCTACAGTTTCGCCGTCCTTGCCCCCTTGCTTCCGGATGTGCCCTTTGCGGACAGGCCGAAGGCCGGGATAATGATCTACAGCTTTACCACCCGGCAGGCGGCCCGGGTTTTTGAGGAAGTTGAAAGTGCGGACACGGATTCAATATTTATCGCAGGGGGGCCGCATCCCTCGGGAGCTCCGGAAGAAACCCTGGAGTATTTTGATTATGTGGTGCTTGGAGAAGGAGAAGAAACCCTGCCCGAACTTGTCAGGGCCCTTCGGAACGGGAAAGACCCCCGGGGAATCCCCGGAATTGCTTATAAGGATCCGGAAAGCGGAAACCCTGTCCGGAGTCCGGAGAGGAATGGTCCCGTTGACCTGGACGCCTTTCCCTGCTTTGACCCTGAAAAACTGCGCGCCCCTGTAGAGATCAGCCGCGGTTGTCCCTGGGGTTGCAAATACTGCCAGACCCCCCGGCTTTTCGGAAACCGGGTCCGGCACAGGAGTATTGATACTATTGTAAAGTTCGCCCGCCATTACGGAGACCTGCGCTTTATCGCCTCCAACGCCTTTGCTTACGGGAGTGACGGGGTCCACCCCCGGTTTGATAAGGTTGAAAAACTGCTCCTGGGCCTCCGGGAACTGCCTGATAAAAAGATCTTTTTCGGGACTTTTCCTTCCGAAGTCCGGCCCGAGTTCGTCTGTGACAGGTCCCTGGAACTGGTAAACCGGTACTGTGAAAACAGGAGCTTGAGCCTTGGGGCTCAGTCGGGAAGCGAACGCATCTTAAAAGAGATCCGAAGGGGGCACACGGCCGAAGCCACGCTTTCGGCAGTCGAGTGCTGCCTTGAGCACGACATCGTCCCGGCAGTTGATTTCATATTCGGTTTCCCCTCCGAAACCGAAGAGGACCAGGAAAAGAGCCTGGAGCTCGTGCGCTGGATCTGCAGAAAAGGGGGGACAGTCCGGGCGCATTATCTGGATCCTCTTCCCGGGACTCCCTATGCTTCGGCCACTCCCACAAAAGTAAGTGACAAAGTCCGGCTCACGCTTGGAAAACTGGCTCTTGACGGAAAACTTACCGGCTACTGGGAAAAACGTTAATCAAGAAAAATGAATGCAGAATTCTTTTTGGAAATTAATTCTAAAAAGAAAAATGGAGGTTTAAAGGCAAACGGACTCTGGGATTTTTTCTATTTATGGAGATTTAAAAGTGGCATTTTGTTGGCAACACAAGTTAACTTGAGTTGCTAATCAAATATAGGTATCTCCTACTATATAATTATTTCTGTTTGGGGGTGGGGGGTCTACAGGGAAAATGAGAAACAGATATGGTTTGTCATTTGCTACTTCAACTGTACAGGTTCACAGGTTTTCGATCTCTCAATGTCTGACAGAGAAATTCTGGAGCTGGCATTCTATCTTCGGTTTCATTTTGAAAAGCCCGGCCTCCTTCGTCGGCCGTTGAGGGTGCAGGTGTCTAAAAGCGAGGTAATAAAAGGCTTTTTTTATGGCTCTTTACTGTTTTGTGTGTAGCTATCACAAAAACAGCCCCATATTTGAGTTAAGATTCGTTATACCCATAGGAAATGGCGAAGAGCCTTTTTATTCGTTTAAGAAAGGGAAGTTAGTGAAACGGACTCCGGGTTATTGACTTTATCAGTTGAAAAAAAGAATGGTAGGCAGGCCCCAAGACCTGCCTGAAAATAGGCCCTGAAAGGGCCCTGTATGTGCCCGGAGGAAAAGGCCCGAACAGAAACCCTCTAAAAAAAGGGCCTCTATAAGGAGAGGTGCCCCCCGGGGCTAATTTACTATACACAAATTGTGTATAGTTAGCCGTTTTTTAATCCGTTTTTTAA
>JAQVBP010000033.1:9877-23522 GCA_028690255.1 Methanosarcinaceae archaeon
AAACCGTTTTTTAAAACCGTTTTTTTAAATGAATTTATGCGATCTGTGCTCTGAACTTGTCACAGCAGTTGATCTTGATGTCGAGGAGCTTCTCGATGTTCATCTTTGCGGCGATGCCCTTTGCGGCACCAGGCACGGAGGTGATGACACCGATGTCGAGTTCCTCACGGAGGTCTCTCATGACATACTCGTCGGAGAGGTCCATGGATTCGACGCCAAGTTTCTTTGCTACGTATTCCTTTGCTTCCCCGATTCTCATTTTCTTTGAGAATTCCATCCTTGCAACAAGGTCTCCTGCTGCGCGGATACCGGTCATACCGGAGGCCATGATGTGGGAGATTGGCATACCCAGTGGGTCGCCAACTCCGATCTATATGCCGTCTACGCCTGCGATCTCGACCATTGCCTTGCTGGCTCTGGTCACAGCGTCGATAGGGGGAGTCTCGAGCATAGGGATACCGCCGACACCCATTCCCATATCAACATGGCAGGGGAGGTTGGAGGCTTCGACTGCTGCCTTCATGAAGGTAACAGAGCGGGCGAGGTTCCAGGCAGAGGTCTTGCTGGTGTTGGTGTTGCACACGGGTCCGAAGACGCTTGCGCCTGCCTTTTCAACAAGGGGGGCCTGCTCGTGGGGCCAGAGGCCTGCGAGGGTTTTGCCATCGTACTGGAGGTTGCCGTGCATACCGAGAACGCATTCCCCGGCCATGCCCACTTCGATGTACATGTTGGGGAATTCCTTCCTGAGAGCTTCGACTGCATGGAGAGTGCCGTACATATCCGCGTCTCCGGCAGCGCCCATGGTATCGAAGTTAACACCGTCTGCACCGGAGCCCATGAGTTTCTGCATAACCCATACGGTGTCTCTGGTGAGATGTTCTGCTGCGTGTTCCATGGCTTCCCAGGCTTCAGAAATCTTGAAAGCCTTCATGAGGTCGCCGGGGTTTTCGTAGGGGCCGTCAGGGGTGTAGTAGAGGCCCATGTTAGGCATTGCACCGTAGAACATAGGGATGGTCATGTTCTGCTGGCAGACTTCCATTGCCTGGCACTCGTTGGAAACAATGGTCTTTACAGGCTTGTAGCTGTAGTCGATGTGACCGAGTTCCATGGTGTCGGCCCCAAAGGCTCTCTCGTGCATCATGCAGCCAACAAGACGGCTGGAGGGGATTCCCACACCGCTGTTACCCTGGTCTCCGTCGAGCCTGAGGGTGCCGATGTCGTGGGTGACAGGTACTTCCATACCCTGTTCCACACTCACGGCCTTTCCGGGCATCATGATGATTTCTGCGAGCTTGTCCATCTGGTCGCCGGAAAGGGCGGAGATTGCACCGAGGTCTGCAGCGTCTGCAGAACCTGCTTCGATCTCTTCCCGGATTTGTTCCTGGGTCAGGAAGATGCGCTTGCCGTCTCCCATTCTTAAAGTGTATTCTTTTGCCATTTTTTTCACCTTTTTATGTTAATAATGGAAAGCTTTTCTACAGGAAACTCAGAACTGAGACACAAAGGTCCTTGCCTGATAAAGGGCGAGTACCGCCAGCACCACGATCAGGACCATCCAAACGATGTGCCCTGCGGGTACGAAAGAATTTGCCCAGTAGGCGTTGTACGCTTCCATTGCAGCTGCGGTTTGTACCATTTTATTGACCCTCCTTTGCTCTTACACATACCTTATGCAGGCATCGGAACTCCGGGTTTTCCCGAAGTCAGTGATCACATATTTGTGCAAAAGGAACCCTTTTTTGTGGGTTCCGTCCTCATCGACCTTCTGTTCGACATCCTTGAGCATCCCTCCGGATGCCAGTTCAATAATGTCAAAGTTGATGCTGTCCCTCTGGAAATTCCCCTGCATGTCATACTCTTTCTGGACCTTTGAGACAATCTCATAGTTCCAGTGTTCTTTTTCATCCAGGAAAAGTTCCAGGATCCTGAACTTAATCGGACGCAGTCCCATCTTAATCACCTCTCAGAGTTTCAAGTTCGCTTGAGTCTTCCGTAATCATAACAAAACTACCGGCAACACAGAGAGCTCCTCCCAGAAGGATAGTCCACTCAGGAGCATCTCCGAAGAAGAGGAAGATGAAGATAATGGCAAACAGTCCGTAGAGGTTCCCGATCCCCTGGCCGCGTCCAACCCCGATAAGCGGGAAAGACTTGTACCAGCAGACGTAACAGAACCCAAAGGTGATTCCTGCAAAGATCAGGACCAGCATGGTCATGGGTTCAAAGGCCTGGAGAGCAAAGGAGTACATAGGGTAGCCAATCAATGCCAGCACAGGGACGATAATAATCCACCAGATTATGTTTTCACCAACAAACCTGAGGGTGAGACCCACATCAGGCTCGGAAATATCAAGCCCTTTACCTGCGACGGCACCTTCAATACCCCACCCGGCAGCAGCCATAAGCCCGCCAAGGTATCCGATCCACTGCACGTTTCCGGAAGAAAGCTCATTTATAAGCCCGCCGCCGAAGATCGTAATACCCCCGAGAATAATGACTCCGATACCCATTGCTGCCCTTTTGGAGATCTTTTCCCCGTACCAGTAGTACGCCAGCACGGACCCGATTACCGGGTAGAGAAGAGCTGCAACGGCTGCAAAAGCTCCGCCAATGAAACCCATGGCAATGAAAGAGCCAAGGATTGCCATCGGGCCGCCGAAGATAGAGGCCAGGAAAAACCACTTGGAACATGGATTGAACTCTTTTATTGTCCTCTTCAGTTCGCCGAATTTTCCGAGCACTCCGTTCCAGAGCATCAGTGCAAGCATAACGGTAAGCGCATTAAAGGCCGTGATCAATACCGCGGTAATTATAAGGGATGCTTCAGCTCCGTTTGTAGCGGCAATGGCGCTTTGCATTTCGTCAAAGGGATTCAATACCCACACGACGGTTCCCGGCAGGTACCAGATACCCCAGAATATAGCACAGAAAAAGGCCCACATATACCCTTTACTGATTTTTCTCTTACTTTCCTGTTTTTTCAAGCTTTGCAAATCCACGAAAACTCCCTCCAATATTGCAAGCTGACTGCATAAGTTCTGACAGAGACGAGCAACCCTGCCAAACTTTTACAGGCTTTCGCACATAACGAACGTTTACAGGTTCTTTGTAATCTGAGGGCATTCCACAGCCCCTGTGTAAATTGTGAACCTGACTGAAGGCCTTGCATACATTGTGAACCGGCCCAAAAGGCGATACCCACGAGTAACGGTCCGTTAATGCTTAACAAAAAACATTTTTTTAACAAAAAACATTTTTTAGAAAAAAAACATTTTTTTAACAAAAAACATTTTTTAGAAAAAAAACATTTTTTTTAACAAAAAACATTTTTTAGAAAAAAAATGCATCCTGATGGATGCATTTTCTCTTCGTTTTTAAGGCCAAATAGGCTTAAACTAAAGCTTCTTTGACTTTGTTGACTGCGTCGGTTGCACTTTCACCGTAGATGTCGGCTCCGATCTGGTCTGCCCAGTCCTGGGTGCAGGGTGCTCCACCGACCATGGTCTTGACCTGGTCGCGGATGCCTGCTTCCTTGAGCTGCTCTTCGAGCTGGATCTGGACAACCATTGTGGTGGTCATGAGGGCGGAGGATGCAACAACTGCCGGCTTCATTTCCTTTGCCTTTTCAACGAAGGTGGAGACTGCGACATCTCTTCCGAGATCGACTACGTCAAATCCGCCGATGCTGAGCATGGATGCTACGATGTCCTTACCGATGGAGTGGATGTCCCCTTCGATGGTTCCGATCATGATTACACCCTTGGATTCGGTCTTGGACTTTCTTCTCTCCATCTCAGGCTTGATGACTTCGATCCCTGCGTTCATTGCTTCTGCTGCTGCAAGGACGTGGGGGAGGAAGAGGGAACCCTGTTCGAACTTTTCACCGACGATCTGCATGCCTGCGGTGAACCCTTTCTCGATGAGTTCTACGGGGTCGAGGTCTGCTGCAAGGGCTTCCTTTGCAGCTTCTTCAGCCATCTCAGCTTCGAATTCGGTGATTGATGCCAGTGCTTTTGCGATAATTTCTTCTTTGCTTGCCATTTTTAGATCTCCTGAGTATTTTGAATTAAATAATCCCGGTTTTGCGTTTACCTGCTGTCTCTGAAGGCCTTGTCTGCTCTGTCGACTACAGCCTGCATGTTTGCGAGGACTTCAGCGTCGAGTTCAGGGACTACGTGGTTCTTGAGGATGTCTACAACCTTTTCGTGAGCGACGGTTGCGAGGTCCTTGGAACCTGCGTGTGCCCAGTCTCCGAACATTCTCCTGTCAATGAGCATTGGGCTGGAGGGGTAGTCCACGAGTTTCATGGTCTTCTTAAGGGCAAGGAAGTTGTTCCCGACGCCTACCTTCTGGATGGATTCGATGTCGAGGGTTTCCTCGGAGACAGGGATGCCTTCCATGACTTTTTTGGTCATCTGGATGATGTCGTTATCGATAACGAGCTGTTCCATGGAAAAGGTCATACCAAGCTCAAGCATCCCTGCACCGTAGAGGGTGTTTGCGCCAGAGAGGGCAGGAAGCAGACAGGTGAGTGTCTTTTCGTGACCGGACTGGGTGTCAGGGACCTTGGCGTCAGACTAAGTGCCTGCAACGAAGGAAGGGAGGCCGTAGAACTGTGCGAGTTTTGCAACACCGGCGCTGATGAGGCCGAGTTCAGGAGATCCGACTGGGGCGGTTCCTTTCTTCAGGTCGAAGGTGGTGGTGGAACTGCCGTACATACATGGAGCACCAGGGGCTGCGAGCTGAGCGAGCACGATACCGGAGAGAACTTCGGCGTTGTGGGTCACAAGGGTTCCTGCGAGGTAGACCGGGGAGGATCCGCCGGACATTGCCATACTCAGGACATTGATAGGTGCACCGAAGCGGGCACCCTTCATGATGACCTGGCAGGCGTTGACACTGAGCTCAAGCGGGCTGGTTGGGCAGACGAGCATGGAGAAGATAGGTTTACTCTTTGCCTTTGCTACATCGCCGCCGTAGTATGCGACTGCGAGGTCACAGTAGTACTCAACGTTTTCACCGACAGGGTCGATGTGGTGGAAGTGCTTCTGGGTGTTGGTCAGGGAGGTGAAGGTTTCGTGAACGTCCTGTGCACCCTTGCCTGCCCAGTCCCTTGCGGAAACAGGGAGGGAGAAGTAGTCAATGTTTTCTGCCCAGTCACAGAGTCTTGCGATTTCTGCGATGTCATTGTCAACGGAGTCGATGGTGGTGTACTTGCCAGGGGCTTCGTACTTGCACATCTTGACACCGGTACCGAAGCAGGTCCAGTGTACCTTTCCGCCGCATTCGATGAGGGTGTTGTGCTTCTTTTCGCGGCCCCAGAGGGTGAATCTTGAGGGGGCGAGCTGGAGAGCCTTTCTTACAAGGAATTCAGGGATCTTTACGATCTGGGTATCTTCGTCGACTTCACAGCCGTTTTCCTTGAAGACCTGTCTTGCTTCTGCGTCAGAGACCTGGATACCAGGGTTCTGCATGACTTCCATAGTGGCGTAGTGGATTGCCTTGAGCTCTTCATTGGTGAAAAGGTTTAACTCCACACCGTTAAGGGTGCGGTTTCCTGCAACTGCGTTATTTTGTGCCATTTTTAAAAACCTCCTAGAAAAATCAGAATTACAAAAGAAGTTCCTTTGCCTTGGTTACTGCTTCGCTTGCGTTCTCCGCGTAGCAGTCTGCGCCGATCTTGTCTGCCCATGCCTGGGTGGCGGGGGCGCCTCCGATCATCACTTTGACGTTTTCCCTCATGCCTTCTTCTTTCAGGAGTTCAATAACATCCTTCTGGCCTGTGAGGGTTGTGGTCATAAGTGCGGAAATCCCGATCATGTTGGCGTTGACTTCCTTTGCCTTGTCGATGAAGTTCCTGATAGGGACATCCCTTCCGATGTCGTAGACTTCAAATCCGGCAGACTGGAGCATCGTGGATACAATTGCCTTTCCGATGTCGTGGACGTCGCCTTCAACAGTCCCGTTTACGATAACACCCATCTTGGCCCCTGCTGCACTTTCAGGCATAAGGTCCTTGAGTGCATTGACACCCTGGGTCATTGCGTCTGCGGCCATCATTACGTGGGGCAGGAAGAGTTTACCTCTCTCAAAAAGAGTTCCGACTTCGTTCATACCTGCTGCAAGGCCATTTTCGATAATTACATCGGGGGCGATCTGCCCTTTTGCTTTCTCGACAGCAGCAAGTACATTGTCTTTCTTACAGGAGACTATTGCATCGGATAGTTCCTGAAGCAGTTCTTCGTTGCTAATGTTGCATCCTCCATTTTGTTTTAAATCAGAGACCTGATTACCTGCTTCATTGATTCCCTGATCATGAGCCACACGAAGATAGCCAGAGCTACTTACTGATTGAGGTTCATGAATTACAAAAGAGGAATATACAGACACTCATGAATGGGTTCATAAACTGTCCGGGTGGGGGTCACGGTACCGGGAGTGGGAGTTGAGGTTCTCACGGGCCTGAGTCCACCTTCCTCGTAGGTTGGGAGATCATGAATGTTATGGGGTTCATGAGTTTTAGAGGTCGGAAAACGTGCTTTGGACATTATGCATTGATTCCCGGCTATAACTCGTTATATCACAGGTATCTCCACTTAATCAGTTGCAAAGTACTGGTATAAATATTTTGCCAAAGGGTAGTGAGCTTTTTGGGAAATTATATATATAGTTTTCTCTATTGTCTTTTATACAGTGGCCTTATTGTAAAAATAACCTCGTGCAAAGCAAAAAATATATATATTAACCAGTATAATACGCTCTGCATAATAATTGATTAAGTCCTCACAATCAGGTTTCCGGAGAATGCCTGCTCGGAAAATAAGGCATAGTTCGAACATAATCCTCAGGAACCCAAAAGCCCTATTTTACGGATATTTCAGTGTCGGTCTCCCTGCTTGATTATTATTCTATTTACAGAAGCCTCCTCTTTAGCTCAGGAGATTAAGGGGGGATTATCTGTCTTGAAGGAAATTTCTCTATGCAGGAGAGTTGGCCCCGGGTTGGGGGCAACACAATATTATTTGTTTTTTTGAAAAAGCCCTTCATCGAATAAATTCATTGAAAAAAATAAAATAGTATTTATACTTTCTATATATTAGTAGGCTCTAAGTCCAGAGGGCTTTTAGTCACTGTTTTTAATGATATATCTTCATCATATTTTTTATAATTATTAAACTATATTGAAAAATAAATACCTTATTTATATTTTTTGGTTGGCCCGCCAGGCGGCTCGTAATCCTTTATACAGAGGCAGTAAGCTCTGTTAGCCATTTCCAGCATTTTCCGGTCGTCCCTCGCAACATCCTTTCCGAAAGAACGGGCCAGGTACTCCGCAAGGTCTGCGACTTCCAGCTTCTTCTCAGCCCCGGCCTCGATGAGGTTCTGCATACAGCCTCCGCAGTTTGTGATGATCAGGTCACAGCCGAGTTCCGCTGCGGCCCTGTGTCGGTCGGAGGCAACGTTTAGAGCTTTTTTTGGGGAACTTATCCTGACCCCTCCTCCGAAGCCGCAACAGGCCGAGTTCTCAGGGCCTTTGTTGGCAAGCTCCGTTCCGGGAACTGCTTCAAGAACAGCCCTGGCCTCCCTGTAGACTCCCATGCCCCGCGTAAGGTGGCAGGGGTCATGGTAAAAGACCCGGTGGTCGAGCGGGATTTTCGGAACAAGTTTTCCTTCCCGGATTAAGCGTTCAAGGTACTGGGAAACCTGCAGGACCTCAAAGTCCTGTTCTCCGAACATCCGGGGATAAACTTCCTTAAATGCCTTGAAACAGCCCGGGCAGGCCGTAACAAGGACTTTTGCTCCCCGTCTTTTGACTTCCTTCAGGTTTTTTTCCGCCTTCCTCTGAATAGGCCCCGGATTCCCGGCCCCCGCAGAAACAGCCCCGCAGCAGTATTCAAGCCCGCTCATGACCGTGTAATCAACTCCGGATTCCTCAAGAAGGGCAACTGTCGCCTCTGCCATACTGGTGTTGATGTAGGTTGCGGCACAACCGGGAAAGTAAACTACAGGGGCAGGCCCGGCTTTATAATCCGGGACTTCGGGCAGCCCGGCCATTTCAAGGATTTTTCTAAAAATATTGTTTTCGGCATCCGGGTCAACCATGGTCTGCCGGTCCCCGAGTCCCTTTTCCCCGACAAGTTTCATCCTGGCAGGCGAAATAAGCATTTTAAGCCCCAGCCCCTCAGGGCAGGCCCCGGCACAGAGCCCGCAGGTCAGGCAGAGAGAAAGAGTCTCAGGCTCTATCCCGGCCTTGCCCTCAAGAAAAGCGTATAAACTTTCGATAAGCTCGATATCCTCATACATCGGACAAACTTCCAGGCACTGTCCGCAGAGCGTACACAGTTCCTTATGCTTGGCTACAGGGTCCATTTTTGAAAACTCCAGTAATAAATAAAATACAGAATTTTTCAGTCCTGTCCAGAGCAATTCCGGGCATACTTAAAAACTTTATCGGAATCCTGCCCCCCATACTTAAAAGCCCCTCACATCAACCCTGTCCTTTCTTTTAAAAAAAGATAGGACTATATCTAACAATTCCCTATTATAGTCAGGTATCAATATTCGTAATTAATAGAAAGAAGGTTTAAACCACGAATAAATATCACTGAGATACGCCATTTATGGTTGCTCTGGTATTTTTTATCACCGCCGGAACGGCGGGAAGAGCCTGTGGACTGGTGGAGGTTGCTCCGGGGTATGAAGCAGGAAGCCGGTCGGTCTTTAGCCGAGCGGTAGTTCACTCCATTTCTCCAAAATAAGGTTTATAATCCGCTTGAGCTCGCGCCGCGAGCGAAACGGGTCCCGTGCCTTGCATTTACAGTGTAACTCCCAGTAAATCTTCGATTTACTGTGATCCCGAAGCTGAACCGGGAGGTGCAACGCGGGAAGTTCAACTCGGGGGAATCAAGATCTTCAACGACCTGAAAGATAGCATAAGGGATATGGCAACCCCGCTTGCCTGCGGTATACCCCTGTCCCCGAATACCCTGACCCTCATGGGTTTTTTCGTAAGCCTGGCCACAGGCCTCGCCTTTGCTCTCGGAAAACCTTTTGAGGGGGGCCTTTTGATTCTTTTAAGCGGCCTCTTTGATGTCCTGGATGGAGCCGTTGCAAGGGCGAAGGGCCGCATAACTCTTTTTGGCGGGGTGCTGGACTCGGTCTGCGACCGCTATTCCGACGCTCTGATGTTTCTGGGGCTCATCTACGGGGCAATTGACGGGAAACTTATCCTTTCTCCGGTTCCTGCGGGAAACGGGTTTCCGGGCTGGCTTCTGGCAGGCTTTGCCCTTACAGGCTCCTTTCTGGTAAGCTACACCCGGGCCAGGGCCGAGGCGGCTGGTTGTGAAAAACTGGCTGGGGGAATGGCAGAGCGCACCGAAAGGATGCTCATCCTGGTAGCCGGGGCCCTGCTGGGGTTTCTGGGCTGGGCCCTCGTGGCTATCGTCGTCCTCACCCACATCACAATCGTCCAGCGGCTGCTCAGGGCAAAGAGTTTGCTTTCAAAAACCCCTGAAGCTAAATCCCCCTAAAAGAGGGGTCGGAAACCCCTGCGTATTTTAAATAAATGATCGAGCTGGGGTGGAAGACAAGAGGTCAATTCCTCTGGAATGGGGCCTTTCACCGACATAGTTTTATACTACATACATGATTAACATAGTTTTGCGGTGGCAAACTCTGTCATCGATAAAAGTAACACAAATCTACTCTGCGGGGCCGTAGGGTAGCCTGGTCCATCCTGCAAGGCTGGGGGTCTTGCGACTTGAGTTCAAATCTCAGCGGCCCCATCATGATTCTTATTTTCTGATTGTTTATTTCCCAAAGAGTTTTTACTTTCTTTTATGGCTTTACGTTTCTTCTTTTTCCGGATTTTCCTTTACTTCAATTACTTTTGTATTTCTGTGTTTTAGAATCGGATTTCATTGTATTTTTTTCCGGGACTCCCGGAAACGGTAGGAAAAAAGATAAAAAGAAAAACCGATCGGGCTTTGATCGGCAAACATATGACTTATTTTACAAACATCAGTTGGTCATAAAGAAGGTTACGAGATCTGAACTGAGTCCGGATTCCCTCGCAACCTTTTCAATAATGTCCTGCTCGGAAAGACCTTCGGACCTTAGTTCCTTAATGTGGTCAAAGACCCGGGGGGAAATTTCCGAATATTCATTTATGTCTTTCCTGTGTCCCCATACATCGCCTTCAAGTAAGGCAATACCCTCCATTGAGAGGTACATCTGGGCAGAGCTGGAAATGGTCTTCTTGTAGGAACTGGGGATATGAACCGCTTTTACATTCGGGCAACTTATTATAAGTTTGAATATATCCTTGTTGGAGGGTCTGAATGCGAGGTGAACGATTTCTTCACTTTCTTTTAGCGTTCCGATTTCTTCTTTTGAACTTACTACGCGAATTTTCATGTATATCACTTTTGTTTTTGGGTTTTTTAGGGATTTACTTTATGGAGTGGATAAAACTTATAAATAATTATAATTAAGAGACGTCCTATTTAAAAACGTTGGCTTTTATTATATTATTATTAAAAATTTAGCGCACGTTCATATAAATTCATCAAAAGAAATACAAATATATCGAAAAATACACACGTGGCCACATTCCCTTATCTAATTTTTCCGTTCTATCGACTTTATGTTTGACCTTTTTTTCAGGCGTTTGTGTATTTTTCGGAGAATTTTCCTTACATTCCTTATTTCCTTAGCTTTCGGAAGGACGCCGCTCCAAGGCCCCCGATTGAAAACAGGACCTCAAAGCCCGGAGTGGTTTTTCCTTCATCCGATTCTGTTTCTTCTGTTTCTTCTGATTTTTCTCCTGAATCAGTTTCTTCGTCTTCCCCCTCTTCTTCAGTTTCTTCTCCGTTTTCTACTGTTTCATTGCCCGGGGAGGTTTCGTTTTCAGCACTTTCAGGGCCCAGGTCAATTATAATTTCCCTTTCGGAGAATCTAGGGATATACATCGCCATCGTGGCCGTTTCGTTGTCGTACATCAGGTAACAAAGAGGCTTCGGGTTTCCGGCAAACAGTTCATCGATGCTTGCGGCTCGTCTTATCTGAGTGCCGTCATGCCACATCCGGATGCGTTCCGGGTAAGTGAGATCCATAGTCTCGCGGTCCAGGTTTACTGTTACGACCTGGCCGTCTTCAAGCTCCGATGAAACTCCCAGAACTATGCGATTTCGGGCTGTTTCCTTTACCCGGACGCTGACCGGAGTGTAGTTCATCATGGATACCGATTGTCCCCTATTCCGAATACTTATCTCAGCGCCCACGTTTCCTCCCGCGATTCCCCGGTTGATCCGGTCGTGCATGTACGTCCAGTTCTCCGAATACCGGAACAGGGTCTGGTGCTGTTGCGGAAGCATTGGTACGGCCCTGAAGACCAGCCGGCTATCCCTGACAAGATTCACTGTTACGGTTTCTCCCCTTATCTCGGCTGCAACCTCCGCTGTCCCATCTCCCCCATCATCTCCTTCAAGGTAATCCCTGCTTGCGATAATATATCCTTCAAAATTATTCTTGCTTATTTTTATGAGGACTACTTCATCCGCGTCTTCGGCCTCCAGACTTGCCCTGACGTCCTCTGCCAGGTCGAAAACCACGTTCTTGGCCGCAAGCGCCCTGACCTGCAAGGAGGCCTGAGGACAATCATACAGGCTGATAATGCTGGAGCTTCCGGTATATACAGCGCTTGCTCCGTAAATCTCCTGATTTATGAAATCAAAATCCGAAACTTTCACGGAATCGAAAAGTAGGTCTCCGGAAACGGCAAAATTGCTTATTTCTCCCGATTCGTCAAAGCTGAAGGTTGTGTAATTTCCGTATGCAGACATCCCCTGCATCATGAAATTCAGGCCCTCTGTCTGTCCGTATGTTCTCATCCCCTGCAGGGCCTGCTGCCTCAGGTCCACGAGCCCTCTTTTGCTTACAGAAGCCGGAATGTTCCGCATATGAAAAGCCATATAATTTGCGGTCATATCAACCGATACCCCGGATTCAGCCTCAATCTCGGCAATCGTCATGCCTGGATCGGTATCAGCAGGCAACCCCAGGTCGGCAATTATGTCTTCCACCGGGACCCCGAACATACTCGAAAGCTCCAGAAGGGTATGTCCTCCAAATCCCATGAAGCGCTCATCCATATGCCCGAACTGCTCTCCGTGCATTCCTCCTCTCATGAAATCGGCCCCCATATAGCCCTGTCCCATCGTCTGGGCAAAAGCAGAAGGTACAGCTGCAATCGAAAGTAATATGCTGAATGCCAGAATAAGGCCTGATAGATGTAGATTTGAATCTTTCACGCTTTTAATCCCCCAATATATTGAATCAGTTTCCGGTAAGGAATTTAATCTTTTTTCGCATCAACGCTTTTTAAATTTCAATGAATTTTCGAAGAGTGCTCAACAACTTCAATATATGTTTCAAAGAGTTTTCAAATAAGCGAGCAGGTCTTCGAGATCCCGGTCAGACATCTGCCACCTGGGCATGGTGGGGTCAAGCGGATTTCCGGCGGGGTCAACCCCTTCTCTGATTGCGATTTTTATGGTCTCGTTTGTATAGGGCGGATGTTCTTCCTCCCCGTGCCCCGCCTCGGAGCTCAGGCTGGCATAGGTAATATCTGTCGGGATTTCCGTAGCCATCATGACAGGTACTCCCCCCCGACCGTTTACCCCGTGACAGTCCACGCAACTTCCCCCGTGCATATACAGCCATGCAGGCCCTTCCATGGGTTTGATACGCTCCCCCCGGTCGTTATAACCTGTATAGTATATCTGTTCCCCGTTGGATTGAAAGCCGGTTTTTAAGTCACTGCCATAAAAAGGTTTCATGTACCCCGGGCTGTCATACGTTATAAACAGCAGACCTCCAAGGCCGATAAGGATCAGCAGAATGGCAATCGGAGGACTCGATTTTATGTCCATGTTCCCCCTCTCAGCCCAGCCGCTTTTTCATTTCTTCAAATTCGGTTTCGCTAATCTCACCCTTTGCATACCTGGCCTTCACAATCTCCAGCGCAGACATCTGCCCTTCTCCCCGGCTTTTGTTCTGCTCAACAAGCCATCTGATTAACAGATAAATACCCGCAATTATCAGAATCCAGAATATGAGCCCGAAGAACATGTGGGTATAGCCCAAACCGTATCCGTAATTCCCCATATAGCCATTTATTGTAACCCCTCCCCCGAATTACAGGTAATAATAGATTATTTGATCTATTTTTATTTAATGTATTGTATTCATTTACAAAAACAGGCAGTCTGCTAAAGCGGTTGGGAGGTTACCCGTTTTTTTGAAAACGAATTTAATAACCGTGCTAAATCTCCGTGAAAAAATAGAAATTGTGTGGCGCTATTTCGCAGACATCACTTTCCTTTTTTCCTGTGGTATAAATAAAAAGAGCAAAAAGAAATAAAATCAATATCAATAAAATTGGTAACTGCTCACGTTTAGGAAATTGGGGTATTTTAACTCCTTTCATTAGGAGGTATCTCAAATTTTTCCTTCAACTTTATATGAAGAAGCGTAAAACCCCTGAGTCTTTAGCTCAGGGGATATAAGCGTCAACTTCAACCCTGATTCCGTATGTAATATTCGACAGCTTCTTTACTAACATTTCCGATAGTAGAAGCAAAAT
>JAQVBP010000034.1:0-11254 GCA_028690255.1 Methanosarcinaceae archaeon
CCAGGCTTTCCCGGACCTCAGGGACATCCCCGGGCTCAAAGCCTGAAAAGTTACCGGGCCAGGGCCAGGAGCCTTCAACCTCATAGCCGGCTTTTTCCGCTTTCGTAAGAATGGAATTGTAATCAAGGGGACCGAGGTCAACTTCTTCGGACTGGTACCGGGAACTGTCAAACAGGCCTCAGAGTAAGAACGGGCTGATGAAATATAACAACAAAAGGAATAACAACAAAAGGAATAACAACAAAAGGAGGGTCAAAAATAATATGGATATTACTACGGCTTTTGGCTTATTAATGCAAATCAAAATTTCTTCAAAATATCAGTGATCCGGGGATATGCCCCACAATTATAAAAAACTGAGGTATGCTTTGCATTTTGCAAACGAGACGGAGGAAAAATCGGGCACTTAAAAAAAACGATGCCTGACGTTTTTCAGATAGGGCACCAAATCATGAAACATTTGAGTACAACCTCAAAAAGGGCAAGTCCGAACACAAATGCCAAAAAAAGTATAATTATGTTGAGGATGACTTTTCCGATTTCTGCCTTGGCGGCAGCTATACTGTGCATATATAGCTCCATATATTATTATGTAGACTCTACTATATGTGCATTTGGAAATTTTTGTACATATTCAAAGGATTGAATAAGAAAAATATTAGATCTGATATAATATTCTCAAAGCATCCGGCCTGAAAACAAAAACAATGGAAAAGGGGGTCAAGAAGTCAACTAACCCTGAGCTAAAGCCTCAGGGTTTCCTGTTGAGTTCTTATGAATAAATGGAAAAATGGAGTCAAAAAACGGATACCGGTTTTACCTATCCGGGAATACTCCAGCACAATAAATACCATGTCCCAATCATTTATCTTTTATTATTTTAACAAAGTGTTTATCCGAGAGGTCTTCTTTCCCGGACCAGAAGATTGCCTTATAATATTTCCAGACTTTCGGGTCAAGTTCGAGAATCCCTACGTGGACGATAAATTCGAAAAGGAACCAGTAGGTTGCTGCCAGGTGTATAAAGCGGAGCAACCCGAGAGCGGAGACGCTGAAGAAGGGAGCTATAAGTTCGGCCGCGGAGATTATCCATTGAGAGATCGGAAGTCCTATAAGGGTCCAGTCCAGGGAGTAGAGCACAATTCCGGAAAGGGCGATAAAGAAAATTGCCGTGCTCTCAAAAATAATTAAAAGCTTCAGGACTGGGTGCAGCTTTGTCCTGTAGTGCCCTTCCTCCGTGTCATAAACCGTAAACTTCGGATATTTTCCTTTGCCAAAGAAATTAAGTACCATTTTCTTTACCCGGACGGCATCTTCCCGGTTGAAGATATAAGACTCAAAGAAATGAGAGACCATCCCACCCAGGGACCTGTCTCCTCCTCCGGAAAAAACGTTATAGGGAACCAGGACCCAGTTTGCGGCCAGGAAGAAGGGAACCGCAATCATATGCAAAGCCCGGGCCCGGTCAAACGCCATGAAGTCCCAGCCCAGGTAGATCTTGAGGCCGGTTATAAGGAGCAGGACCATCGAGATCAGGTGTATCAGGTGGGTGACTCTTTCAAGCCAGGTGTACCTTTCAACGACCCCCGGGTATTCATGAATTTTCTGTTTTCCGGGAACTTTCTGTTTTCCGGGAATTTTCTGTTTTCCGGGAACTTTCTGTTTTCCGGGAATTTTCTGTATTTCAGGAACTTTTTGTCTGGCAGCCATTTAAAATTCCTCCCTCAGACCACCCTTTTCCACTCTTTATGTTTTCCTGTCCGGTCCATCGCATGAATGGCACAGGCCAGGCAGGGGTCGTAGGAACGGACCGTGTGCAGGATGCCCAGGGGATTTGTATAATCTACCCCGAGGGCGTTTTCCGCGGCCGAAATTTTTGTCCCCAGCAGGGCCTGTTCCGCGGGTCCGGGGATTCCTTCAGAATTTTGCGGGGCAAGGTTCCAGGTGCTTGCCACAACCGCCTGGTAAAGGGTGACCTTTGAGTCCGGCCCGGTAGTAATCCAGTGTCCTAGAGCTCCCCTTGGGGCTTCCCAGAGCCCCATGCCCCTGGAGTCCTTTGCCATGGAAAGGTCGGTCGGAACCGCAAACCTCCCGTTCGGGTCAAGGTCCTCGTAAATCCACTTGAGGAACTGGGCTCCGATTACCAGGACTTCCTGGACCCGGGCAAGCATACGGAGATAGTTGTTGGGAGCAGGATAACCCTTTTCCCTGAAAAGCTGCACCAGCCCGGTTATGAGGGGCTCGCCCATAATGAGCATACGGGAAAGGGGGCCGACTTCGCAGGGAATTCCCCCGTAGTTTGGGGCCTTTATCCAGGAATAACGGGCTTCAGGAGCCGTCTCGAAATCGATTTTCGCAGGATCGGACTCAGGCTCCGTGCTTCCGTTAAAGGGCTCCCTGTCTGCATCGGAGTCCACATAGAAGGTATGGGTGTTGCTCTCAAAGATCTTCGTATAATCAAAGCGTTCCGGCTCGAAGTTCCCGTTCATGAATCCGGAAGGAATTACCCTGGAATCGGCCGGGCTTGTGGGGTCGTAGCCGTCTCCCAACTCGGGTTTATAGTAGACCCCATAGGAAAGAAAGCCGATTTTTCCAGGGTCATTATAGCCTCCGCTCCGGTCGAATTTCAGGCTCACGGGGAGATTAAGGGTCTCTTCTCCCAGAAGCTCGGAGCCAAAAGCCGCAAAGAGAGGGACGTCTCCCCAGCCTGCCGTGTAGGAAAAGTCGTTTGAAACAAGGGAGGCGTCCGTCAGTTCCTGAAGCCGGTTAAGGACGAAAGAGACGGCTTTTTGGGGGGAAGTTGCCAGGTGGGTATTCTCAAGCCAGGTCTCGGGAGGAATTCCCCCCAGGGTGTACTTTTCAACAAAATCCATGGTCTTCCAGTAGTAGGCAGCAAGCTGCCCTATATCCGCAACCGTGGCCCCATAGGTTACCCCTCCCACATGCGCCATGACCGAATGCGGCATCTTCGCCCCCATAAGAGAGATTGCTTCATGCAGCCTCCGTTTTTCCCGGATAGCCCGGATATAGGCCTCTCCGGGGGGGATGTCCACCCCATCAATCCTGTAACTTATCGGGGAATATCTTCCCAGAAACTCTTTCCAGACCGCAGCTCCGACAGCCCCGTAGTTTCCCAGCAGGTCCCGGTAGGCGGGGTTTACAAGGTCCGGAGCCCAGAGCACATAGATGTGAGTCACGTGGCTGGTCATCATGTTCAGGCTCTGGTGAATATTCCGCATGACAAGGGCGTCTTTAGGGACACTGTCTTCCACCCCGAAAAGCTGGTCAAGGGCATTTGATGCGGCAATTGAATGGGAGGTCGGGCAGACCCCACAGATCCTCTGGGTCAGGAGGGCCGCATCCCTGGGGTCCTGTTTTTCAAGAAAGCGTTCAAACCCTCTCGGCATGAGCCCCGAACTTCGGGCTTCGGTAATTACCCCTTCCTCGTTGACCTGAGTATCTATCCTGTAATGCCCTTCAATCCTGGTTAACTGATCAATCGTAACCCTTACCACTGTTTACCCCTCCTTTTTACCTTCGGGAGCAGTTTCTGTTTTTTCATTTCTTCCTTCGTTTTCTCCGGATTCTTCAGTTTCTTTTCCGATTTTTTCGTTACCTTCTTCCCCGTTTTCATCCTCTTTTCCTTCTCCCCCCTCTTTCCCGGCATCTTTTTCGGAAAAGCGTTTTATAGCATGGGCCCCGGCCGCAAGCAAGGCGCCCCCGACGGCCACCTTTGCGATGGAATCGAGATTGGTGCCCACAATCCCGACGTCTTCGATTTCCTGGAAAAAGGGCCTTGAACTGTCAGGGAAGCCGGCGGAGACACAGGAAATGCAGGGAGAACCTGACTGGGGGCAGAGGCTGTGGTAGCCGTTCCAGCGCCGGATCGCACAGTCGGCGTGAGTGTAAGGGGCCTTGCAGCCGAGTTTCCAGAGGCATTTTTCCCCGCTGACCGTGGTGTCGAATTCCCCCCGGTCGTAATACCCGCGTCTCGGGCAGTTTTCATGGATCGTGTGGTCGGGTGGGAAAAAGATTTTCGGCCTTTTCCATTTGTCCAGCACCCCGGGCAGGTCTTCCGGGATTTTTATTTTACCGAGCACGACCGCCGCCAGGGTTAGAAGCATCCAGTCCGCGTGAGGGGGGCAGCCTGCGATGTTGATTACAGGTTTGTCGATTCCCAGTTCCCGGAGAATTCCTTTTGTCTCGTCTTCCAGAGTGAAGGCGACCCCCCGAAAGTCCAGCAGGTCCCTTATATCGCTATCCGCCGCGTTTACCCCGCTAAACGCCGCACACTGTCCCACGGCCACGATGAATGCGGCGTTTTCCGCAGCTTTCCGGAAGATTTCCTTATAGGTCTTTCCTCCAAGGACGCAGTAGCGGCCGGAACCGTCAGGCCCGTTGGCAATTGCCCCTTCGGCGACCAGGATGTAACCCCCCTCTTCAATCACCTCTTCAAAATAAAGCTCGGAGTTGAGTTCGGAGGTATTTACCAGAATTCCGTCCACAAAAACTCCCTGCTGCTCCATCAGCAGTTCATGGTAGGTAATTTTGAGGTTCAGGCGCTGCATCGCCTGTACGATATCAGGCTCCCCCCCGTTCAGGAGCGACTCGGAACAGCCCGTGCATTCCCCTCCCTGAATCCAGACTATCCGGTTTTCGGCAAATTCCAGAGCTTTTACGATCTCGCTTCTGTAATTTTGCAAAAACACGGATGCTCCAAGAGCCCCTACAGCTTTCAGAAAGGTCCGCCTATCCATTCTCATAAAATCAAGATGTTTAAAACGTTCAGGTATATCTCCCACTCCCGGCACCCCCTTAAGTAGAGCAAGAAAATGATGTTGATTTTCGTTTCGGTCTATTTTTTGTAATTGTTAATTATTATATTAACAGTTGGCCGGGATATTTTATATAAGCTCTCTTATGCCATAAAAAAAATAAAATGTTGATTTAGAGAAGATGTGATTTGGAAAAGAAAAGCATTAAAAAATGATCCGAGAGGAAAAGAGGCAAATATTTTTCAATTCAAAAAACAAATTACTTTAATATTTCCGTTTGCCGGGGGTCAGAGTTCAGATGAGGAATTTATCGATATTGAAAATACTGATTGGTAAAAACCCGGAAGTAAATTAATGGTAAACACCATATCCCACCTCGGATTCGGCCTTCTTATCGCCCTTGCTCTGAACCTCAAAGGAAAACCCCTTAAAACAGTTGCTTTCCTTTCCATTCTCCCGGACCTTGACTTTATCCCCTATATTTTATTTTTCCTTATCAGTGACGGCCTGACCCATACGGCCCGAAACCAGCTTTTTTACCTCCTCGGGCACAGGGAGTTCATGCACTCTCTCATTTTCATTTTCCTGATAACGCTTATCCTCTGGTTGAAAACAAAAGACCGCCTTCTTACCGCGGCCGGTTTTTCGTCCGTATTTCTCCATTTTTTCCTGGATTACTCCACAAGCTGGAAAATGCGTCCCTTTTATCCTTTCAGTACCGACTCCTCAATCCTCGGGGCCGTTTATTTTTTCGACCCGGTGGTAAACCTCCTTCCCCTCCTGCCTCTCTTCGTGCTGGGATTAAAGGAATTGAAACACGGGGGGAAATTTGAGGGCAGGTTCAATAAGTTCTGCGCTTTTATGGACAAAAAGGGGAAAAAGGTCTACACGGCCCTGCTTATTGTGCTTCTAGTCTGGCTTCTGGCGGCCCCGTTTACGAAATTTTTGCTGGTTAAAAATGTTTCCGGGGCCGAAGGGGCCGAACTCAACTACTGGCACACCTATCCCGAATCCTCCGGAGGATTCCTGAGTGCTTATTCGTATAACGCCACTCACTATAAGGTCCTGGAATTCAGCTACGGAGCAGGAATTGAGCGGAGTATGTTTATTGAAAAAGTTTCTGTGGTCGGGGATGTGCCGGAAGCTTCAGTTTATGCGGCGAGGGCCGGGAAACTTTACAGAACAGGAGTTCCGCAGGAGCTTGATTATCCCGTTTATTCAGTTTATGAGGAAAAAGGGGGGATTAATGTTGTTTTGAGCGATGCAAGAAACCCTTATGTAAAACAGTGGGCCTATTTTCAGACGGTTTACAGGTTTGTTTTTGATAGGGAAAATGGGGAGTATGTGGTTTATGCCAGTGTGCAGGGGAGAGAAGAAGAGAAGCTGGCAGAGAACTGGATGGGGGGATAATAGTTTGAGCTGAAAATCTATCCGGGGTGAACCCAACGGCTTCAGGCTCAACCAGGCCGGGAGGCCGAAGTGAAGGCCCGGCCGAAGTGGAAAAGTGTACATATCAAAATCGGGCAGCTGCGTTGAAAACCCGGCAACCTCGTAAAACATAAAAAATATATGGAGCCGGTTTTGGCGAAAAGCTTTTGAGTCGCCTGGCCTGGTTTTTTGAACTGGACTTTTTTAAACGGGCCTGGGTTTGTTGCAGGGGTTCAGAAAACCCGGGCCCTCAACGGCCGACGCAGGAGGCCGGAAATCAGCCGACGTGGTTCAGATATTCAATGAAATAAGCGAGTACAAAATACCGGCCGAACTTTCCTGTAAACACCAGGACGGAAAATACTCTGAATGAAAGTTTCATGAGCCCGGCCATCATGGTGATCCCGTCTCCTATTCCGGGAAGCCAGGTTAAAAGGAGGGCGTACACCCCGTATTTATTGAAAAATTCCTCCCCTCTTTTCAGGCTTTTCTCCGACGCGGAAAGGTATTTTTCAAGGGTTTCCCGTCCTTTAAGTCCCAGATAATAGGTGGTGCAGGACCCGAGAAAATTGCCTACGGTTGCAACCATTACCAGGGCAAAAGGGTTGAATCCCTGGTAGAGGAGGGCCACAAGCAGGGCCTCCGAGCCAAAAGGGAGAATGGTGGAAGCTAAAAAACTGAAAACGAACAGGTTAAGGTAACCGTACTCGGCAAGAAAGGAAGCGAGGAAAGAGAAAAGGGGTTCGAGCATCAAAAGAGAAAAAGAAAATTAAAGGGATTTAAAAGTATTGGAGATTAAATCTTCAATAAATTCAAATTCCCGGAATCCAAACTCCCCAAATTTTATCTTTTTCGGCCCTTTTTCAACAGCAGCACGGCCACAAAGAAGAGGCAGAGAGCCGCAAACCCGCTGACAAAGGGCGCTTTTTTCGAAACGGTGTAACTTTTACTCAGGTAGCCAAGTTCGACCAGGTAGGTCCCGGCTTCTTCTTCCACATGCTCGAATTCGAGAACCGTGGCAGTCCCGGGTTCAAGCTTTACCGTCCCTGTGGCTTTGATACTACCGTTTATCCGGAGCTCGACCTCGTCTTCTCCTGCCAGGTTCCCGGTGTTTTCGACGTTTACGGAAATTTTGGCGGGCTTTCCGGCCTCAACAGGATCGGGCTCAATCAGGAGTTCGGAGAATATGAATTCCGCAGCAAGGGCCTTCACCTCGATGCTTGCTTCTCCTTTTTCAAAGCCCGGGAAAGTGGCATTGACCATATATATTCCGGGAGCAAGCGGCCTGTAGGAGACCGTTCCGTCTTCTGCGGTCTTTTTCTCAAGCTTCTGCCCTCCGAAAAAGACCTCGGCCCCTTCAACGGGATCTCCCGGAATAGAATCACTGACCCGGATGCTCAGCGTGTCCCCTTCAAAGGCCGGGTCAGGAGAAATCTCGATATACAGTTTCCGGGCCCCTTCCCTTATGACATCGAAATCCCTGCTTGCGGAGGTGTAGCCTTCCTTTTTTGCATGGACTGTGAAACTACCTGTTTTCTCAGGGGTATAACTGAGATTTCCGGAATCAGGAGTTGTCCCCAGGCTTTTTTCCTCAATAAGGACCTCGGCCCCGCCAACAGCCGCCCCCCGGGCAGTTATCCTTATATCGACCGGCTGGCCAAGGACAAGCGTATCGGGCAGGTCTATTTCAAGCTGTGCTCCTTTGGCTTCGCTTTCGACCTCCACAAAGGGATAGAACCTCAGGACATTTGAATCGGCTACCCTGAAACTAATATCCCCCATCAGCTCGATGGTATCGTCCCTTGAAAGAGATATCGAGTCCTCGTTTTCGAGCACTATCCCGTTCCCTGAAACCGAACTTACTTCCATTTCCCTGAATGAGTCACCGGTATCGATTTCCAGGAATTCATCCGAGACCTGAAAGACCCCTTCCAAAAACACGGCATCAAGCTCCGCCGATCGGAAGATTTCACTGACATGGACCACGATAAGCGGGACGTCTTCGGCCCCATTGACATCGATTTCATAAATGTAGTCGCTGTCACTGGCCAGGGCTTCCGTGTCAAGGAGTTTTCCGTTCCCGTACAGTTCCATAAGGACCTTATCCCCGTTAACGTCGATCTGGGCAGCTTTCAGGGAATAGCCTTCTTCCAGGAAAAGGGAGGATCCCGTATAAAGAGCCTTTTTATCGTCCTCGTCAATTAGCACTCTGGAAAGGAGACTGTCCGAGAGTACGTTTACCTCCTTTGAACTGCCAAAGGCCCCTTCGGGATAACCCGCAAAGTATTTTTTCGCAAGGAAGCCGATAACCTCGTAGCTGCCCCATTCGCTTTTCTCAAACTCAACGGGTTTGGGGCGCGTGGTATAGACAAGCTTTCCGTCCTCGATTGTCTTGCCGTCGAGTTCCTCGATCAGCAGGGACTCGGTGGATACGTTTTCGTCAAGGTCGTAGTAGAAACCTTCGAAATTGAAAGGAGTCCATTCAAGCGTCTTGAAACGCTCGTCGTACACGGTTCCCCGAAGTTCGTATGTTCCGGGCTCGGCCATGTCAACCTCGGGGGCGAAACGGAGTTCATCGGCATCCGCAACCCTGATTTTGAGTTTACCCATAATGTCAATCGTTTTATCCCTGCTCAGGGAAATGGAGTCTTTGTTTTCCATCTCTATGCCCGAACGTGAGATCGAACTTACCTCAAGCTCTCCGAACTCGTCTCCATTTTCGATTTCAATGTAGTTATCCGAGATCTGAAAGACCCCTTCTACAAAAACAGCGTTTGTCTCGACTCCACGGAAGATCTGGGAGAAATGGACGATAATAACGGGCACGTCCTCGGCCCCCCCGAGCTCCGTTTCATATACATAGTCCTCGTTTGAAGAAAGAAAAGCGTTATCCACGACCTTACCGTCTTTTTCGAGCCTTACCCAGACCGTATCCCCGTTCAAATCGACTTCAATGACGCTGAGGGAATAGTCTTCCTCAAGGAGGAGCGAAGAGCCGGTATAAAGAGACTTTTTATCATCGGCATCGGTCAGCACTCTGGAAAGCTGGCCTTCCGCGATAAGGCTCAGGGGTTTATCCGCAAAGCTGGAATTATCCGTATACCCGGCAAAAAAACGCTCGGCCATAAACCCTATGACCTGGTACGAATCCCAGTCTCCGTATTCAAAGTCCGTCTCGATGGGCTTTGTGAAATACTGCAGCCTTTCATCGCCAATGCTCCGGCTGCCCTCAGTGAGCGAAATCGTCATGTTTTCGGAGCCTTCTCCGGTATCCGGGTCATAGTAAAAACCCGAATAGGTCTGCGGGGTCCAGGTATAGGTAAGGCTCTGGTTTGTAGTTTCGTCCCAGATCCGGTCCCCCGTGGAACCCGAGATAGCGGCCGCAGGCCCGATAAGAATACCCAGTATTAATATTACGGATAGCTCTTTTATGAATTTATCAATCCCCATGTATAACTCCCCTTATTTAACATGAAAGTGCTGTGTACTTTCATTTTTTGATCTGTTATTCACAGAATAACATGTTCGTTTTTGTATAGACAATTGTGAAATTAAAACGAATATACAAAAATTGACCCGATATTGTAAATTATAATGTCGATATTATAGAAATATATACTCATCGAAGTATATGGAATTTCCTGAAGCGGGCAACTGGAAAATAAAACTAGATATGAGAATCGGAATAAAAACGATAACAAAAATTAAGGAAATAATTAAGGAAATAATTAAGGAAATAATTAAGGAAATAATTAAGGAAATAATTAAGGAAATAATTAAGGAAATAATTAAGGAAATAATTAAGGGAAAAAAGGTTTCAGGGAATAAATCGGTTGAAACCCATTGAATTCCCTTAATCGTTTAGCATTTTCTTGTAGAGCACAAACCAGGGGTTGTCCAGGAAACCGATGACGTTTTTGCTGACAAGCTGCCCGATGAGGAGGGGCAGGAGAGGCAGGGGCCCCCCGTAAAAGGCGATTACGACGAAGATTAAGGAGTCAAGGGTCAGACTCACAAGGTCGCTTGCTCCTGAACGGAGCCAGACATAGGGGTTAAGCATAACTCCGTGTCTGAATTTATTTTCCTTCTCGGCAAAACGCCTCTTGAGGGCCGCAAAGACCCAGGCGTCCAGGTTCGAGCAGATCAGGAAGGTGATCCAGCTGGCAACGGTAATCCGTATGCTCAGGCCAAAGAGGCTCATCCAGGCCTCGTCAAGCTCGAAGAAGGGGGCCGGAGACAGGGACGAGGCCATGCCCACCAGGAGCACGAAAAGGACCTGGGTCACAAAGGCTATGAGGATGGAAAGGTGGGTCATCCGCTCCCCGTAAACCTCGTTGATCATGTCCACGACCTGGGCAATGAAGGGGTAGACAAAGACCGCGGCCGGGGAAAAGAAGGTGTAAAACCCGAGATCAAACTCGATTATGCGGGTCGCAAGGATCTGGGATGCGAGCAGGTACACCACATAAAATGCGGTGAGTATGGCAAAGCCGTATGCGGGATGTTTTTTAACAACGTATATGGAGCAGAGGGTGGCAATCGTAAGACTGACAACCCAGTATAACCAGACTAACATTTTTTATCACAACCGGGGATTGGGGGCGCGTAAGGCCCTCTGAAAAGATCGCTGAAATAAGAGGGTATGTAAATAAGGGGTATCATAAGGAACGTTAAGACGGCATAACTATATATAGAAATTTCCGAGTAAGATCACTGATCAGAGAGCCTTAGACACACTCAATTCTTTATGTACATTCTGCCCAAGTTAATTCTGCCCAAGTTAATTCTGCCCAAGTTAATTCTTCCAAAGTTAATTCTTCCAAAGTTAATTCTTCCAAAGTTAATTCTTCCAAAGTTAATTCTTCCAAAGTTAATTCTGCCCAAGTTAATTCTGCCCAAGTTAATTCTTCCAAAGTTAATTCTTCCCAAGTTAATTCTTCCAAAGTTTTTTCTACCTCGATTTTGATTTATCAGCTTTGAGAATGCGGAAGTCCACAAGGTATAAGATTGAAAAAGCGTTTTTCTGAGTAGAAAAAAATATAATCGAAAAA
>JAQVBP010000034.1:11354-17345 GCA_028690255.1 Methanosarcinaceae archaeon
CCCAAGTTAATTCTTCCAAAGTTTTTTCTACCTCGATTTTGATTTATCAGCTTTGAGAATGCGGAAGTCCACAAGGTATAAGATTGAAAAAGCGTTTTTCTGAGTAGAAAAAAATATAATCGAAAAAAGGAGTATGGAGCCGGTTCCAGTATGGAAAAAGAAAACACTATCCCTGAAGAGTTAAAAAACGCGGTGCTTGAAAAAATAAAGCCCAATGATTCCGAAAGAAAGCGCCTCCTGGCTGTTCAGGAAGAACTGGCCGAAAAGGTAAATACGGCCGCCGAAAAACTGGACGCGAAAGGGATCTTTGTGAAGATGGTGGGTTCGGCCGCGCGGGGGACCTGGCTCTCCGGGACTCATGATATTGACGTATTTATCAGTTTTCCGGAGGAGACTTCCAGGGGAGAGCTTGAAAGAAAGGGCCTGGCCATTGCCCGGGAAGTTGCCAGGTCCGCAACCCGGATCGAAGACCGGCACGCTGAACACCCTTATCTGAACATAGTGTACAAAGGCTTTGACGTTGACCTGGTCCCGTGTTTCCGGGTGGCTTCGGCCTCCATGCTTAAGTCCGCGGTTGACAGGACCCCTTTTCATAATGAGTATATAAAGAAACAAATAAAAGGGCACGAAGACGATGTGCTTCTCCTCAAACAGTTCATGCGGGGCTGCGGGGTCTACGGCTCGGAACTCAGGACCCGGGGCTTTTCAGGCTACCTGACGGAACTTCTGGTAATCAATTACGGCTCCTTCGAAAAAACAATAGGGGCAGCTAAATCCTGGAAACCGGGCAAGCTTATCGACCTTGAGGCCCATTCCGAACTGGACCATCCGGAGCCCCTGGTCATGGTTGACCCGACCGACCCGAGAAGAAACGTGGCCGCTGCACTCTCCCTTGATAAATTCTGCATGTTCATCGCCCACTGCAGGGCCTTTTTTGAAAAACCCTCCCTGGAAGCCTTTTTCCCGCCCCCGACAGTACCGGTAAGCGACTCTGAAATTTCCGAAAAAATCAGGGCCCGGAAAAGCGCCCAGATAGCCGCGGTCTTCAAAACCCCGGACATAGTGGAAGACGTGCTCTACCCCCAGCTCTACAAGTCGGAACAGGCAGCTGCAACCCTGCTTGAAGAATACGATTATTCCCTGGTCAAAAGCGGAGTCTGGTCCGGGGAAAAAGAGACCGTGATTATGCTGGAACTTATCTCAAAAACTCTTCCGAACGTCAAAAAACATATCGGCCCCCCTGTCTGGATTTCCTCCAATGCGGAAGCTTTCAGGGCCAAGTACGAAAAAAAGGAAGATGTATTTTCCACCTGCATCGAAAACGGAAGGTACGTAGCCGAAATTCAGAGAAAATACCCCGAAGCTGCGGCCCTCCTGAAAGACAGGCTCCCTGCCAGTTCTCTTGGAAAACAAATACAGCAAAGCATCATGAGGAATCTGGAGGTCCTGGAAGACGAGGAAATAATCAGGCTGGAGGACCCCGGTTTCAGGGTGTTTTTGAGGAAATGGCTCTGAAAAATATGACAAAGGCCCCAGAAACTGCTTTTTTTCACTGATTGAGACCGGGTTTTCGGATATTCCGGCCTGTGAATCTCCCCGACCGGTTCTGGCAGAGGGCTTGAGGGTCAGAAATCCGGGGCCTCGATGCCCGCAGCGAAGCGAGGGCGGACCTTCCTGAATAATTGGCGCAAAAAAAGAAAAGAAGCTCCTTAATCCGGCACGGGTTCATATAAGGTACGCTTCCTCTTCAAAATCGGGGTCCTGGTTTGGGTTTCTTAGCAGTTTCGTATTTCAATTATTTTAGAAAAGGCCGGCCTCCGTCGTCGGCCGTTGAGAGCACCGGGCTCGAAAATCGATTCAAAAAACCCCGTTTTTGCTCAAAGTTCAGAATTTTTTGCCGGGGCCGGATTAAGTAATATATACCCGGAAATCCGCAGGCTTTTGTTTACGGCCCATTCAGGGGTTCAGTACAGAATAACCAGCCCTTCAACCCTTTTCTGATAAAAAAGATACTGCTGCGCATAGCCGCAGTAAGGTCCGAAATATTCCCGGCCCCAGTCCCCCATACGGCTAAGGTTCGAACTGCCTTCGAAGAAATTGTCGTCAATGTGGTAGTGCTGGACTATCTGCCGGATATGGGTGTCCACCGGAAAAGCCTCCATTTTCCCGAAGGCAAAGAGGAGGACGCAGTCCGCAACCTTTTCCCCGATACCCCGGAGTTTCATAAGGCAGTTCCGGGCGGAAAAATAGTCCGTCTCGAAAAGAGAAGCCAGGTCCAGTTCCCCGGAATTTACCAGGTTTGCTGCGGCCCGTATGCGCCCGGTCCGAAAACCCATTTTGCACTGCTCAAGCAGACCGGAGTCGGCAGTAGCAAGGGCTTCAGGCCCGGGGAATGTATAATAACCTTCTTCTATTTCCTCCCCGAAAAACTCGCTCAGAAGGGAGATTCTCTTCTGTATGGTCGGGATGCTCGAGGCCGTTGCCAGCATGTAGGAGATAAGGCATTCCCAGGGGTCCTGCCGGACAAGGCGCAGCCCGGAGTATTTTTCGATTGCCCTGTTTATAAGGAGGTCTTTGTTAATACTTTCGTAAATCAGGGGGAGCTCGTCGTCCAGGCGGAAATAGTGCTCGAAAAAATCGGAGGGGAGTTTCGAGTCGATAAGGAGGGGGCCGTTTTCCTCTTCCTGAGAAAGCCTTACAAGCTCCCCCCGGACAACGCCTGTCCAGAGTTCCCCCTCCCGGTCCCAGCGAAAGACCTGCCCGCAATCGAGGGTGTGGTTCAGGTTGAAAAGGGGAGTCTCAAGCCTGTACACGCAGTTCCAGCCCCCTTAAGAAAAAGCTCGCGGTAAAAGTGTCTCCAAGCCCCACGGTCGAAACCGGGTTTTCACAGAGCAGAGTAGGGAGTAAGCAGAGGGTGTACCCTCCGGAATGCGCAAAAGCCCCTTCCCGGTAAGGCGCTCCTTCAAACGCTTTCAGGAATTCCCCGACCCTGGCCTTTCCGAAATTGCTTCTCGGAAGGGAGGCCGTGGTTTTTTCCACAAAGTCTCTTCCTTTCAGTTTTCCGGAAGCCGCAAATGCGGCCGCAGCTCTGATCCCGAACTCCAGGGCCTCAAACTCCGGGGCCTTTTGCCCGGAATTTTCCCTGAAAACACTCAGCCCGAACTCCCGGGTATGAATGAGGAGCCGGGAAAGCCCGTGTTCGGACGCGAGGGCCAGCGCGGCTTTTGCAAGGGTTTCGGCGTCTCTTTTGATAATGGCTTCCGGCGGAAGCCCATGGAGGGAATAAAGCATTGCGAGTTCTTCCTCATTCATGCCAAGGCTGTCCGCAACTTCGGCAAATTTTAAAAAGACATCCCGGGCCATCCGCCTGCTTGAAAAATGTCCAAGTTCCACATGGATGGCTAACTTTTTGTTTCGGGTTTTCCAGGCCCTGAGTTCCGAGAGGGCCTTTTCGATTCTATCAGGATAGGTCGTCCCTTCGGGGTAGTTTTCAAGCAGGATATGAAACCCCGATATCAGGGCCCCGTCCATTTTCCTTATATGCTGCAGGGCATAGGCCTCGAAGGCCGGGTTGATGAAGAGCCTGAGGTTCAACTCATCAAAGGTTGCAATGAAGCGGTTTTCTCTCGGGATTCGGATCTCTTCCCCGAAAAGGGAAAAAATATCCCCGTCGGTGAAATCAAAGACGAAATGGATAGGGTCCTTGTTTTGCCTGGCCAGCATTGCGGGGCTATCGGAGCTGCAGGGCTTTTTTCCGGCCATACCCGGGAAGTAGATCGCCTTTTTAGAAAAAAGGGAAAGCTGGGACTTTGAAGGGACGGCGATGTTGGGAATGACCTGAAATGCCCCGAGTTCCGAGAGCACGTTTGCCATGATCCCGGCATTTCCCCCCATACGGACAAGAGACTTTTCCAGATAACGGCCCTTCAGGAAATCAAAAACCAGAGGCTCCTGCACAAGCCACTCCGCCCCCAATCCGTTTTTCATGCAATACGCAAGACCTGCCGCAAAATCGGAGAGCGAGTTGATAATTCCGGGGGGGTTTTCGATTTTGTCCAGAATTTCAGCCCGGGTTAAAGAGGCCGTGGACCTTACTCCTTTCTTTTTTCCTTTACCCGATTCCCCTTCCTCTTTTCCCAATTCTTCTTCTTCTTCTTCTTCTTCTTCATTCCCTGTTATTTTATTCCCTGCGATTTCATCAAGAAGTTCGGTAAACTCGGCTCCGCTAATCCTGTAAACCGAGTCAATGTTTACGTTGTAGCCACAGAGTATATTCACAAGACCAGATCCTTTTTCGTTTTAATCGTAAGCGGAAGTGAAGCTTTAACAGAACCTGAAAAATATCCCGGATATCAGGGCCCGGAAGCCGAGGAGGGAGTTGAGACTTCTTCTTTTCTTCCGGAAGCCCCTGCCTTCCCCACCATGTTCCGTTTTATCAGAGCCAGCATACCCGTAAAGGCCCCTGCGGAAATAGCGTCCCCTATCCCGACGGTGGCCTTTGGCTGGCTTACCACTTTCGAGGGGATAATAACGGCGTCATGGTCGCTGCCGTAGACGTAGCCGTACTCGAATTCCTCCGGGGTGCACAACTTCCTGCCCACACAGTAGAGCCTGAAGTTATCAAGGTCCTCAAGCCCTTTTTCGGAGACCGGGACTTTCAGACTCGCTTCGATGTCCTCCAGGCCCAGGACCTTTCCCTGCAGGGCCTGGGTGGCCGCAAGGGTGGAGGAAAAGAGCAGGGCGTCCCTGTGCTCCTTTAACGTCAGGGGGTGGCCTTTGGCAAGCACACAGATGTAAAAGCCCAGGCAGTGCACGTGAACCCTTTCAAGGGAAAGGTCGTGGAGAAGCCGGATGGCTCCCTGGTAAAGGGCAATGATTCCGTTTTCCCCTTTCTGTATAACGGCATAAGAAAGTTCCTCGTACCCCAGCACGTTCAGGGCGTTTGCAACCTCCACTGTGTCAAGGCCCAGGGAATGAACATGTCCCGCGACGATGTCTTCCAGAATGGTTCTCCTGATAAGCCGGTTCTGTATGGAGGTCAGCTCGACGTGGATGCGAAACTCCGGGTTAAGGGCCCTGAGTTTTTCAATGACCTTTACGGAATTTTTCACGTAGTCTTTATACGTGGACCCGTCCTCGTACTCTTCCTTAATCATCTGGTACCCTGAAAGTATCGCCCCGTCAAGCGGCCCGATTGAGTCGAGTTGTTCGTAGAGTTCCCGGGCCATGTCCAGACGCAGCCATTTCGGCCTGGAAGAGATAATCAGCCGGTTATCTCTGGGGACCGTGAACTTTTCCCCTGCGCAGTCCACCGGAAGCCCTTTTGAGTATTCGAGGATCCAGTTGACTTTGGACTCGATATCCGGCCTGAAAGCTTCTGTCGGGTGTTTCAGGACGAGTTTGCGCCCTTCGATTTTCGGGTGCAGGAGGTTTTTTGATTTCGCAAAGTATTCCGCCTGTTCTTCCGAGAGCCAGGGGACGTAAGCCACCACTTTATTCAGCCCGAGCCTTGCCAGGAGGTTGGTGATAATCCCGGCCTGCCCTCCCATTCGCGCGTAGTCGAACCCCAGGTTTTCCTTAAGCCAGGCGTGGATGTCGGCCGTGTACGTGGGGACCTCGGCAGCTTTTCCTTCCCGCATGGAAAGCACAAGCCTTGCGAGAAAGTCAAGCGGTTCCCCTATTTCCCTCGGGTAGACCGCGGTTCTTTCCTGAAGCGCATTATCCTCAAAAAGCTCCAGAAGGTGACACACGTCACTTGCAGTCAAATGCTTGATGGCATCGATATTGCTGTTGTAGGCTACGAACATTCCATCAAGATATGGAAGGTTCTCTTTTATTTCGTAAAAGGCTTCCCTGTGGCGCTGTTCCCATTCTTCAAGATCCACTAAATCAAACCCCCTGGGTGATTGAAATCCGGATGATTGTGAATGAATACTCAAAAGTGAATGAATACTCGAAAGTGAATGAATACTCGAAAGTGAATGAATACTC
>JAQVBP010000034.1:17445-23448 GCA_028690255.1 Methanosarcinaceae archaeon
AAAGTGAATGAATACTCGAAAGTGAATGAATACTCGAAAGTGAATGAATACTGGAAAAGAGGAATAGAGCGCGACTCTATCCTCATTTAACTTTATTTTTACCATTCCTTAATATAATCTTGTGAAGCAGGAAAGTTCAGGTCGTATATTCGGCATTGATCCTGACATAATCGTAGCTGAAATCGCAGCCCCAGGCTGTTGCGGCTTCTTCTCCGAGTCCCAGGTCCACCGTGATTATGATTTCTTCACTTTCCATGACTTTTTTCAGGCTTTCCAGACTCCCTGAGGAACCGGAAACCTTTCCGGACTCCACAAGCGTGACTTCTTCGGCTCCGCCTGCAAAGGAAAGGGAAACCTTTTCCGGATCCAGTTCAGCTCCAGAATAGCCGACAGCGGCAATGACCCTGCCCCAGTTGGGGTCTTTTCCGAAGACTGCTGTCTTGACAAGAGGGGAGCGGACAATGGCTTTTGCGGCAAGTTTTGCGTCTTCCGCAGTCTTTGCACCTTTAACTCTGGCTTCTATCAGTTTCGTTGCCCCTTCCCCGTCTCCAGCAACCATTTTTGCAAGGGTGGTCAGCACGTACGTCAGGCCTTCCCGAAACTCATCGAGAGTTTCCATGCAGGGTTTGACCCCGGATTTGCCTGTGGCCGTGAGGAGAACCATGTCGTTCGTGCTGGTATCCCCGTCCACCACCACCATGTTAAAGCTCAGGGCCGTGGCTTCTCTGAGGGCCGCCTCCAGCACGTCGGCGGGCACGTCCGCGTCCGTATAGACGAAAGAGAGCATGGTGCCCATATTGGGCTCTATCATACCGGAACCCTTGGCAATGCCCCCTATCCTTATACCGGACTTGAGTTCCACAGCCACCTCTTTTTGGAAGGTGTCCGTGGTCATGATGGCCTTTGCGGCAGCGAGGCTGCCTGCGGGGGAAGCCTCAAGCCCTTTAAGAACCCCGGGGAGCTGGCCTTTTATCCGGGAAAGGTCAAGCCTGTGCCCGATTACGCCTGTCGATGCAACTCCCACGGATTCGGGATCAAGGTCCAGGGTTTCGGCAAGTTCCCGGCCCATGGCCCTGGCGTCTTTAAGCCCCTCTTCACCCGTAAAGGCGTTTGCGTTTCCGCTGTTTACGATCACGGCCGAGAGCCGGGGCCGGGTCTCAAGAAGTCCTTTTGTGAGCACAACGGGAGCCGCAACAATCTTATTCCGCGTAAACATGCCAGCGGCAGGGCCTTCGGCCAGGATGACGGCAAGCCCGTATTTCCCTTCTTTTACGCCGTATGCGGAGACACCCGCCACGGCACAGATTCCACCTTCGATTTCCTTCATGCGAAATACCTCTCAGAGCTTTGCAAGGCCCTGGATAATGTCTCCCCGGGTAACAATGCCCACAACCCGTTCTTCTTCCACTACAGGAAGCCTGTTGATCCTGTGCCTGACCATCAGTTCCGAGGCGTCTTCAACGGAGGCTTCGGGGGATACGGTATAAACGTCAGTTTTCATTATTTCCCGAACAGTCTTTGCGCCCACGTCCGAGAGCACCTTTTTGGTGTCCTCCCAGCTCAGCAGTTCCCGAATAGGGACCTCTATGACCTCGAAGGGGCTGGGAAGCCAGAGTCCTCCGTGTTCGGGAAGGACCAGGAATTTAAGTAAATCACCCTCGCTTACAATTCCCACGAGCCTTCCGTCCTCAAGTACGGGGGCTCCACTGATATTATTCTCTTTCAAAAGTTTTGCAGTTTCACGGACCGTGTCCCCGGGCTTGCAGAAAACCACGTCCCTGTTCATGATGTCTTTTACTTCCATTGTCTCTACCCCTGTGAAAAGTTTACCATTATCCGGCCATTTACCTGCCGGGATCTTCGCTGGAATCCCAGCCGGAACTCCTGCCTGAATCCCGACGACAGGAAAAACTCAGTTAGGGAGAAAAGCCTGCTGATCTTAATAGTTTTTCCTCTCCACAACCGAAAACGAATGTTTCTTGTCCTGGGATGGGCCCGGCCCGGGGGCAAGGGCTCAGGGCCAAAAAATTAGAGATGGTAGAAATCGGTAACAAAAGACTGTTCGAAAAAGACTGTTCGAAATAAGGGGAAGCCCACCCAAGATACATGACCGCCCCGTGAACTACCCCCACCTGCCAGCCTGCGGCTGTAGTGTTAAACCATAGGTTTAACAGGAGTTTCTAATTTTCAATTAGAAACATCGAGGAAGGGGACCCCTTCTTCCCGCCTGAAGAGTTAAATCCCATCTTCGATGGGTCCTTTCCGGGCCATTTGCTCCGGATCGGAATAATAAGAGCCTGAAAGTTCGGGCTGGAAGGGGTACTTTTCCTGGGTTCCGGCCTCTTTCCCGAAGTAGACCTGCTGCACGAAAATCAGCCTTCTGCTTTTGAGATCCGTTACTTTAAAGGTAGCTATGGTGCCGGGAACGACATTAATAGGGTTTCCATATTCGGATTTCAAAGAAAGGAACCCGGTATCTCCGACCCCGAGGATCTTAAGCCCGGAGGCCTCAAGCCGCTGCTCCTCACCTCCAAAGTTCAGGGTTATCAGGGTTTTGGAAGGATTAAAATCAAGGAAATCACCTCCCAGATGCTGTATTTTCAGAGCACTGCTATTGATTGCATTTACCTGCATGTTAGTAAGGGGAGTATATTTGTACTGCTCCCCGTCTTCGAAAAGTACCGGGGCAACTAAAATATAGATGAGGCCGAGGATTAAAAGTATAAGTAATTTCCCGGGTAGAGGGGCCAGGCCTTTTCTATTTTTCAGAAACTTTTCCATAATAATTCCGGGTTTTGTGATCAGGACACAATAAAATAGATTATGATGTATTATGTACGGCCTCAAATATATAAATATAATCGGTGCAAAAATCGGTTTATACGGGAAATAAGGGACTTGATAGGGATTCTGGTTTGAATTACAAAGAGACCGGGGGGGCGAATTTTCAAAATATATTTTCATTTTAAAACAATAATATTTGCCTGCGATTCACCCTTATGCATAAAGTATTTATATAATTACATCAACCATCACTTACCGGTTTCCGGTATAACTTGTAGGAGGATAGATAAATTGAAATTCCCGGAAAAAAAGGGCAAACTTTTGTTACTTGCCTCATTAATATTTATGACACTTGTTTCCCCTGCCTTTGCAGCAACAGTTGAAGAAAACACCCTGGCAATTTCGGACGTTCAGACATCCCTTACTTTTGTCTGGTTGCTTGTAGCAAGCGCACTGGTGTTCTTTATGCACACAGGTTTTTCACTTGTGGAAATAGGCCTGACGAGAAGCAAAAACACGGCGAACATCCTCATGAAAAACTTCATGACGGTCATGCTCGGAATCCTGGTCTACTGGGCCGTGGGCTGGGGTGTTATGTACGGAGCCGATGCTGCCGGCCTTATAGGTATCGATCAGTTTTTCCTCTTAAGCGGGGATAACGGGCTCTGGAACGGCTGGTTCTTCCAGATGGTCTTTGCAGCAACGGGCGCTACAATAGTCTCCGGGGCAATGGCTGAGCGGACGGATTTTAAAGCTTATCTCGTTTACTGTGTGCTGATGATAGGTCTCATTTACCCTGTTTACGGACACTGGGTCTGGAGCGGGGCTGACAAAGCTCTTCTGACCGGGGCCTCAAGCCCGATCGTACAGGCAATCGGGGTAGCTCACCACGACTTTGCAGGGTCCGGGGTTGTACATTCAATTGGCGGATACTCGGCTCTTGCAGGAATCCTGATTGTCGGGGCAAGGCTAGGAAAGTTCAGGGCCGGAAAAGCCCTTGCAATTCCCGGGCACAACCTGGCCTTTGCATTCATGGGGACGCTCATCCTGGCCCTCGGCTGGATAGGGTTCAACGGAGGCAGCACCCTTGACGGAAACGATGCCTACATGAACCTGGTAGTCGCCAACACCTTCATAGCCGGAGCCGCAGGGGCAGTCATCGTTATGCTGATTACCTGGGCAAAGACCGGAAAGCCCGACCCTTCCCTTACCGCAAACGGTCTGCTCGGAGGCCTGGTTGCAATCACCGCCCCCTGTGGTTCGGTATCGAGCTGGGGAGCCGTTGTAATTGGACTCATAGCAGGCTTCATTATCTATTTCGGAGTCATGTTCAACGAAAACGTCCTCAAGGTGGACGACCCGGTCGGGGCGGTTACCGTACACGGCTACTGCGGGAGCTGGGGCCTGATTTCCGTAGGACTTTTCGCTGTCGGGATGGGAAAAGGCATCCTTGCTGACGCGGTCTATACCGCTGAAGTTCCCGGACTCTTCTACGGAGGAGGAGCAGGCCTGCTTGCAATCCAGCTTGTAGGGGTCTTCCTGAGTATTATCTGGGGCTTCGGGATCTCTTTTATAATTTTCAAGCTCATCGACAAAGTAATAGGCCTGCGGGTGCCCGAAGAAGTTGAGATCATGGGCCTGGACATAGCCGAACACGGGATAAGGGCATACCCCGAGTACCTGATGAGAGAGGACTGAGGTGGTCCGAATGCGTAAAATCGAAGCAATCATAAAACCCACAAAGCTGCACGAAGTAAAAGACGCCCTCGAAGAGGCTGGTTTTATAAGCATAACCGTGAGCGACGTAAAAGGCCGAGGCCAGCAGAAAGGGATAGTACAGCAGTGGAGAGGCAGAGAATACTGCGTGGACCTTCTCCCGAAAACTAAAATCGAACTCGTGGTCCGGGAAAAACAGGTCGAGGAAGTCATTGAACTTATCCGGGACGTTGCGGACACAGGAGAAATCGGAGACGGAAAGATATTCGTCCTGCCGGTCGAAACCGTTGTCAGAATAAGGACCGGGGAACGAGACGAAGACGCCCTTTAAAGGTGCGTCTCTCATCATTCCGAAGAAATAAGGGGGCCTTTTTCCTGCCAGAAGAGGGCCCCTTCTTCCCGTCTCTTGATTTTTTCAGGATAGTTCAATATCCCTGGTCCATGTGAACTACCGCTCGGCTGAAGACCGACCGGCTTCCTGCTTCATACCCCGGAGCAAACTCCACGAGTCCACAGGCTCTTCCCACCGTCCCGGCGGTGCATCTTTAATTAGTTCCTTTTGCTTGGCTATTTTCCAGTTACACTGGAAATCCCACAAATTTCCAATTTGTGCGATCGCAAAAGTGAGTGGTACTAAATCGGTACGTTAACATATTAATTTTTTGGCACTAAGCCAATATTGAAAAGTGGACGTTTATATCCCCGAAGCTAAAGACTTCGGGGTTTTACGCTGCATTCTATAAATAATTCGAGGGCCGAACGGAATAACGAAGGGCGATTGAAAGGCTTATTGAAAGATTGCCCAAAAACAGACTTGATAAGAAAATTAACGAGGAGGATTAAACATGCCACATATAGAACCCCCCCAGGAAAACTTCAAGATTCCCCGCGGATACGACACCTCCGTAATCAAGCTCTATTTCTGGCTAGGGCTCGTATCCGCAGCCTTGCTGAGGATTATAATAATAGCGGACCACCACAACCCCCTCTACGCGAAGGTAATCTGGTACCTCGGGGTTGCGGGATACCTCTGGTTTTTCGCTCACAGGTACCACATTGCAGAACGCAGGTTTGGGGTAGTGAACTACCGCTCGGCTGAAGACCGACCGGCTTCCTGCTTCATACCCCGGAGCAAACTCCACGAGTCCACAGGCTCTTCCCGCCGTCCCGGCGGTGCATCTTTAAATAGTTCTCTTTCGCTTGGTTATTTTCCAGTTACACTGGAAATCCCACAAATTTCCAATTTGTGCGATCGCAAAAGTGAGTGGTACTAAATCAGTACGTTAATATATTAATTTTTTGGCACTAAGCCAATATTGAAAATTGGACGTTTATATCCCCGAAGCTAAAGACTTCGGGGTTTTACGCTGCATTCTATAAAAGACCTGGATTTACTTAAAAAAATACAAACGAGGGAAACGATGTCCGAAAAAGATTACGAAGGGCTTGAGTACCTGCTCTGGAGCCATTCAGTCTCAAAGGAACGTACAAATTATCTTATTA
>JAQVBP010000188.1:0-3315 GCA_028690255.1 Methanosarcinaceae archaeon
CCCAATAGGATTTTCCCAATCAAACCCGGGTGGTTGCAGGATTACGAGACGTTACAGGGAGCTATTACACTAAAATTTTAACACTTGTTTCATACATAATAAAGAGCAGCAAACGAGGTTTTGACATCATGCAAGAACGAATGAGGCTCACGCTGGCTTTGGGTATGTTACTCATCTCAGCTATAGTCGCCGTCAATTTACTGCTTGAAAACGCCCCGGTGGTAATACAGCTTGAGGAGGATACCTTCAGGGTTATTGACATCCCTTATGTATACACCGTAAAAGAAGCGTACATCCTCCTTTTTTCCGGTTTTTTTGGAGGGGTGGCCCTGTCCAGGCTCCTGGCATCTTCAGGACTTCCCTTCTTCGGACCTTCCTTTTTCAGAGTAGGAGAGATTCAGGATACCGGAAATCTAGCTGAAAATGTAGTTGGCAATATAATTTTCGGGGTGAATCCCCCCTTTTATCCGGAAGGGATTCAGTTTAAGGAATTTGAACCGCGGGCCGGTATGTCGGAACATGATCCAGAATCCGGGAAAGCCCGGCCTGACCCTACCTTTGTGCTTTTGAGGGCTCTTGAAGGGGACGAACGGAAAGCAGTCGAACTGATAGTGGAAAGCGGGGGAAGAATCCTCCAGAACGAACTTGTAAATTCCCTTAACTTTTCCAGAGCCAAGGTTTCCCGAATACTTGCAAACCTGGAGAGACGTGGAATTATTTCAAAAAAAAAGTACGGGCTTACTAACTGTATCTCAATCGCTGATGTGATAAAGGGTAGAAACTGTCCGGAGGGATTGCCTGATGAAGAATAAAACTTTAATAACTGTTTTCGTTGTTGTTTTAGCTCTGGCCCTTGTTTTCTTATGGGCCTTAGAGCCCGGAGCTGACGTGGAGATAGTGGACCTGCATGCGCCCCCCATAGGAGCCAGCACCCCGGGAAAGCTTGACATAGTGCTCCGGAACAACGAACCGGAGCCTGTGGATATCTGGCTTGACGTTGAGAATGCCTTTGTTGATGAAAACGGAATAAGCCACCCGACCTCAAGGGTAATTATTCCCGAGAACTCCAGCGGCCCCTGGGATGTCGATTTTGTATCCCTCCAGAAACCAATTACGCTTCTTCCTGGAAACAACAGCGTCAAAGCCCGACTGGGCTACCGGCTTCCGGGGGAGTACGAGCTTGAGGTAAAGGTCTCCGAAGACTCCAGGCTGCTTGACAGCGCTTCCCTTACCGTTGAGGTCCAGCCTCCGGAACTCAGTCTGAAACTGGAATATGAAAAGGTGAGCTGGAAGGGACTGGAAAGAGGGAACGATATTGAACTTTACGGGATCTACGGCTACCTCATAAACTACGGCCCCAGTCTGGCGGAAGATGTTTGCACGAACCTTAGTGTTACCGAGGAAAGGACCGGAGAAACAGTGTTTACGAGTTCCGAGGTTTATGATGTGGGAGACTACGACAAAACCACCCTGTGGACCTGGCCGGATTACCCTTATGCGCTTATTGAAATTACCCGAAGCGGGACTTCAGAAGAATCTTACATGCCGGTCCAGAACGTTATAAGGGGAAAGACAGGAGATGTTTTCCGTGTAAACGTAAGCTCTGAATGGGGAGGACAGACAGTATCCACCGAAATTCTGGTCCCGACTGAGGAGGAGAGCGTCGAGAAGAGTGAAAAGAAAAGTGAAGAGGAGGGAGGTAATCCATGAAGATAGCTGATATTTTCACACGCAGGCATGCAATATTTTTGCTGCTGATCCTTTTATTCACAGGTTTTTCTGCGGGCTGTCTTGGGCAGGACCCGATGGAAGCCCGGGTGGATTCCCTCGTCCGGGAACTCGGAAACGAGGACGGGGATGCACGTTTGGTAGCCGTATACGCACTTATCGATATCGGAGAACCTGCCGTTCCCTCACTTATCAAGGCCCTTGGGGACAGGGACGCAAATGTCCGGGAGCTTTCCGCCTTTGCCATAGGCAGGATAGGAGACCAGAAAGCCGTGGAAGCTCTTTCCGAAGCCCTTTCCGACCCCGAACCGGAAGTCCGGAGAAGTTCGGCTCATGCGCTTGGAAGGATAGGAGACAAAAGTGCCGTGGAAGCTCTTTCCAAAGCCCTTTCCGACCCTGAACCGGAAGTCCGGGGAAGTTCGGCCCGTGCGCTCGGGATACTCGAAGCCCCGGAAGCTACGGGGCTTCTCATCCCCCTCCTGCAGTATGAAGATGATGAGGTGGTCCTCCAGGAGGTTGTTGTTGCCCTCAGGCGGCTTAAAGGCCCGGGAGCCGCAAGCGCCCTCCTTGAAGTCCTGGATCACGAAAACGAAGATGTCCGCAGAGAAGTCGTAATATCCCTCGGAGAGCTCGGAGACCCCGTGGCTTCTGAGGCCCTTCTGGAACTCTTTGATGAGGAGGAACTAGGATATACCGCTGCGTCTGCTTTTGGAAACTTAAGGAGTAATCAGACCGTCGAAAAACTTACAGGACTGCTGGACAGCAGGGACCCAATCATCCGGGCCAATGCCGTAAAGGCCCTTGGAAATACAGAAGACCCGGCTGTCATCCCCCCTCTTATCGAAATGCTTGAAGACCCGGCCCTTGAGGTTCGGAAAGAGGCTGCGCATATGCTCGGGACTTTCGGGTATCTGGAAGCTCCCGGAGCGGAAAAAGCCGTGACCCCTCTGATCAGGGCCCTGGAGGACAGGGACGAAGATGTGAGGATATCGGTGATTTATTCTCTTGGTAGTTTTGGAGATGAAGAAGCTGTCCTGCCTCTTATTTCTCTGCTTGGACATAAAGACGCTGCTGTCCGCAAAGCTGCTGCTTATGCGCTTGGTCGGATCGGGGACCCCCGGGCTGTCGAAGCTCTTACTGAGAGGGTTGAAACTGAAGAGAACTGGCTTGAAAGGAGAATTATGGCGGAAACCCTTATTGAGATTGGGGGGACTGAGGCCGTTGAGCCCCTTATCATGCTCCTTGAAGATAAAGATTACAGGATCAGGCAGAGTGCAGCAATGGGCCTTGGAAAACTCAGGGCTACGGAAGCTGTCGATGCTCTGCTTGAAGCCCTTGAAACGGAAAGAGAGAGAGTGGTCAGGCAAGCCGAGGTTTCCGCTCTCGGGGAGATCGGAGATAAACGTGCCGCCGAAACCCTCAGGCAGCTTAGTACGGACAGAAACGAGTACCGACATGTCAGGGAGGCTGCTGGCGAAGCCCTCGGGAAACTTGAAGCGAAGGGGGAGGCAAACGCTTCCTTACCCCCCTTAGAATAAAGAAAGCAGATTTTGAGGGTTTTTCAGAGAAGGGGGGCTTTATCTTTTT
>JAQVBP010000188.1:3415-4855 GCA_028690255.1 Methanosarcinaceae archaeon
TTTTCTTTTTCATTTTAATTTGAGAAGCTCATATCAAAGAAAGTAAGTAGCTATATAATAAAAAAGAATATAATAGAATCTGGAATTTTGTTTGTGAGATGAAGAAATGGATGCGCTGGAAAAAATATTCGGAAAAACCGCTCAGATGACGGTTCTTAAAAACCTGATTGAACACCAGAAAGATTCCACCTACCTTTCCGGAATTGCCGAGGAAACGGGCCTTTCCCATTCAAGTGTCTCAAGAGTCATACTCCCTCTTGTCGAAGCTGGAATTGTGATTGAAAAACCTCTCGGAAAGCAGATCCGTACCTTTCATTTAAACATGGACAGCGAAGCTACAAAACAGATAATTAATTTTTACAAAAAGATTTGCGAAGTTCTCGTTTGAACTTTTTCCCCGGCCTGCTGACCAGGTCCTCGCCATGGATAAAAAATGCCAGTGCGGAGGGAAGGTTTCACCCCACAATAAGGATAAAAATGGTTAAAATTTCGAGGAGTGTCCCCCCCGGGTTTTACGGACCCACATTGGAATTGTGTTTAAATAGGTAGAGGCAATGTTCTGAAATTTGAAAGCATAATTAATCCAAAAAAGAACAGCTTTATCCCATGCGTAAACAGGTAAAAATTATAAAGACCGCCCGCATTCCACAGTTTTACTTTTTTAAATTTACTCACCCCGCAGAGCCAGTCCCGCCTTTACCCCTTTAATAACCGCTTTCGTAATCATTTTTCCGAATTCCGTGCTCGAACCCGCATAGGGAATTTCAAGCCTGCGTTCGCTTTCTATGGCCCCCTCGTATCCCGCGGCCTTTTCATAGGCCACGATTATGGCATCCGTATTAGTCCCAAGGAATTTATAAGCATTTTCAAGAAGTGCCAGGCCCTTGGCTTCCGTGGCCGTGATAATGGCTCCGAAAAGGGCAGTTTCGGACAGTTTTTCCTTTGAAATGAGAATGATGTTAATAGTCCCGATATTTTTTGCCCGGAACTCGGAGCCGTTGCTAACCCCTGCCGTTACAAAAACGGTCAGATAGTCGTCTTCAATAACCTGCATGTATCCCATATTAACTGCGGTAAGGAGCCCGAAACAGGTCCCTTCGAGTCCCAGAACCGTTTCGGCATCTTTTACATATTGACCGGGGTCAGGAGGGTTGAAGGTTCTTGGGACCTGCCTGTTAAAAATATACTTTACACGCCTGCGGCCTCCGTTTAAACCCGTGCTGACGGCTTCGAAATCCCCTTCTATGATAAGGGTGCTGTCTTTTACATCATATTTCATAAACGTAAACTCCGTTTTTATAAATCAGTATTTGGGGCCCGGATCAAAAATTTAACTCCCGGACAGGAAGAAAGGATCTCGTTCCTTGATCCCGAAGGATGCATAGAAGGGGGGTTCACATGAAATACCTGTTACCTGAAAAATGAGAATGCTTCAAAAAA
>JAQVBP010000189.1 GCA_028690255.1 Methanosarcinaceae archaeon
AAGTAAAAAAAGGCTTTTTCATCCCCCCCTCTCTGCCAGTTCCGCCAACCGGAACTATCGAGGAAGGGATCATACGCTGCCGGAGATAATGCCTTTCAAGCCCGAACTTTCTGTACAGCGCATCATTCCTAACAGGGGCATCCTATCTTTTTTTAATAAAATTCTTATAATATGTCTTGACATATTATATGATATATAGTGTTTAATAATATATTGATGGGTTGGGGACCCTGATTAATTATCCCGGAAACAGATCCAAAATATAGGAGGAAAAAGGGATGAGTTCAAATCAACCATTTCGGGGGAAAAACCCCGAAAAAGCTCTGGATAAGGCTCTGGAAAGGCAGCAGGCCCTGGAAACCATTATAAACAACAGCCCGGTCATGGTTTATCTCTGGGGGGCGGGAGAAGCCTGGCCTGCAGAATACGTTTCGGAAAACGTAACGCAGCTTGGATATACTGCAGAAGACTTCATGACCGGCAGGATCATGTATGCAAATATTGTACACTCCGAGGATATCGATAGAGTCCGCACGGAGCTTGCAAGACGCTGTGAACAGGGCTTTGACTCCTTTATCACACGATACAGGGTTCTGACAGGCACAGGGGAAATCCGCTGGGTGGAGGAAAAGACCTTCATACAGCGCAATGCGATAGGGGATGTCACTCATTTTCAGGGCATCGTTCTGGATATAGACGAACAGGTCCGAAACGAACAGGCCCTAAAAGATGCCCTTGAGGGCCAGAAAGCCCTTCTGAAAAAGCAAAATATCCTCCTTGAAAGACAGAAAGTGCTCGAAACGGTAATCAACAACAGTACCCTGGTTGTTTTCTTCTGGAAGGCCAAAAAGTACTGGCCCACGCTTTACGTCTCCGAAAATGTAAAAATGTTTGGTTATGCTCCGGAGGACTTCCTCTCCGGTCAGGTCCTCTACGGAAAAATCATACACCCTGAAGACCTGCTCCGGGTCGAACTCGAACTCGAAGAAAACTGTGAAGAAGGGGGAAAAGAATTTTATCAGGAGTACAGAATTTTGACCGCAAGCGGAGAAGTGCGCTGGGTTCGGGAAAAAACTTTCATACAGAGAGACGAAAACGGAGTGCCGACCCACTTTCAGGGTATAATCGAGGACATCACGGAAACCCGGGGAAAATAATAACCGGGCTTTCCACTGACCACTCTTATTTTTTTTCAGAGTTTTGAAGAAGCTCTGACGAACTCAGGACCCAGTAATAGCATTTCTCGGCAGCTTTTTTATCGGAAATCCTGCCTTTGAGCTTTATAGGGCCCTTTTTCCCTATATTCCCGTCTGCATCTTTTGGAAGTTCGAATTCCAGGTCGCTGATTCCACAGCCCGGGGGTACATAGTAGAAAAGGGTCATATCCCCATGGCCCATTAATTCCGAGAGATCCCCCAGTACAAACTCAAGATTATTTGTCTTTAGGGGAGTCAGATCCATTTTTTTTACGGTCAGGTCGAATCCCCTGGCAAGGGCCGATTTTTTCATGAAATCGGACTGGAGGTCGTAGATAATGCGATGTTCCATATCTACGGGAGCAAAATCAAAATCATGACTGCAAACTTTTTTCTGCCAGGCCGGGTTTTCCTGCATGGCGTCGATCAAAAGCTGCCCGTGCAGCAATTCATGGTAAAGGAGACCTTCGTTTTCAATTTGTCCGAACCCGTCCTGTTCGTTTTGTCTCAGTTTTTCGAGGTTCAGCATAAGGTAATTCGTAAAATTCAGGACCTTTACCTTTTTTTTAATAGTAAGCCTGCAATTGTTCCAGGAATAAGCCCCAAGGCTTTCATATCCCAGTTTCCGGGACTGACTTCCGTCCCAGTGAATCACCTGAGTCCTTATTTCTATCCTGACTCTGTTGACCATGCTACCGGGAAAACAGGAACAGTCAATTTCCCTTATAAACGGCTCCCCTGACAGGCTTTTTAACACATCCTTTATCGGATGGGGGAGTAAATTCCGGCTCGCAGAATCAATCAATCTTTCAATTATTGCCAGGAACAGTTTTTTTTCCTCTCCGTCAGGCTCCTGAGGATTTAATATTTCACCCGAGACAACGGAAAAAGGAAATCGAGAGGAAATAGAGGTAATGAAAGTAGACCCCCAAATAGTTGTCAGTGTTATCAGGCCAGGTCAGAGGTATCCGTTATTTAAATCAGAACGAGGATTAAGAGTATTATTAAATACTATTTATAATGAATTTATAATATAAATATTATGAAATATAGCTTCTGAATAAAAATAAGTGCATATATAAAATCTCAATTAAAATCTCAATTAGAGGGGTTTTATATAGGATAATATATATACAAATCAGTTGAAAAAATTCGCTTTTTGGTGATGGTAATGAAAAATTCTCTCCTTGATTTACTTTTTCTCTCTGAAAAAAGAAAAAATATTCTCCTTCTCCTTAAAGAGAAGGGACCCAAAAGCGTCGAAACTCTCAGGAAAAACCTTAACGAAAGTGAAACCTCGATCCAGCCCCAGCTTAAGAAACTCAGGGAAAACCACCTGGTTGTCCGGGAAGATAACCTTTACAGGCTATCTGAAATCGGAATAGTCATAGTTGAAAAACTTCCCCCCCTCTTAAATACCATACAGGTCTTTGAAGAAAATGAAGATTACTGGGCAAGCAGAGACCTGAAATCAATTCCCCCTTCCTTTTTACAGCGTATAGGGGAACTTGGAAAATACAAGATCTCCGAACCTGACAGATGCAACCATTTTATGCTCATCCCGAGCTTTTCTCAATCTTTGATAAGTTCAAAAGAAATTAAAGCCTTTATTTCTTATTTCCATCCCCTTTTGCCGCCCCATATTCTGGGAACCGCCCGGGACGGCAGGAAAATCACGCTTATTGTGAATAAAATGTTTATGGAAAGAGTAGTATGTGATTTCCGGCCTGAAATCGAAGCTTTCCTCAGGCTTGATAATACGAAAATGTACCTCTGTAAAGAGCCCGCCCCCCTTCCTACCGTCCTGGCAACGGACATTATTGCGGCAATCGCCTTTTACCCGAAAAAAGGGATGTTTGACCGCAGCTACGTGGTGAGTTTCGATCAGAGCGCCCTTCTCTGGGGAGAAGACCTATTTGAACATATCAGATATAATTCTGAAGAAATCACTGAACTTCCCGCTTAACTTTCCGGAAAGCCCTCTGAAATCTGACTTTTTTTCGGATTCTTCGAAATAAGAAAGAGGGATAAAGCCCTTTTATGATTTCTTCCAGGAGCTGGAAAGTCCCTGCAATACCCGGGCAGGTCTTCGGCACAAAATGCAGGTAGGCCTTCCGTGGGCAGGGTCTCGTCCCCAGGCTCCGGCAAAGCCTTTTTCTTCCAGGTCCGCTTTTGAATTTTCAGTCCGCTTTCTGATCCCTAAGCGGAATCCGGGTTGTAGAGGCTTTCTCTCCCGGCCTCCAGAAGTTCGGGCTTTTTTCCCATGAAGGCGGCCGCGCAGAGTACGTTGCTTTCCGACTCCCGGGCAAGGTCCTTAAGCCAGGCGTAGCCTGAAAAGGAACGGAGCAGGTGGTGGTCCAGAACAAGGGTGTCCACGTTTTCGGCCAGGAGTTTTGCGTTTTCCCGGGCAATTTTCCCGACTCCGGGGACTTTGTGAGCTATATAGAGAGGGGGCCCGGAGGCAAGGACAATCGTAGGGTTCCATTCGAGAACGGTAAGCACGGTCTCCCTGTCAAGGAGCTGGATATCCGAGGCATGGACAAAGCGTTCTTTTCCTTCCCGGACAAGGGTCATCATTACCGTCCCGAACCCCGTATTCCCGGCCCCGTGCGGGACAGGGGCGGAAAATGCCAGGGCTCCGAACTCTTCCCCTTCGCTTGCCGGAAACGGGACCCTTCCCAGGCAGCGGGCAAGTTCATTTCTCCGCCGGAGAGACAAACCTGAGATTTTTTCCGGCCCCTTGCCCCAGAACCTGACGTTTTTTTCCAGCTCAGGGAGTTCTCTGGTTGAAAGCTGGTAGGGGTCCGCAACAGGCATTGGTATGTGGTCCCCGTGATAGTGGCTGATAACAACGTCCGTTGCGGCCCCGAAGAGGGAAAGGATTCGGGCCTTTATCCGGAAAGCCGCGGCAATTTCCAGAGGATGGGGGGGCCGGCCGGACCGGAGCCTGGCAAGGGCCACGCCCGGATCGATTAAAACCCGCTGCCGCCCGGTTTTCACAAAACAGGCAAGCGACCTCGCTCCAAAAGACTCGCTGCCGAGCACCCTGATTTCCATGAACTTTATTTTCATGCGTCCGATTAATAAGCCTTTCAGGAGGGTGGGAGACCCCGGAATATTTATAGAAGGCCCTACAAATAATTATTCAGGTGTATTCATGATAGAAACAGGGACAGCCGACGGAGAAGAATACTGGACTGCAAAATCTTTTGTAATCGTAACAGACAACACAAAACCCGCCATAAAATGGGCTGCCTCCGAACTCAAGGCCCGGGGAAAAAATGTCTATGTAGTGGACCTCTCGGATTCCCCGGCCCCCGATTCCCTGAAAAACGTCTCAGACCTGCCCCTGGGAGTCAACAGAGCCATAATCGGCATAACTAAAAGTGAACCTGCCCCCCTGATCCCGCTTTTAAAAGAAAAAGGCATAAACAAAATCTGGTTCCACTGGAATACCGAAACCGAAAAAGCCGTAGATGCCTGTCAGGAACTCAGCCTCGAATATATGACAGGCCGCTGCCCCATGCTGTATCTGGGAAAAGGTTTCAGCATCCACGGAGTCCACAGGGCGATTGCAAAGGCAATGGGGAAGTATTGAAA
>JAQVBP010000190.1 GCA_028690255.1 Methanosarcinaceae archaeon
ATTGAGATTTGAATCTTTTTGGAGATTACCGCATACTTTTTGAAGATTACCGCATACTTTTTGAAGAAGTGGCTCAAACTTATCTAATAATATACGTTCGGAACTTTACTTAATCGGAACTACTGTTACCTGTTTATAGAATGAAGCGTAAAACCCCTGAGTCTTTAGCTCAGGGGATATAAGCGTCCACTTTCCAATAAATGGTTTTCAAAACGTTAATATATTAATAATGCATTTTAATCTTACTCACTTTTGCGATCGCACAAATTGGATATTTGTGGGATTTCCAGTGTAACTGGAAAATAGCCAAACAAAAGTGAACTATAAATTAATCACCGCCGGAACGGCGGGAAGAGCCTGTGGACTGGTGGAGGTTGCTCCGGGGTATGAAGCAGGAAGCCGGTCGGTCTTTAGCCGAGCGGTAGTTCACGTCTTGAAATTGAATTGTCGGACAGCCTGTTTAGTGGCGGGTGGTTGACCTACGGCTCCAGTTTATGGCCCTTCTCCAGCTGCTGAATCCGTTCTTCGCTTTTGGAGGCCAATTCCTTGAACTGATTGATAGTATCCCGCATTTTGGGCAGAGCTTCCTGCTTATAGGTGCTGATGGAATCCAGCGCTTCCATGACATCGGCAAAGGCAGTCTTCAGCGTCTCGACAGAAATATTGGTTTCCATTGATTGTTTCTGGATTTCCACCCCATGTTCCTTCAGCATTTGCGAGGTGCTGCTGATGATATTATTCGTGGTCTCATTGAGCATTTGAATCTTCTTAAGGACAATCTTCTGGTTATAGAGGGCGCCGGCAACCATCACTGAGGTCTGCAAAGCGGAAATCGTCACATTTTTGGCCCTTTCTACCCCGCGCATCAGTTCCTTATTATTTCTGATCACAAGCTCTGTCGCCATTACGCCCTGCTGATTGACGACGATCATCTGCTGCATATCCATAATCCGCTGCCGCAGCGGAAATAAGACTTCTTCGGTGACAAATTTAACTTTTTCCGGGTCTTCGTTCTTGGCTCTGGCCGTTTCGATTTGCATTTCAATCGATTTGTCCATCAGGGTGCCGAGCTGGATCTCTTTCATCAGCTTTTTAGTCAAATTGCGCAATGCCTGCTGTTCGATCTCCAGAGTAGTATTATCGTTTTTCAGAATTGTTTTCCCTTTGTCCAGAGAGACAATGATATCCGCAATCGCCGAATCTGCTTTCTGGTATCTTGCAAAATAGTCCCTGACCGGGTTGAACAGCTTGCTGAAAATGCCGGTCCTGGTGAAATCAACCAGGCTGGGGTCCAGGTCTTTTAATTCCCGGTTCAAACCCATTAAACTTTTTGCCACAACCCCGCTTTCATCGCCGTCTTTGGACAGGGTTCCGACTGTCACCTGCAGCAAAGAATTTTTAGTTGCAGAGCTTTTCATCGAGGCAGTCCCAAAAGACTCGATCGACTGGAGGATATACTTCTTTTTGGTAAATTCATCGATATCCAGGGTTAGAATTTCCGCAACATTTTTCTCCGCTACTGCCTGAAGCTGGGCTACGTCCTCCGATGCCGGTTTGACTTGCTCCTCTACCTCACTCTTGACCGCCGCTTCATCTGGCACTTCCATAGTAAAAGCCATCTTAGCCCCTCCCGTATTTACATTTCAGCATTGAACAGATTGCCCAGCTTATAAACAACGTCATCGGTATCGGCGTTAATGCTGGCAGCCTCATTGATGCTGGAGATAGCCTGCAGGGCCGGAAGATTTGCATTATAGCCAATTGTGTATACGGGTATTCCAGAATCTTCCACGATGTCTTTAATATCGTTCAGCGAATGGCCTTCATTGGTCTCGCCGTCGCTGAGGACGAAGATAATCGATCTCAGATTGGGATCTGCAGCCCGCTGGTCCTCGATCATCTTCATGGCGACAGCAAGCCCATCGAAGGTTGCCGTGCCGCCGCCTGCCTGCAAATCATTAACCGCTCCTACAAACGAGGCTCTCTGGTTCAGATCGAATTTGGCAATCGGCAGATCGATATTGACATCACTGGAATATGATACCAGACCAATCATATTGTCCTCGCCTATGTAGTACTGCCCTCTGAGCAATGAATCTTTCAAATTGTTCAGCGGCTCGCCCATCATGCTGCCGGAGACATCGGCCACAAATACTGTGCAAATAGGTTTTTTCTTTTCTTTCCAGAGCTTCTGGGCCTGGAGAATCACATCGCCGCCGACAGGTCCGGTTTCGGACCGGTATTCATTAAAATCGTTAAAACCATACTCGGTAGCCAGGTTCTGGTACTTTTTCTGCTGGGAGAATTCAACGAATTCGTTCAGGATTTTCATTTTCTCTGCCGGGAGTTCGCCGATCGCATACATCGGGCTGTCATGTCTGAACCCGAAGGGAGTGAATTCGTAGTACCCGATATCCGGTGTATTCACATAGGTCTGGTATTCCAGGACAAAACCGTCCAGAACACCTGATCTGGCAGATTCCCTCATTTGCAGAGTAGTATAGGCAACCAGGGGAATATTGGTCTGGAAGCCCTCAAATCCGGCTTTTGCTTTGTCGCTCAATAAGTTGCTGCTGTCAAAGGTGTATAAAGTTGAGATCAGGAAGTTCAGCCCGGTTGAACTGGCAAAAGGATTTGTGTATCCCATCGCCAGTTCCCTGTTCGCGACAGCATCGGTAATCGTTTTTGTATTGATTGCCCCGTGTTTGTTTACCAGCTCGTCTTTCTTGGATTTAGTGAGCAGGACCCCGGCCACATTACCGGCAAGTCTTTTTTGCACTAACCCGGCTTTAACCCCTTTGGAGTTGATCATCTCGCCCCAGAGCTCATTGGACGGCGTATAGGCATCCGGCAAATACTTCCCGGAAGTAATATAATCGGCGGCTTCCCCGGAGGGGATTCCTCTGAGCCTTACCGATACCTGTTTGCCGTCAATCGTTATTGCCGCGCGATTGAAGGCTCCGGCCACTTCCGTCAGCCAGCCATCAGCCCCGCTGCCAGCTTTTTCCGTTGAGGAGAATATTTCGATGTAGGTGGGGGTGCTGTTATTAACCTGCGGCGGGTATTTGGAGATTTCAGGCAAGTCTTCAGCCAGGGAGGCATTCAGGTCCGGGGAAACGACAACATGGCCCATAGGATGCGGGACTGTATTCACATTGATGTCTTTAATGACGTCATCCAGGGACCTCTCATCAGGTCCGATTACAGTAATCGCCAGATAAACTAAGATAAATACTAAAACTGCTGCTCCGATTATCTTCATAATTACTTTTTTGTTGTTTTCGTTCGGCATGCCGATGCCTCCCTCTTCAGTTCTTATAGTATTTTGCCTGCTTTATCAGATTATCGATCTCGATCATGCCGGCCATTTGTTCCAGTTGGCCACTTTCTACGCTGTTTAAGCCTGAGATCTCCAGCAACAACTTATCAAGCTTTAGCAGGATCTGCTCATTATCTTCAGTGGCAGCTTTCACAAAATTGATATACTCATTAAAAACTTTTAACTTTTCTTCCATAAATTGCTGCGAAAAAGCCCCGTCTTCGTATTTCTTTCTAATGAAATTGTAGTCTTCTTCATCGAATGCATCCAATTTATTGAGGATGCTGCGGATATTCATAAAGAATATCTTCTCCACCTCGGCGATGACCGCATCAAATTTCTTGTAGCTCATCTCTGGGGCACTGAAGATCTGCAGAAGGATCTCCCGGATAGTTTTATTCTTTTTCTGCAGCCGCTCAATCTGATCGAGCAGTAAGTCAACTGTTTTTTCGAATGTTTCGAGCCCCCGGTGAATATTCAGTGCTTCAATATAATCTTCCACCGTCCAGATTTTATTGGCTTGAACTACTTTCTCCGGTCCGGTAAGGAGCTCATAATTGCTGTAGATTAACCCGGCGCCGCTTAAGAAGATGAATGTGATGCCAAGGGCTGTTTCCAATGCACTGACCCCGAACAACCCCAAGCCGATCAATCTTGGAGAAAAGGTAATTATGTTGGCTACGGCAATGCCTAAATTCAGGCCCGATAGTTTAATCAGCTTTTTTCTGTCCATGTACTCTTACCCCCAGATTTTCGCCCGAGGTGAAGAAGACCTTATAAGGCCCGTTTTCGACATGCTGGTCGGGAAACTTCTCGAAGAAGTTGAGCGCAAACTCGGTGTGAGCCTCCAATCCGATCTGGTCGGGCTGCGCCGGAGCATGAACGATGACGTCTTTCGCATGCAGATTCGCGAAAGTCTTTATGGTTCTGTGCGTTCCAGGCATCATCCGCCGCCTGAAACAACAGCATGTTGCTGTTCAGTTCCATGTTCTTCCCTCCGTTTTTTCGCTTTCGTTCTCAGTAGAACATTATCATATATTAACAGTTTACTTTTAATAAACCTTGTGAAGTGGGTCCGGTCTCTTTTGAAACCTTACCTTTCAGTCTGTAGGGAATTATTAAGTTCCAACCCTCTTCTCAAGCTTGACTAAATTTGCCTCAGCATTAAATGTCCTCCCATGTACTCGTTTTTTATATTCATGAATTAAATGTCAATGTAGCTATGTCCCCTCATTCCCGGCCTCCTTTGAAGCTTCTCTTCGAGAAATGTTTTCCAAAAAGTGGTTAAGAAAACTGCCAAAGAAACGGACCCTGGAAAAAAAGGGGCAGGTAGTTTTGGGAGAGCGATAATTTTAAAAACAAAGTATCTTAATGCTTACAGATCACAATGCTCATAGTACTATCCTTAGGCGGTTCAATTCTTGCTAAAAACCTTGATCCTGAACGCTTTTTAAAATACGCTGAC
>JAQVBP010000035.1:0-4111 GCA_028690255.1 Methanosarcinaceae archaeon
GAAAAACACTTTCCTGCACTAAGATGGCCCGATTCGGACAATCCAGATTGATAGATAGAATACCTACCGACCAGAATTAACCGAACCTACAGATCCAATGTCGGACAGAAAAAACTCCTGTCCCCATGAAATGATAACAGAGATGTTGTACCCACACACATTAACTGCATGTGAGGGATTCCATAAAAGAACCACATGATATATAAACCTTCTCATAGGAGAAAAGATTTAAATGTGTACCTTGCTGGCATCCTCGTATGATAAGAATTCAAAAGAGATACTTTCGAACTCAGTTATTTACATAGATTTGCACCCACACACATTAACTGCATGTGAGGGATTCCATAAAAGAACCACATGATATATAAACCTTCTCATAGGAGAAAAGATTTAAATGTGTACCTTGCTGGCATCCTCGTATGAAAAAGAATCCAAAAGAGATACTTTCGAACTCCATGATTTGGATCGAGTATTAATTTATCGTTTTTCAGATAGCTTCACCGGATTGCCGATCCCGCAGTGCTCCGAGAAGCAATCCTAGAAGGGATTATCTTATATATATAGTTTATGGATAAACCGGTACAGGACATCTGGAAAAAATATAGATATATGAGTGACGTGCTGTTTTATATAGCAGGACCATACATCCTTGTAAGTGGTTATTATGCCTATTGAAGCAGAAAGAAGGGATCGATTTTTATATCGATTCGATGAAAAATAAAAAGATTAGCGTTTTTGACACGACACTGCGTGACGGAGAACAAACCCCAGGAGTATCGCTCACTTTTGAGCAGAAGCTGGATATTGCTTACCAGCTGGATAAACTGGGGGTGGACATAATGGAAGCCGGATTCCCCATCTCTTCCGAAGGAGACAAAGAATCCGTAAAATCGATATCAAATGCCGGCCTTGACACGGTGGTTTGCGGGCTTTCCCGCGTACTGAAAAAAGATATCGACGCCTGTTTTGAAAGTGATGTTGGACTTGTGCATACCTTCGTCCCGACCTCGGACGTGCAGCGGATCCACACTATAAGAAAGAGCCGGGAAGAAGTAATCGAACTGGCCGTGGACGCCGTTGAGTACATCAAAGAGCATGGACTCAAATGCATGTTTTCCGCAATGGACGCCACGAGGACCGAGCCATCCTATCTAGTAGAGGTCTTCAAAGCCGTTCAGGAAGCAGGATGCGACATCATCAACGTGCCCGACACGGTAGGAGTGATGTCTCCTTCGGGGATGTACAGGATAACAAAAGACATTGCAGCCGAAATCACAATTCCCATCGACGTGCACTGCCACAATGACTTCGGGCTTGCGGTTGCGAACAGTCTAATGGCCGTGGAAGCCGGGGCATCCCAGGTCCAGGTGACAATAAACGGGATCGGAGAAAGGGCAGGTAACGCCGACCTTTCCCAGACGGTGATGGGACTTACGGCAATCTACGGGGCAAAGTCAAACATACGGACCGAATACCTGGTTGAGACCTCAAAGCTGGTTGAAAACTACAGCGGAATCAGGCTCCCGCCAAATACTCCGGTTGTGGGCCAGAACGCCTTTTCCCACGAGTCCGGGATTCACAGCCAGGGTGTTCTGGAAAAATCAGACACCTTTGAGCCGGGCATTATGACTCCGGAAATGGTAGGGCACAAACGACGCATCGTCCTTGGCAAGCATACGGGTAAACACGCAGTCAAGCAGTCTCTCGACTCCGCAGGAATTAAAACCTCGGACCCTCAGCTCGAAGAAATCGTTTGCAGGATCAAAGACATCGCAAACAGAGGCAAACAGATCACCGACGTTGACCTCTATGCGATCGCCTCGGCAGTCCTCGGGAAGGCCAGTTCCGAAGAAGAACTGATCAAGCTCAAGGAGGTTTCCGTAATGACCGGAAACCGCACGACTCCTACCGCCGTGGTCAAAGCAATGATAGAAGGCCGGGAAGTGGTTGCCGCAAACACAGGCGTGGGCCCTGTGGACGCAGCTCTCAAAGCCGTGCGCGATATCCTTGGAGAACAGAACCACTTCAAACTTCAGGAGTTCAGGATCGATGCCATCACAGGGGGGGCCGATGCCCTTGCTGACGTGTACATAGGCCTCGAAAACGAGAAAGGGAGGATCGTAACGGCCAGATCCGCAAACCCTGACATTGTCATGGCCTCCGTGGAAGCCCTGGTAAACGCCATGAACCTGCTTTATAAGAAATAAGGCAACTGAAAGAAAAGCTGAAAGGCAAAGACCGAAAACGGTTAACTTCCCCTGAGCTAAAGCCTCAGAGGTTTTCTGCTGCATTCTTATAAACAAAAAAAGGATGCACAGAGCTATTTTCCTCTCGTGTTAAGCCTCAAAAAAGGTTTTTTAACTCTGGACAGCAATTATCAACCCTCCCTGAGCTAAAGACTCAGGGATTTTCTGCTGCGTTCTTATAAAATGAGAGGGAATACACCAACCATGCCTTACCCAATCATTGATTCTCACTGTCACCTCGATTTTTCCAAATTCAACAGCGATCGAGACGAAGTCATCGAAAGGGCCCGTAAAGCCGGAGTCATCGGCATGATAAACTCAGGGATCTCCGTAAAAGGCAACCTTATGAGCCTGGAACTTGCGGAAAAACACGAAGATATTCACGCATGCCTCGGCCTTAGCCCGGACCTCGGGAGGACGGGAAGCGAGGAAGAAATCAACACCGTACTTGCCCAGATCGAGGCAAACGCGGACAGGGCTGTGGGGATAGGGGAAGCGGGCCTTGATTATCAGGACTGCGAAAACGAAGAAGAAAAAGCCCGGCAGGAAGCCTCTTTCAAGAAAGTAATCGAGCTTGCAAAAGAGCTTGAAAAACCCCTGGTCGTGCATGCAAGGCAGGCCGAACCCGAGGTGCTGGCCCTTGTGCAGGGCCTCGATACGGTCATATACCATTGCTACAGCGGAACGGTTGAGACCATGAAAGAGATAGTGGATGCAGGGTACTACATTTCCCTGGCAACTCTCGTCTGTTTTTCAGAATGCCACCGGAAACTCGCAGCCGAAGTACCTTTAGAAAACCTGCTCCTTGAAACCGACAGCCCATACCTGTCCCCGCGCAGGGGAAGAAACGAACCGGCATATGTTGCGGACTCAATCCCGGTTGTTGCAGAAATAAAGAAAACGGACCCTTCAGAAGTTGCAAAAGCGGTCACAAAGAACACACGCAGGGTTTTTAAAATTTAATAATTTTTTTTAAACCTGACGAATTTTAAAAATCAATTAAAAACCCGAAAGTCAAAAACTGAAAGTCAAAAACTGAAAGTCAAAAACTGAAAGTCAAAAACTGAAAGTCAAAAACTGAAAGTCAAAAACTGAAAGTCAAAAACTGAAAGTCAAAAACTGAAAGTCAAAAACTGAAAAGGGAGAAAAAACCGTGGAAGTTCAGTATATCTGCCCCACAGCTTACGATTCCAGTGTCTATCTCGTAAACAAAAAGGTTCTGATAGACGCAGGCATGAACGGAAATCTGGTTCTCAGGGAACTGGAAAAATACATAGAAATCAGCGACCTTGAACTAATTATCCTTACTCACTGCCACCACGACCACGCAGCCGGAGCCGCCGGAATTGTGGAAAAGAGCGGAGCCGGGGTGGGCATCCATAAAGCCGACTTCGATGCCGTAAACGACGACCGGTTAAGCGTGTCCCTGCTCTTCGGAGAAAGAGCCCCCACCGTAAAGCCCACCATCAGCTACAAGGAAGGGGACAGAATCCCCATTGGAAACGGAGAAATTCTGGAGGTCATTCACACCCCGGGCCATTCAAGAGGCAGTATCTGCCTTTACGAACCCATTTCAAAGAGCCTCTTTTCCGGAGACACCGTTTTTGCCGGAGGGGGAACCGGGAGGACGGACTTTGACGGCTGCGAACCAGAAAAGATGCTCGGATCCGTGGAAAAGCTCACCAAACTTGATGTTAAAAAACTCTACCCGGGACACGGAGGCCCCACGGACAGCGACGGGAACAAACAGGTCATGGCTTCCTACCGGATGTTAAAGGCAATGAGCGGCGTTTTTTGAAGGGAAAAGAAATAAACAGATAACAGAAATAAACAGATAACAGAAATAAACAGATAACAGAAATAAA
>JAQVBP010000035.1:4211-9872 GCA_028690255.1 Methanosarcinaceae archaeon
AGAAATAAACAGATAACAGAAATAAACAGATAACAGAAATAAACAGATAACAGAAATAAATCAAAAGAGAAAAAACGGGAAGAGAGTACTCAGAGCATGACCGGACCAGAAAGAGAAACTGAGAGAAAATCAGAAAGAGAATTCCACAGGAAACCCGAACCCTCTGCTGCAGGGAAAGCAAGGGAAACAGGAAAGCGAGAGCCAGGAAAAATAGAAAAAACAAGGGAAAAAAGGGTAGAAGAGGCAAGAGATAAGAGGGAAAGCTGCGGCAGGAAAAGGAAAACAGACAAAAATGAGAAGGCTGCGGCAGGGAAAGGAAAACAGGCAAAAATGGGAAAAAATTCTGCCCGAGTCCCGGCCCCGGAATTCCTGCCCATGAGCCCGGAGGACGCAAAAACCCGGGGCTGGAATGAGTTTGACATTATCCTGATAAGCGGAGACGCCTACGTGGACCACTCCAGTTTCGGAACCGCTATTATCGGCAGAGTTCTGGAAGATGCGGGCTTTCGGGTAGGAATCATTACCCAGCCCCGCTGGGATTCTCCTGAGGATTTCAAAAAACTGGGCCGACCAAAACTCTTTTTTTCCGTAAGCGCAGGCAACACGGACTCAATGGTCAGCAACCTTACCGCGGGCCTCAAACCCAGGGAAAAGGACGCCTACTCCCCGGGAGGAAAAACAGGCCTCCGCCCCAACAGGGCAACCATCATCTACGCAAACCGGATAAAGGAAGCCTACCCGGATGTGCCCATAGTGCTCGGAGGAATCGAAGCTTCCTTAAGACGTTTTGCCCACTATGACTACCTCTCGAATAAGGTAAGGCAGTCCCTTTTAGCGGACGCCCCGGCTTCCCTTCTGGTCTACGGCATGGGAGAACTCCAGATTGTGGAAATAGCTAAACGGCTGCAGGCCGGGGAAGACATCAGAGAAATCCGGGACATCCCCGGCACGACCTGGAAAATGGAGATTAAGGAATGGAAGACAAAAAAGACCGAAAACGACCCTTTCCCCGAAAACTGTGTGGAAATCCCCACCTTTTCCGAAGTCTCCGACGATAAAACAGCCTTTGCAAAAGCCTTCCGCATGTACTTTATGGAGCAGAACCCGGTCACCGGAAAAGCCGTGGTCCAGCCCCATCCGAAAACCGTAATCGTGCAGAACAGGCCCATGCGACCCCTGAGCGAAGAGGAACTTGACCACGTCTATGAACTCCCCTTCACAGGCGAGGCCCACCCTTCCTACAGGGAAGCCGTGCCTGCCCTGGAGATGGTAAAGTTCTCCCTGACCACTCACAGAGGCTGCTTTGGAGGCTGCTCCTTCTGCTCCATCACCCAGCACCAGGGCCGTGCGATAGCGAGCCGGAGCCCGGAGTCCATCCTTCGGGAAGCTGAAAAACTTACGGAAAAGCCGGACTTCCGGGGCATCATCAACGGGGTTGGGGGGCCCACAGCCAATATGTACGGCCTGGAATGTAAGACCTGGGAGAAAAAGGGTGCCTGTCTTGACAGGGCCTGCCTCAACCCCGGTATCTGCTCCGGCCTTGATACAAGCCATAAAAAATTGCTCGAACTCCTCCGTAAGCTCCGGAACTTACCCGGAGTGAAAAAGGTCTTTACAGGCTACGGGGTCCGCTACGACCTGGCCCTCAAAGACGAGGAATACCTGGAGGAACTCTGCGCTCACCACATCAGCGGACAGCTCAGAATAGCCCCCGAACATTTCTCGAAGAGTGTTACGGCTGCAATGTGCAAACCTGGAAAAGAAGTCTACGAAACCTTCTGTGAAAAGTTTGAAGCGCTCAACAAAAAATGCGGGAAAAAGCAGTATATAGTGAATTACCTGATGTCAAGCCATCCGGGCTGCACCCTCAAAGACATGATCGAGATGGCCGAGTACATACGCGACTGCGGCGGATACACCGAACAGGTACAGGACTTTACCCCGACTCCCATGACAGTTTCGACCTGCATGTATTATACGGGCCTTGACCCCTTTACCGGTAAACCGGTCTTCGTTGCCCACGGAAAGAAAGAAAAAGCGATGCAAAGGGCCCTCATGCACTACAAGAGTCCCGAAAACTACGAGCTTGTGTACGAAGCCCTGGAAAAAACCGGCAGGCTTGACCTTGTGGGAAACGCCTGGAACTGTTTGATAAGGAAAAAAAGAGGATCACAATGAGCTTGAATTTCCGGGACACCAGATCAGAACTTTAAACGATTACCTGAAGTTTCGGACATATGCTGCCCCGGAAGCTTAAACTCGATTTTTGCTTCAGGACCCGTGACAATCTACCACGAAATCGTGCAGTTTTCCACTCACTGTCCCACAGGAAGCATAAAAGGGTTTTTCATTGACCTTAATAGTCAGATTCTTTTCTCCATCCCAGTTAAAGTGAGCTTTAACCCCGTGTCCTTCAAGGTCCCCGGAATTTCCGGATGGAATTTTCATTCCATAACCTTCAAGTTTTTTCTTCATACAGTCAAATACGGCCGGGGTTACGTTATGGAAAGTAATCGGCTCACATCCTCCCATATTTTTATCCCTCCTTATTCTTTATATGTTCATAGATGTAGATGTTTGGCTTTGCAATCAACTAAATTAATTTCAGGGTTCATTACATCGAACTGCAAAGCCCTGAATAAGACCTTTCAGGACATACACCAAACATATACAAAATAAGAGAGATGCCAGATGTATAAAAAAGTTATGCGAGTATAGGAATAATTTGTGATTGGTATAAAAAGTTATGAAAATATATCAATACAAAGATTGAAACAGAAGAAAAAAGAACTCAACCCCAATAGAAAGGTTAAAAAACGGAGATGGTAAAAACCATCCCCGAATAAAAAACTCAACCCCTTAAATTTACTCCAGAGCCAGGGCCACAAGTTCGATCAAATCGAGAACCTCGACATCCCCACCTGCGTCCCTGAGGTTCCGGACGCAGAGCGGGCAGGAGGTGACCAGGTAATCCACCCCTTCGGGAACGTCCTCAAGCCTCTTTTTTGCAAGGTCCAGGGAAATTTCGGGATAACCTATCCTGACCCCGCCGCCACCCCCGCAACAGCGGGAGTTTTCCCGAATATTTTTCATTTCTTTGAGTTCGCAGATAGCCCGTATAACTTTGCGCGGCTCGTCATAGATCTCATTGTGCCGACCAAGGTGACAGGGGTCGTGGTAGCTCACGGTCAGGTCGAGTTTCTTCAGAGGTAGTTCCTCAAGGTGCTCGGCCAGGAACTCAGGGACACTTATTACCCTGAACTCATCCGGGTAGTCATTTTTAAGAGTGGTATAGCAGCCCGCGCAGCCCGTGATGATTGTATGGGCTCCGGTTTTCCGGAGCTCTTCAAGATTGTGCTCCATGATCTTTTCGGCACTTTCCAGAAACCCTGTCCTGAGCAGGGGAGAGGCACAGCAGCGCTCGTCCTGCAGAAGGGTTACTCCGAATTTCCTGAGGACTTCAAAAGTCTTTTTCGCAAACTCGGGGTAGCGGTAGGAGTCAAAACAACCCACGAAATAGACATAGTCGGCCTTTTTTGGGATTTCCGAGCGTTCGGCTTCGGAAAGCCAGTGCAACCTGCTCTTCGTTTCTCCGAAAGAGTTTCCGAATTTTGTGAGGGTGGCGTTAAGCTTTGCCTGGCCCTCACCCACCACCCCCTGTTTTACAAGTTCGGCCCGGGCAGCTTCCACGACCTTCGGAGGGTTTGCCCCGGCCGGGCATTTTTCGGCACAGATCCCGCAGGTCGTGCAGGTTGCAAGGCTTGAGAGAACATCGGAATCAGGATCCCGGCCTTCAAGCAGGCTTTTGATAATCAGCATACGGCCCCTGGTATTGGCCGATTCCCAGCCCACCACCTCAAAGACAGGGCAGACCGAACGGCAGGTCCCGCACTGCACGCATTTGTAAACGGACCTCTGGTCAACTTCAAAGGACTGTTTTTTGATCTGATTTTTACCCTGTGCTTCGATTTTTTTTCCGGATTCTTTTTTTCCGGATTCTTTTTTCCCAGTTTTTACCTGCTTCATTTCTTTTTTTTCACCGTTTTTCATGCTATCACAACCCCAGTTTCCCGGGATTCAAAATCCCTTTCGGATCGAGGGCATTCTTTATCGTACGCATGACCCCAAAAGCCGGGCCCCACTGGAGTTCCATATACTGGCCCCTGGCCGCACCCACCCCGTGTTCGGAACTGACAGTCCCGCCAAGTTCGATTGCGGTCCTGTGGATTTTGTCGGCCGCAGCATTAAGGCGAGCCCACTCGTCCTCTTTCAGAACATCAATGAAAAGGGCCACATGAAGGTTTCCATCCCCGATGTGCCCGTACTTCATGGCAGGAAGCTCGAATTCCTCGGAGATTTCCTGCACCTTTTCAAGGAGTTTCGGGATCTGCTTCATAGGGACCCCGACATCTTCTCCTACATAGATCCGGCTCTTGGTCGGGTCGAGCCGGGAAACAGCTGCTCCCACAAGCCTGCGGGCTGCCCAGATCTTTGTCATTTCCTCTTCACTTTCCGCAAGTTTGAGAGTTAGGGCAAGCCCGGAACAGACTTCCATGACCTGAGCTGCGGCTTCCCGGGCCGAGTTTTCCGTCCCGTCCACCTCAAAAAGGATAACGTCTCCTTCCGCAGGGAGTACAAGGTTCGGGTCGTAGCGTTTCAGGACCTTGAGGGAGACCCTGTCCAGGATCTCACAGGCCGAGGGGACGACCCCACTTGAAAAGGTCTTAACGACCGCCTTTCCCGCAAGTTCGGCACTTTCAAAAGCCGCCATGACCAGTTTCCGGGTCTTCGGGAGGGGGGCTATTTTCAGGCTTGCTTTCGTTATGATCCCGAGTGTACCTTCCGAGCCCACCATAAGCTGAGTCAGGTCGTAGCCTGCCGCGGATTTGAGCATTCTGGAGCCGGTATGGATGACTTTTCCGTCCGCAAGCACGACTTCCAGGTCCCGGACGTAGTTCCTTGTGGTCCCGTACTTGACACAGCGCATACCGCTTGCGTTGTAGGCGATCATGCCCCCGATAGTACACATTGCGGAACTTCCGGGGTTGGGAGGGAAAAAGAAACCCAGAGGTTTCAAAGCTTCATTGAGTTTGTCCTGGATGACCCCGGGCTCCACAACTACCTGAATGTTGTCAATGTCAAGCTCGACTATACGGTCCATCCCGGACATGTCAAGGACGATGCCCCCTTTAACAGGCACGGCCCCACCCGCAAGCCCGGTCCCCGCTCCCCTGACGGTTACCGGGATTTCACGTTCATAGGCCAGCCTGACAATCCGACTGACCTCTTCGGTATTCAGGGGACGCAGCACATAATCGGGCAGGCCCCTGACCTGAGAAGCATCAGAAGAGTAACAGTAAAGTTCCGAAGGAGAGACAGAAACACGTTTCCCCACGATCTCTCGAAGTTCATCAATTACGTCGGCATTTACGGTCATTATAAACCTCAATTAAAAATTAAGAGTTTTCCAAGATAGATATAATATTATAAGAGTATTATGAGAATGCAATAATAATATCGTAATAATTCGTGAATAATGTCGATAATAATATAAATAATATTGTAATAATATAAATGACGAATTATAAAATTGATTTTAGGATAATAAGAAGATACCCTTATCGATTATTATTATTATTATTATTAGTATTATTACTATTA
>JAQVBP010000035.1:9972-13997 GCA_028690255.1 Methanosarcinaceae archaeon
TATTATTATCAGGTGCCCGGAAAAACACCCGGATCTGCCCGAACCCCGGCAGATCATATTATGAAAAGAAATTCTTAAAAATATATTTTTTAAAAACATCCATAACTAAAAATTGAATCTCCATACAAAACAAAAGTTAGAGACATTATTTCAGAAATACTCAAGCAATTAATAATATATAAGATATACTCCTCCTCATCAACAGGCAAGGCCCCGGTAAAATCCGGGCTAGCAAAAACCCCGCAGAAAAAGACAGGGCAAGGCTTTAATCGGGACAGGCATATGAGGAAGAGTAATGACACGGTACTTTGAGGTAGAACAAAGAGACGGAGCCGCGAGAGTCGGAAAACTTCTTTTATCCCCGACAATCCGGACCCCCTGCATACTGCACACGGCCGACCTGGGTAAATTCGAGGACGCTGAAAGAACGGAGAGGACTTTTCCCATTGTGGACGCAGGCAGCCTCTGGACGGAGGCCCCCGAGATCCTGGAAGCAAAACTCAGACAGATCCGGACAAAGACAGGCGAAAAGACCCTTATAATACGCCCCCACCAGGCCTATCCCCCCGCCGTTCAGGAGGATTCAAGAGGAAAAATCCGGCTTCCTGAGATGGAACTTAATGGGGCCGTGGGTGCGGTCCTTCGGTCGGGAGCGGAGGAAATTCCAAAGAGTGACCTTTACATAATGGAAGGGGCAGGGAGCCTTGAAAACAACGCCCGGAAATTTCTGGAAGATCTGCTCGATCTGAAAGCCCGTATCCCCCCGGACACCGCCCTTTATACCCCTAAACTGGCCCTCCCGGAAAATGCAGGAGTACTCGTTTACCTGGGAGTCGATATCCTGGACGATACAAGAGCGGAACTGGCAGCATATTCCGATATCTACCTCACGGCTGCGGGCAGCTTTTATCTTGATACCCTGCAGGAGTTTCCCTGCCGCTGCAGCGCCTGTGCGCCTACAACCCCCGAAGAGGTTAAGGCCCTCCCGAAGCATGAACGAGCAGAACTGCTTGCGGCCCATAACAGAAATGCCCTGGAAGCCGAACTGGCCCTTGTCCGGGAAAAAATCAGGGCCGGAAACCTCAGGGAATATGTGGAAGGACAGTGCAGGGTCAGGCCCTGGCTTACGGCCCTCCTGAGGCTTGCGGATTTCGAACAGACCTACCTCGAGGAAAAGACTACAACGTACAGGAAGAACACACTTATCGCAAATACCTCCGAGTCTCTTACAAGGGTCGAGGTCAACAGGTTTGCCCGAAGGGTGCAGGAAAGGTATACTCCGCCTGAGCTTGATATCCTCCTGCTTTTGCCCTGTGCCGCGAAAAAGCCCTATTCTATTTCCCAGTCCCACCAGAAATTCCTCCATGCGCTTGGCAAGTACAAGAAATACGTCCACGAAGTCATCATCACATCCCCCCTGGGAATCGTACCCAGAGAACTCGAGCTGACCTATCCCGCAGCCCACTATGACGTGGCAGTTACAGGGCACTGGGACGAGGAAGAGAAAAACTGGGTTTCGAGCTGCCTTGAAAGCTACCTTGAAAAACACAGCTACGGAGCAATCGTAGCCCACCTGGAAGGGGCATACAGGGAAGTCTGCGAACGGGCCGCGGAAAAACTCGGGATCGAGGTCATTTATACATCCACCGGAAGCCCGACTTCCAGGGAATCCCTTTCAACCCTGAAAACGGCTGTTGAAACCCTCTGTACTTCCGAAGGCCAGAACTGGAAAACCCGGAACGTGGAAAAAGCAAAATACGATTTTGTAAAGGGAATTTTAGCCTATCAATTCGGAGAAGTTTCGGAACTCCTTTTCGAGGAGAAAGCTTCAGAGGTTCCGGAAAATGCAGAAAACGCGGAGAGACCAGAAAACACGGAGAAGCAACAGAAAACGGAGAACAGGAATATTGCCATAAAGGGCCGCTTTCCGAAATATCATCTTTACTCAAAGAAAACACAGCTTGCAACCCTGGTTCCGCAGTATGGGACACTCGCCCTGAGTATGGAAGGGGCGGAGATGATGGTATCGGGTGGGAAATACCTGGTAGAGATTGATGATTTTCTTCCGAAAGGGTCCATCCTTGCCCCGGGTGTGATTGCGGCAGACCCCGAAATCAGGCCAAACGACGAAGTGATTGTAATAGGGAAAAAGGCCCTCTGTGTGGGAAGAGCCCTTATGAGCGGACAGGAAATGGAAAAAGCCACACGAGGGGCTGCCGTCTCCCTGAGGCACGTGAAGAAACTTTAAAATGAGGGAAGTGTTTCGGCCCTTAACTATATAAAACCTATTCAAAGAAGTAATTAAAAAGCAGGTACATATAGTATAAATATGCCAGAACCCATGATAAGACGCTTTTCACCGGAAGACTTTCAAGAAATCGTGGAAATTGAAATAGAGGCTTTCTCGGAACACAATCCCCTCCTCTATATGAATTTCTATGAATCCGTGGGGGACGGGTTTCTTGTTGCCGAAAAAAAAGGGAAAGTTGTGGGTTTTGTGGTAGGATACCGTTCCTCGGAAAACGAGGGGCATATTTTTTCCCTTGGGGTTAAGGGGGAATACCGGGGAATGGGGATCGGAACTTATCTGGTCCATGCAATATGTGATATGTTCGCCGCAAACGGGCTCAGATATGCAAAGCTGGAAGTAAGAAAGAGCAATGAAAAAGCCCGAAAAATATACAGTTCCATAGGCTTTATACCCTGCTGGATCGAAAAAAAATATTATATTGACGGGGAGGACGGGCTGGTTATGAAAATGCACCTGCACCCGTACCGTCTTTTAATTTCAAAAAAAAGATATTTGGAAGAGTATATTCAGAAAAACCGAATGGTCCCTTCCTTTCCGGGCCGATTCAGTTATGGCCCATAAGCTTTAAGACGGAATTCATGGTTTCACGCATCTGGGGGGATGTTTCTTCAAATAGGGGTTTTTCCCTGGACATCAGGTGTGCGAGCTCTCCGCCGAGGATGAAGATAGCACGTTTATGGTCGGCTTTACTTCGATGGATGTGCACAGGGCTTATGGATAAAGCCTTGTATTCATCGAAGTCGTCTACCACTCCATGCTTTTCGAAATACCTCTTCATCTGGGCCATATATGTGTGCAGTTGTATGAGTTCTTCCTTGTGCATAGCGAACAGACCTACAATTTTACAAGATCAATAAAATGTTAGCCAGACTCCAATAAAAGAATTGCTCGCGGAAATTGATTTCCTTGTTAAAATATAAAAAATATTCCATATATTGTTTATAAAAAATCATGATGAATTTGGACAATCAGTGTGAAGTTAACTAAGATAGTGTGAAAATATAGTAAATCGTAGTGTTGCCCTTTAATCAGTGCAAAAACCTGCATAATAAAAAAAATATAGTGCAAGCAAGTGCCAACATTCACATTAAATGATAAATGGAGAGGAAAAAGGAGAAGCTAAAAACCATCAGGATATCCGACTCTTACAGATCTATTCAATAACAAATTTAAAAAACAGAAAAGGATGTAAATACACATTACACTTTCATGCCAAATAGCAAACAAAAAACAAAAAAATGAAGCCAGTAAAGCTCAGAGCATACTGGCAGTCAACACTTCAAGACTGGTGGGAATTTTAGCAACGTTACCAAGTTTTACACCCACGAGTTTTTTAATATCATTGCTTGAGGCAATATCAATCAGCCTCTGAGTAACTACCCCATCAAAGACCACACTGTTCACGTTATCCCTGTAAGTTTTGAGTTTGCTTGCAAGGTCACGGACTGCAATTTCCTCTATAACATTATCTTCCGTATCCAGTATCCTGGCACTGAGCGTACCTTTCAGAGCTTCGGCATGAGGCTTGAACCTGGCGCTTTCAGGAGAGACCAGCCTTTCGGAAGAAAGTGGCCTTTCAGGAGAGACCTGCCTTTCGGAAGAAAACGGCCTTTCAGGAGAGACCAGCCTTTCGGGAGAAAACAAACCTTCAGAAGAAACCGATCTTTCAGGAGAAACCGATCTTTCAGGAGAAACCGATCTTTCAGGAGAAACC
>JAQVBP010000035.1:14097-16236 GCA_028690255.1 Methanosarcinaceae archaeon
AGAAACCGATCTTTCAGGAGAAACCGATCTTTCAGGAGAAACCGATCTTTCAGGAGAAACCAGCCTTCCAGAAGAAAATGGCCTTTCATGCACTGGTTTTGTAGCCTCTTCAAGAACAGGCTTTCGGTCTGAAAGTTTCTCCGACGGCGGGTGGATCCGACGAGAGGACCTTACAGGCACAGTTGCAACAGGGCGCTTAACCTCGGCTCTGGACATAAAAGGAACTTTTTCAGGTACGGATTTTTCGGCAACCCCCTGAAAAGGAACGGAGACTTCTTCTGCTTCCGTTCCGACCCCTATTTTCTTGGGAAGGCGGTGGACCTTTATCCTTTTATGGAGCTTCTTCTCCACAACTCGGGGGATGACAGCCCCCGGCCCAGCTTCGTCCTCATGAGGAGAAACTCTCAAATTCGGGCGGCTGGAGACGTGCTCCGCGGGAGCAACTTTGGATCCTTCGACCTCCCTTATCCCGTACTTTTCAATGATCTGTTCCACCGGGATCTTCCGGCGAAGCGCCCGGATGATTTCCTTCTGAACGAGGTCTTCCACACATTTTCCGTCCGGGGCTCTGGACACATAATCAATGTCTGCAACCTGAAGGAGTTCACGAATAATGAGTTCCCCCCCCCGGTCCCCGTCCGTAAAGGCGGTAACGGTTTTCTTCTTCGTAAGTTCAGCGACCTCGGGAGGAACGTTGGTCCCTCCGACACAGATGGTATTCTTTATGCCGTAACGCAGAAGGGTAAGAATATCGGCCCTTCCTTCTACGATTATGATGGCATCCGAATTTATGACATTGGGCCCGCAGGGAATTCTGGACTTGCCGTAGTAAGTCATCTCGTCAATCCGGACCGACTGCCGGACCTCCTCGGCCAGTTCCTGAGACTCGGGCACGGAGTCGTCAAACATCTTGGTAAAGATGAGCTTGGCCCGGTCAATGATCCTTTTACGCTTTACGGCCCTTACGTCCTCTATCTGAAAGACCTCAATTTTAGCCGTACAGGGCCCCACCCTGTCAATTGTTTCGAGAGATGCCGCAAGAATGGAAGTCTCGACCTTGTCCAGGCTCGAGGGAACAAAGATGTTTCCTCTGGTTTTGCCCCCTTTGGCGGTAACCATAACCTCGATTCTGCCGATTCTACCTGTTTTTTGCAGATCTCTAAGATCCAGGTCTGCCCCAAGCAACCCCTCGGTCTGCCCGAAAATGGCCCCGACTATGTCAGGTCTTTCAATGACCCCATCAGCATTAATTTTAGAACGAATGATGTATTTTGTTGTATCCGTATTTTGCATGTGAATACTCCTTGAATTCATTATGGGTGATATTATAAAGTTCGGAATCCGGAAAACTTACCGAAAAGTTTCATAAAAACCCGCTTCCGGTTTAAATAGTAAAAACTCATCAAAGCTCCATCAGGAATATAGTCTTCTTCACGATCCTTCAGACAGGATGCCGACGAATTTAGTCGTGGGAAATGCCGTCAACTTCCAGGCATTCAGTTCCACGTTTGAATTTTTCCCTCTACGTTTGAAACAAGTTATCGTAGCAGGTAACGTAGTTTTTGAAACTATCTCCCCTCGCCAATGTTGGATATTAGTCAATTAAAACTCAGGCAGGTCAATCAAGGCTTGCCGAAACAAGCCTCCCACTTTAGTGGGGGGTTATTGACGAAGGTTCGTACAACTCAAGCCATGCAAAAATAGTAGAAATCAATCACCCTCAACAGACAGGAAACTCAGACATGGATTTTGGAAGGGCCCGAAAATCAAATATCTTTTCTGGAAGGTGCCTTTACAGCGATAAAATTCATATCGTCCGTCAGACACCTGTGTATGTTCGAAAACCCGGTCAGCTTTCACAATGTTGATTGAAACAATTTACCCTGCCTTTCGGCCGGGTTCAGGCCTTTACAGGAAGGCTCAACCTTAAGGTGAGATATATTCGACTCTCTCCAGTTCGGAAAACAGGAAGTAACCTGTAACAGGTACTTTCATATCCGTAACTGTTCAGCCTGCATCAAAGTCTCCGATATAGGCTGAAATTCCAATATCGACTGAAATTCCAATGCCGGCTGAAATTCCAATGCCGGCTGAAATTCCAATGCCGGCTGAAATTCCAATGCCGGCTGAAATTCCAAT
>JAQVBP010000035.1:16336-20808 GCA_028690255.1 Methanosarcinaceae archaeon
CTGAAATTCCAATGCCGGCTGAAATTCCAATGCCGGCTGAAATTCCAATGCCGGCTGAAATTCCAATGCCGGCTGAAATTCCAATATCGGCTGAAATTCCAATATCGACTGAAATTCCAATATCGACTGAAATTCCAATATCGACTGAAATTCCAATATCGGCTGCTTGACAGTTAAAACCTGTCTAGCTTGAAACCTTTGCCTGATCAGGAAATACCTGTGATCAGAATGGATCTGCTTAGACTGCCGCTTTTCACGGATTTAATACGCCTGCCTGAGAGAATCACTATCTCAATATAAACCCTGAAAGAGACCCTGACCAGTTTGTTCAGCGCCCCTAAAGTTGAGTGCCAGATCGTTCAACCAAATCATTCAATGTTGACACTAAATTTTTTGAAAAAACCCAAGAGGAGTTTTTCAAAAAATCAGGATCAGCTGATGCTTCCATACCCAGTAAATATTAAAAGCCCTTTAATTTATGCGGTAAACCTGTAAATAATCATGTGGATGATAGGTAAATTAAAACAGGCACCATCTGGCCTGCCTTTCTACTACTTTATGTAACTTTTTTAGATAATTTCTAGATTAATATTACATTGAATGACGTGTTGAGCCCACGTGCTGTGAATTTGTTATAAAGATTTCTAATAGATTTGCATTAGCTTGCTTTTCTTTTAAAGCTGTATTTGCTTAATCTTTAAGAATTTTTAAGGATCTTTACGGATCCTGCAGGTGTGAATTGATGATACTATAATTCGTGATATATTCATGATGTAAGCTGACAACAAACTCTTCCGCCTTTAGAAATTATAGCGTTTCTCAGAAGTCTGTTTGTCAAAGAGTTTAAGTTCATAAGGATAAGGATTACAGGATTTAAGAACTTTGTGGTATCTGAAAAGCACCGGCTTTCAAAATAATTCCAGATTCCGGGAGCCTACGGGACAGCCTGAGTTTCCAAAGACTTCCGGATCCTGAATCCGAAAAGCCCGAAGAGGGATCTGAAACCAGGCTAAAAGCTATTATAAGCCCGGAACCAAATAGGGAAAAGTATGGATTCCGCTGCAAAAAAAGTAGTTATTATCGGAGGAGGAGCCGCCGGAATGGCCACAGCTACCAGGATCCGGCGCCACAGTTCCTTCCAGGTCACAGTTATCTCAAAGGACTCCCACACGGCTTATAGTCACTGCGGTATCCCCTTTGTCTTTGAGGGAGAAATAGAAAGTTTTGAAAAACTGGTGGTCAGGCCCCCTGAATTTTTCAGGCGAATGGGAATAGAAGTGATCCTGAATGCGGAAGTCCGAAAAATCGACCTGGCTTCAAAGACCGTCCTGGCCGGAGGCAGAGCTTATCCCTTTGATAAGCTGATAATCACAACCGGGAGTTCTCCTTTTATTCCTGAAACCGGGAACAAAAACGTGGTCCCTTATGGAATATTCACTCTTCGAAGCCTCGAAGACGGAATACGAATAGAAAAGGCCCTAGAAAAAGCGAAAAACCTCTGTGTCATAGGAGGGGGGACAATCGGGGTGGAATGCGCCGCTGCCGCGGCAAAAAGGGGTGTCAGGACTCTCCTTGTAAGCAGGAGTGAAAATATCCTTTCCAAACAGCTCGACAGCGACATGGCTGAAATTGTAAGGCAGCACATGGAAGCTCTGGGAATAGGAGTAATAACGGGAGAAAAGGTAATTTTTCCGACTGATTTTTGGAAAGAAAAGGCCCTGAATATAGGAAAAAACAAAGAAATGAGTTTTCCTGCGGACCTTGTGCTTCTGGCAAGCGGAGCAAAACCCGAAACTGCCCTTGCCAGGGCCGCAGACCTTGAAATCGGAAAATCCGGGGGAATAGTCGTAAACGAGTACCTGCAGGTGAGAGCTGGAAACACCTATCTTCCCCATGTGTACGCGGGTGGGGAATGTGCGGAAGTCAGGGATTTCATAACCGGAGCAGCAAAGATAAGCCAGTTGGGAAGCACCGCGCGCCGGATGGCAAATGTCCTTGCAGACAACATCTGCGGAAAAGAGGGGCCTGTATCGACCTTCGGACCCGTGCTCGACCCCTGGGTATCCGTTGCGGCCGGCCTGCAGTTCGGAGGAGTAGGGCTGACCGAAAAGCAGGCAAAAAGGCAAGGGATCAAACTTATTACGGGCCAGTCGATCGGGTCCACCCGGGCCTCCTACTATCCGGGAAAAAAAAAGGTTTTTATAAAACTCCTGTTTCAGGAAGAGTGCCTTGTAGGGGCACAGGTAGTGGGAGGAGAAGGAGTAAAAGAGAGAATTGACACCCTCTCCCTTGCAATCAGGAAAAAAAGCACTGTCCGGGAACTCCTGGAAATGGAGACCTGTTATGCACCCCCCGTATCCACTCTTCTGGACCCGCTCTACCACGCCATAAGATCCGCGTTTAAAAAGATGAAAGGAAAATCATAATGATAGAAATCAACGGGAGCTACGGAGAAGGGGGAGGGCAGGTTGTCAGGACTGCTGTGGCCCTTTCCGCCGTCACCGGCAAAGCGGTGAGGCTTAAGAATATCAGGAAAAACAGGCCCAACCCCGGACTGAAGGCCCAGCACCTCAGGTCGCTTGAAACCGCAGCCAGGATTTGCAACGCCCGGGTTTCAGGCCTGGTTTTAGGCTCCACTGAACTTTCCTTTACTCCGATGGAAATAGAGAGCAAAGACTCCAGAATTGATATAGGAACCGCGGGCAGCATCACCCTTCTGCTCCAGGGCCTTATGCCTGCCCTGCCCTTTGCAAAAGAAGAGATGACACTCAGAGTGAGGGGGGGTACGGACGTTGCCTGGGCCCCGAGCATCGATTACCTGCAGCACGTAACCCTGAAAGCCCTCCGGAAAATGGGCTATGTTTGCGAGCTTGAACTACACGAGCGCGGTTACTACCCGAAAGGAGGAGGAGAAGTAAAAGCCTCTTTCAAACCCTGCAAACTGAGGGGCTTTCACTTCCAAAAGGAGGGAGAGGAAACCGTCCTGGGGTATTCCCACTCCTCAAACCTGCCCCATAATGTTGCCGAAAGGCAGGCTGAAGCCGCAAAGGCCCGGCTCCTGAAAGCAGGTTTTGCATCGGAAATCAAAAGCGAAAGCTCAAACTATTTTTCAACGGGCAGCGGGATTAGCCTCTGGACTGGCTTTTCCGGAGGAAGCTCTCTCGGTAAACCCGGGCTTCCGGCAGAGAAAGTGGGCCGAAAAGCCGCAGAGGAAATCCTCCCGGAAATCCTATCGGAAACTTCCGTGGACGTCCACCTGGCCGACCAGCTGATCCCCTATATGGCCCTCGCCGGAGACAGTTCCTATACGGTGAGGGAACTTTCCCTTCACACAAAGACCAATATATGGGTCACGGAACAATTCCTTGATGTGGAGTTCGGAGTTAAAAAAATAGAAAAAGGCTTTGAAGTCTCGGTTGAATGAAGGACTTTAATATCAAAAAAAAGCTCAAGGGTCCCGGAATCGACAGCAAAAAGCTTGCAGGAAGGGAGAAGTTTACACTTGAAACAGGTACTCAGGTGGAACCTTTTCCGCAAGCACGATATAATCGTTTACATGCATCAGGGACAATCCGTCCCCCTGTACCCCTCGGGCATCGATTTTCAGTATGATCGGATTGTCTGTGTGCACTGAAGCCACCTCGTTTGCCTTTTCAAATGAAGTGCTCAGGTGTACATAACGCTGCCTGACGGGAATGATCCCGTTTTCGAGCAGCATGTCAACCTCTTCGGGGCTTGCCCCGTAGTAAACATACGGCAACTCACTTTCCTTATAGTTCAGATCCACATTAACGGAATGACCATAACGGGCTCTGATCCTGAACCTGTCTATCTCGTATCTCCCTTTTTCGTCGGATTCCACAAGGGCATAAAGGTATTCCTTTCGAAGCCATCTGTATCTATTTATTAAAATATCACAAAAATCGTTAAGGTCAACCCAGCCACATGCATCCATTTTTACCCCGGCTGAATCGGGGAAATGCCTGAGAGTGCCCGAAACAAAACGCCCGAGTTTTTCCTCCCGGGTATCATCCAGCACATATCTGCCAGGACTTTTGCACTGCGAGCAGACTCCGCCTCTAAAATAGCCATGCTCCTTGCATTTCCGAATCATGTTATCCCTACATATGAAAGCTTACTATAAATATACTTTGTCAAAGATTGCAACATTCAGAGCAAAAAATATATAAAAAAAGGTTATCAAGAAGCGTCATTCCTCAATATGAAAAGAAAAAACCCTACGAGAGATAGGAGAGCCGCAACAAGCATTGTAGCCCGGAAACCAAAACTCTGAGAAAGCAGACCTCCCAAAAGAGCCCCGAAAACCCCAGCCGCCCCTATCATAGAATTAATGAGGCCTGCAGCAGTCGCCTTTTCCAAGTTTTGTTCTATAACAAGTCTTGTTGAACCCACGTAGAGAAAGGCCCAGGAAAAGGCTATGAAAAACATGCCCGGAATAATATAGAGATAGG
>JAQVBP010000035.1:20908-22886 GCA_028690255.1 Methanosarcinaceae archaeon
CTGGCAAATACCGGAATGAAAAGCATGGAGAGTACATTCGCCATGTTTGCCAGAAACTGGATATTGTTGATCCGCATTCAGAAAAAGCATGGGCATGAAGTTTATTATATGTATCTTCTGCTCGATATCAGGACGAACACCGGAACCCCCTCATCCGGTAATCTTTAGTATTACGGCCCTCATAATTAACTGAAAATAGCTTCAATTGTAATTTAATTCAATTGTAAGAGTGGATAATTTGTTAAAAATCGGTCCGAATATACGATAATTTATTGTCTTAAATCATTCATAAGGCTTTTTGAAAATTAATTTACTTGTTAAAAATTTATTGCTTAATTAAGCCTCACCTATTCATCCATCTCTCCATACGGACCGCACGGCAAACCGGACAGTAATTTCCAGCGGTCAGGTATTCGTATCAGATATTCAAATTATATATTTCGAAGGGAGTAACATGACAGACATCGACGCAATCTATGAAAAACTAAGCAGTATCGTCAGCAAAGAGGATTTTCTGGAGCGCCTTCAGCAGAAGGTGGAAAGCATGGGAGGGCTCTGTGACGAAACAATGGCTGCAATGATGGTCGCAAACGAGCTGGGAGTTTCTTATGAAGACCGGAAACCCATGAAAATCAAGGATATCACGGCCGAGAGCGGAAACGTCAACTTTGTTGCAAAAGTCGTCACCGTTTTCGATATAAGGGAATTTACCCGAAACGACGGAACCATAGGAAGGGTTGGGAACCTTATTGTGGGAGACGAGACCGGAAAAATCCGCCTTACTCTCTGGGACAGCATGGCTGACCACATAAAGGAGGGAAGAGTACAGGCAGGGCAGAACGTCCAGGTCAGCGGGTTTGTCAAACAGGGCTATTCCGGGATCGAGGTCCATATAGGAAACAACGGGGTCCTGACCGAAAGCGAGGAAGAAGTTGAGCTTACAATGGAAAGTCAGAAGATAGCCGATATAAAAGACGGAATGGGGGACCTGAACATCAGGGGAAACGTCCTTGAAATTTCGGACGTCCGGACATTCCAGCGAAAAGACGGGACCGAAGGAAAAGTCGGAAACCTGCTCCTCGGGGATGAAACAGGTAATATCAGGGTAACCCTCTGGGACGAGAAAACCGATTTCCTGAACGAAGCGGATTATGGAGACACGGTTGAGGTCATAAACGGCTACTCCCGGGAAAACGCTTTCAGCCAGAAGGTGGAGCTCCAGATAGGAAACCGGGGAATGATAAAGAAAAGCGAAAATGAAATCGAGTACAAAGAGACCTTTACCCCTATCGCGGATATCACGGCCAGTACGGATAATGCCAATATCTCAGGACGAGTGCTCGACCTCTCGGAAATCCGGACCTTTGAAAAGAAAGACGGAACCCCTGGAAGAGTAGGAAACCTCCTCGTTGGAGACGAAACCGGAAAGATCAGGGTAACCCTCTGGGACGAGAAAGCCGATTTTCTGACAGAGACCGATTTTGACGAAACCGTCGAGGTCATACATGCCTACGCCCGGGAAAACAACTACAACCAGCAGGTTGAACTGAACCTGGGGGCCCGCGGGATGATACGAAAAAGCGAGAAGGCGGTCGAGTATAAGGAGCAGTTTACCCCCATTTCCAACATTATCCCCGGAGAGAGCTATTCCGTCAGGGGAAAAGTATCGGATCTGGGAGATCTCAGGGAATTCGAAAAGGAAGACGGGACGGGAAACGTGGTCGCAAACCTTGAAATAGAAGACGGGACGGGAAAAATCCGCGTGACCCTCTGGGGAGAACAGGCCTATGTTATAGAGGAGCTTGACATTGATTCCGAAATCCAGATCATAGATGCCTACTCCAAATACGGCCTTAACGAAGAAATCGAACTAAGTGTGGGAAACAGGAGCAGGGTAATTATCCACTGATTTCCCTTGATTTTCTTTATCCGGTATTAAAAAACGCACATGAAATTCCCGAATCACAGGTACAAAAAA
>JAQVBP010000191.1 GCA_028690255.1 Methanosarcinaceae archaeon
GGCTTTGGCGTTTTGGCTTTGGCGTTTTGGCTTTGGCGTTCAGTCGCCAATTTCAACGCTCATGTTCTTGAGGTGTTCCTGGATTTCAGACAGGGCGGCTGCGAGGACTTTCCTGTTGTCATAGGAAGATATCACCTCCATAAGTTCGTCCTTCCTGTCATGCTTCATTTCTCTGGATAATTCCACCATGTTAGAAAGGGCCCGGGTCAGGTTATCCACGATGGAGATGGTGGCAGTTCTTGAGGTCCGTGAGAGGGGATTGAGGTCAACCGCAATCACGGTCTTTCCCATCTCTACAAGCTTTTCGCAGCGGTCTCCGTCCTCAAGGGGAACAAGCACAACATCCGCACTGTAGATCCCCTTACTCTCGACCAGTCTCCTGGCGTGGGGCAGGTCCAGTTCCCTATCAGGGTTTTTCCCGAGCACCTCTCCGGCCCCGTGAGCCTTGAGCCGGTCTATGATAAGGTGGACTCTTCGCTCGGTCCGGTGGAAAAGGTTAACCTCCAGCTTTGCCCCGGTCAGGCCCGCAAGGGCGACAAGCTTATCGGGCGCAAGGGCCACAGCATTTCCATTTACGGAAATAACCGGGTTTTCGGCAAGCAGGATGGCCGCAACAGCCGCCCTTTCGGCATAAAGGGCGGATTCAGGGCTCTTCTCCCCTATTAGATAGTCAAAACTTTCACCCCTGCCCTGAGAGATCAGGCCCTGCAGGCTGGTAAATCCTTTTTTTACTCCATCGACTACCTTTTCCCGGGCAAGGAGGGATTCATACCTGGGATGATCCGGAGGAATTTCAGTCATATCGGTTACTTCCTTTTTTCTGTTCTTTTTTAATTTTTTCTATTATTAGGTTTACTTCTTCAGATTTGCATTCCTTTTTTACCCGTCATCACATGCGATAGGCAGGAAGCCCCACTGCTTTTAGCGTGGGGCAGTTGACTCATATGACCTTATTTTATTTGCTGCCTGCGTCAAGGATAATTCCCTGGCCGCTCGGGACGATCATGGTCTGGATTTCCTGGCCCCCGAGCATCTGTATGTACTTGTAGCGGATGAGGTCCGGGTTCTTTTTTATTTCTTCATTAAGGATACGCAGGGACTCGGCTTCTCCGCGGGCCTGTATAATCGTGGAGTTTGCAATCCCGCCGGCCTCGATCATTTTCCTCTCGGCTTCGAGTTCTTCCTTTTGCTTGACAAAGATCATCCTCTGGGCTTCCTGGTCGGCCTGGAGTTTCTGCTCGATTGCATCCGCAACCCTTTCAGGAAGTTCCACTTTCCGAAGCAGGACCTCTTCCACAACGAACCCGTCTTCATTAAGCCGTTCTTCAAGCTGGGTCTGCATCTCGGCCGCGACAAGTTCCCTTTCCTGTCCGTAGACTTCCATTGCCGTGTGTCCGGAAACCACTTCCCTGATTACGGACTTGATGGTCGGGCGGAGAATTTTTTCGGAATAGCCGGTCCCGAGTTTCTGGTGCACTTCACTTGCTTCCGAAGAAATGAGCCGGTAACGGATTGAGAGGTCCAGGCCCAGAGTAAGCCCTTCTTTGGTAAGGGTATATATCCTGTCGTCTCCTACGACGTCCCCTTCATCAGCCCGGGAACTCATGGTATAGACCTGGCTCTGCACGGAATACTTTGTAACCGAGACCCAGGGAGGGACAATGTGGAGCCCTTCCCCGAGCTCGTCAGCCTGCACTCCTCCGAACTGGTTGAACTTTACTCCGACTTCTCCGGCGCCTACCGAAACGAAAATCGAGCCGAAAGCCACGGAGAACATTATAAGGATTGCAAAAATAACAGCTATCGTCCGGAGCAGCGGGCCAGCTGCGGAAGATAGTTTACTAAGTGAATCAATGTTAGGCCCTCTCGGCCTTTCATCCCATTCTTCATCATCGATAACCATGGTGATACCTTCATAAAAGAAACGTCATGCTCTTTAAAATATATTTGTTTTCTAAACCGGAGGGGGAGGGAGGGGCCCCCGGGATATGATTGATGGATGGATGAAATCCCGAAGAGGCCGTGAAAAGAAAGCAAAAACCCCCGGAGTTAAGCATACATCAGTTTCGGAATACAAGTACTTATCCCGTATTCCAGAACCTCTCCGAACTCCTGCATGACCTCGTAGAGCCGGAACTCTTCTCCAGGGGAGGGGATTGCAAAGACCGTGTCCCCGAGCATGGCCTGGGATGCGAGTCCTCCCACGGTGTCCACGGCTTCTATAACCTCTTCTGCCCTTTCGCTCAAAAGCCCCGTATCCAGAGCGAACCTTTTTGCCTGAAGCATGAAGTTTTCAAGTGTGGGTTTTTCAAGAAGCCTGGACATTGCGATTTTTCCGGCAGTGTTGATCGCCCGGGTTGCAACAGGGTCACCCAGGACCGAGCCCGTGGAGATTTCCCCTAGCGCGATGCAAAAGACCCTGGCCTCCGGGACAGGGATCCTGTCGATTTTGCCGAATTCCGGGCTGCCCGGCTTAAGCCTTATCACGAGTCCTCCGCTTGACTGGGCGGCTACATCCCCAAGCCCACTCCGGTTAAGCACCTCAGCCACATGGGCATGTTCCGTCAGGGCATCCGTTGTGAGGTTGAGAGAAAGGGCCTGGTTAAGGGTGTAACCGGCTCCGAGAGCTCCCGCTCCGGAAGCCCCGAAACCGCAGCCAACAGGAATTTCCGACCGACTCTCAACCCTGACCGGCAGGTCCGTAATCGCCTCAAGCACGGTCCTGGTGGTTTTGCCTTCCACCCTTCTCCCGTTCAGGTAAATTTCGGTTTTCTCGACCAGTGGCCCTACCCTGACCTCAGTGATCACTCCGCTGTCCAGGACAAGCCCGCAGCCCGTAGAACCTTTCCGGCGGGGGTCACTTCCCTCGTCATGAATCTCAAAAAAACCTGTTATGTGTCCCGGGGCGTAAGCCTTAGCCGAAACAACCGCCTCATCCGCATTATATCCGTCCATAAAAACGCCTTTTTGTACAGAATCTGATTACTAAGAAAGTTCAAGGTGGTCTTTTAATTTAAAATAATGATCCGAAATTTCATCATTTAGCCGAAAGAAGCTTTGTAAGTCCGTCGAGGATCGAAGCCGCAAGTTCCCTTTTGCTTCCCTTTATACAGAGGGTTTCACTTTCTCCCCGCCGGAGCAGGTAAAGCTCGTTGTCCTCGGTGCCCATGCCACCTTTGCTCACGTCGTTTGCGGCGATCATGTCGAGTTCAGATCCTTCCAGAGTGGCTGCAGCTTTCTGGAGCAGTTCCTCTTTTCCGGTCTCGGCCTTGAAGCCTACTATCGTAAGGGCCGGATACTTAGTCCGACATTCTTTAATCAATTTTCGGGTGGGCCTCAGTTTGAGCTCAAGCTCCCCTCCCGACTTGATCTTTTCAGGGTAGGGCTCGACAGTGAAGTCCGCAATTGCGGCTGCGCTTATAAGGGCGTCAGATCCTCTTTCAAGCTCCTTCAGGACCCTGACCGTCATCTCGTCCGCACTTTCCGCAAAGACTTCCCGGATGCCCGGAGCGTTGAGTCTCTGCCTGTGCACCAGGGTGACCTCGGCCCCCCGGCGATAGGCTTCAAGAGCCAGTTCGTTACCGGTTTTCCCTGAGGCCCGGTTCGTCAGGATCCGGATAGGGTCGAGACTTTCGGCCGTCGAGCCGCTGGTGATTATTATTTTTTTGCCTGCCAGTTCCAGGCCCCCCAGCGCCCGTTCGACCTCAAGTACTATATCCGCATTTGAGGCGATCTTTGCGACCCCTTCTTCAAGTTTCGGCCCGATAAAGCCGATACCCCAGCCTTTCAGTTTTTGTATATTCTCTACAACCGCGGGATGCCGGTACATTGATTCGTGCATTGCCGGAACGACCAGAAGCGGGACGTCCGAGCCAAGCGCCGTGGTCGCAAAGGAAGTTACCGGAGTATCGTCAATCCCGGTTGCTATTTTCCCGATGGTGTTTGCGGTGGCGGGAGCTATTAAAAGGAGGTCGGCGCAGCCCTTGAGTCCGCAAAACTCCACATGCTCGACCCGCCCCCCGAGGCCCGTGATTGCAGGGTGCCCTGTGGCATAATGGAGGGCATCAGGGTGGATAATCCGCTGCGCGGCTTCGGTCATGACCGCATGGACTTCGGCCCCGTTCCTGATCAGTTCTCTGGCAAGTTCAATGACCCTGACCGCGGCAATGCTCCCAGTAACCCCGAGAATGACTATTTTTCCGGTAAGGGAAGCACTTCTTTGCCCCTTAATCCAGAGGGTCGGATGGGTCCGGATACTGGAATTGTCACTGCCGGACCTTCCAGTACCGGAGCTGTCACTATCAAATCGGTATTCTCCGGGAGACCGGGCCCGGGAGTCTTTCAACGGAAAATTCATAAGCACCACTTTTCTGAATGAGCAATAAACAAGGTTGAGAAAGTATCAACTTTTCGATTGTAACCAGTTTTTGAAACCCTGTGAGGGCACAAAGACATAATGTATTAGGTTCTTAAAACTTTCGAAATCTGGATAGGGGCCTGGCCGGGAGAACAATTTTTTAAAGTCCCGGCGTACTCACCGGCCATCAGGCCGGTTTCCGTGTCCTTCTGTGCTTTTCCGTGTCCTTCCGTGCTTTTTCGTGGTTAAGGAATGGTAAACAAAAAACGCACATGAAATTCCCGAATTACAGACACAAAAAATGAAAGTATTCACGGCACTTTCATGCTAAAT
>JAQVBP010000192.1 GCA_028690255.1 Methanosarcinaceae archaeon
TAATAATTTTATTTAATAATTTTATTTAATAATTTTATTTAATAATTTTATTTAATAATTTTATTTAATAATTTTATTTAATAATTTTATTTAAATCAAATTTCAGTAAATGGGATTATATCGAATTTAACTTTGTTCCACCGCAGAGGTTCGTTTTCATAAGAAAATCCTGTCTGTATTGGACCACCCGGAGCCAGTCAAAAGGACCGGACCAGTTCCGGAAATCAGATTTCAACATCGACATCGAGAACGTCGAGTTCCTCGACCTTTGAAGGGATACCCAAAAGCCCGCTAAGGCTTGGTTCTGTCCTTCCTTCGTCCCCGGAAACAAGCTCTTTAACGTAGAGCCCGCCTGCGCAGTGCACGGTGATATCGGCGTATCCGGCTTCCGAAAGCTCATTGAGTTCCATCCTGTGCACACGCCTGTCCCTGACAAGATCGGCCCTCCTGTGCATCACCCTCTGAGGAGTCTGCTGGGCAATCTCAGCACCGCTAAGAGCATCAAGGCAGGATTTAAGCTTTTCCTCTGAAACAGGCTCTTTAAATGTAACTTTAAGCTTATAAGCTTTATCCGCCTTTGAACTCTTAAGGGTCTCGATAACACCCTTCGGAACGAATTTGAAATCCCTTACTTCGACTTTCCCGGCTGCGTTTTCGTTAATCTGTTGCATTAGTTGCGCAAGGTCAAAGTCCCGCCGCTTAGGTGCTTTTGCCTCCACAACGAAAGGCCTGCCCGTGCCCAGCATCAGGGCATCTATATCTTCCCTGCCCGAACCGTGGAAGGCCGTATCCACAGCTTCGAATGCCTCAATCACCGGGTCCTTTATTAGTTCATCCACGGACTCGGGGTACTGTTTGCCCGTAAAGTTGCAGCTTTCGCAGCCTTTTCCGTGGCATTTGCGGCAGGGCCAGCGGGTCTGGGGAATTCCCCTTACTATTTTCCTGTACCTGCCGTAGATATAGACCGAACGGACCTGAAGGCTCAGTTTTTCCTTTGCGAGGTCAATGGTTATCATGATATCGGGGTTTTCAAAAGCGACGTTCTTCCCCACCTTTTCGGCAATCCTCTTTCCGACCTCGCGGTTGACCTCGGTTTTTAACTGCTCGGCATGGGTGGTCCCGGTCTCGGCCCAGAGGATCTCCTCGTTTTCACCAAGAAGCCCGCTCACCTTCGTGCCCACAAGAAATGTCGAGTACTCAAGACCCTCAAGGGCCCGGGCAGCTTCTTCGGCCCAGAAGTCGAGTTTCTTAAAGAGGTCAAGGCAGACCCAGCACTGTTCGTCCTCTTCCTCAAGCCTGAGAACCTTTCTTGCAAAAGCACTGCAGGGGGCAAGGTCCTGCAGGAGGGAATCGTCGTTTTCACTTTTGTAGAGCCGATCTCCTTCCAGGGCAAGCGTGAGTTTGACGGCCTGCCCCCGTTCCCTGTTGGTAAGCCCTGTGGATAACTTTGCGAACTGCCGGCCCAGGCAGTTGTCGCAGATCGGGCCTTCCTCTAAGATTTTTCTGGATATTTCAATGATGTCCATCTGGTGCTTCCTTTTTGTGAATTCTGTGAAACGGATAGAAATACTGTTAAATTAATTGAGCGGGTTGATAAGTAAGGGGGATGAGTGCCTGAATAGATCCTTCTGAATATACCACATGAAGGTATATCCACGGTATAAGCTTATTCGTTAATCTGATTTATTTTTTAATCCTGCTCGCCTGTACCCGTATCACTGGTTTCAACCCTGTCCATTTCGTTGTTGATGAGGGTTATGCAGTGGTTGGAATGAAGTGATATAGGCCCCACGGATATAATTTTTGCCCCGGCTTCCAGGAGTTCCGCTTCCTCTTCTTCCGTAACCCCCGTATGGTCTCCCAGTATAAAAACGGGGTCTTCAAGGGTTTTTACGACTTCCCTTATGTCCTCTCCGTCTTCCCGGAGGTAATAAAGGGAACGGCCCTCAAACTGGTCCAGGAGGGTTTTAAGGGTCCCCCTGCGGATCCAGACCCCGGGGGTGGACCGGACATAGAGGTCGGAGGCCTCCTTTATGAGGGCCTTGTTTATGAGAGAACCGCTGCTCCTTTCGTCCGGGTTGAGGTATCTCAGGTACTGGCCCTCAAACCGGATGATTTTTCCGGGGTCAGGCTCCCCAAGCAGCAGGAGGTGCACGTTTACGTCCCGCCTCATCCCGAATGAGAGAAAGAGGGCGGAACTTACGCAGCGACAGAGAATGTCCATCCGGCCCGCTGCTCCCGGAAGGTCATTTAAGGAAAAGTCACTGCTCGTTTTGGCTTTGTGCCCTATGATTACAATATCACGCATGGAAGCATTATATTTACGGAAGGAATATAAAAGATGTGTGCATGTTCATGGACATAACGGTTTACAACCTGAAAATCATATTCAGTACAGGGTCCAAAAATAAGAATCAGATACAGAACCTAACTCAGGTGGGACAAAATGAAGATACTCGCGATTTCCGACCTTCACGGAAACTATTCAAAAATCAAATTGATGCTTGAAAAAGTCGGGGACTTTGACCTCGTTGTCATAACAGGGGACCTGACCAATTTCGGGCCTGACGGACAGGTGGAAGAACTTTTTGAAATGTTTGATAAATTCGAAAAACCGGTGTTTGCCATTCCCGGAAACTGCGACCTCAAAAGCCTCCTTAAAACACTCGATGAATCAAAGGCTACGAACCTGCATGCCCGGGCCGAAAACATAGGAAACGTCCGCTTTATCGGACTAGGGGGCTCAAACCCCACTCCTTTTGAAACCCCCTTTGAGCTCCCAGAAGAGGAAATCGAAGAAACCCTTGAGGGCCTGGTCTGCTCGGCAGAAAATTCCGGGGAATGCGGGCCCATTGTGCTCCTGACCCATGCTCCTCCCCAGGGGGCCTGTGATGAAATTCCCTGTGGACACGTGGGAAGTGGCGCCATAAGGAAGTTTGCGGACCGGGTGGACTTAATCATCTGCGGACATATCCATGAGGCAAAGGGTATCGAAAATCTAGGAAAAGCCCTGGTCGTGAACCCCGGAGAAGCCTGTAAAGGGTCCTGCGCCCTGATAACCCTTGCCGAAACAGAGAAAGAAAAGCCCATTGAAGTGGAACTGATAGAAGTCTAAGCCGCAGGCCCGGACATCCCCGTCATTTTTTTCTATTTTTTTCTTCATTTTCTGTTTTCTTCGCTCTTTTTTTCATTTTTTACCTATTTTTTCCCCCGATTTTTATTTTTCAGTATCCTATTCAAAAATATATGCCGAATTATTAAAATAAATTAAACACTTATACTGTTGTATATAATATAATGAGGTATTACCACGGACATTATACAGGAATTTGGTTTTGATCCGGAACTTCTGGATTTCCTTAAAAAATTGGCAATATCATTCCTTATAGGGATATTGATAGGAATTGAAAGGGAGCATAGGAGCCAGGCACATGAGATCTTTGCCGGAGTCCGGACTTTCGCAATAACCTGCGTTGCAGGTATGCTTTCCGCCTTTGTGGCCCTTTCTGCCGGGCCCGGGTTGCTTTATATAACGGCCCTTTTTTTTGCGGCAATCTCATGCATCATAGCGTATTCAAAAATATTTCTCTTCCAGCGCATCGGAGTAACCAGTCCGATATCCCTTTTCCTGACCTTTCTGCTGGGGGCATTTGTAGGCTACGACTACTGCCTTTTTGCGATTGTCTGTGCCATCCTGCTGACTTTCCTCCTTATAGGAAAACAGCCTATGCACAGGTTTGTAGAAAACCTTTCCAGGGAAGAACTTTTGAATGCAATACAGTTTCTTGCGGTCGCTTTCATTCTCTACCCCATAATGCCGGACAATAAATTCTTCGGGCTTGTTAATCTGAAATCAGGCCTTATGATAGTGGTTCTCGTATCCCTGGTCAGTTTTTCGAGTTACGTCCTCCTGAAAAAATACGGGGCTTCCCGGGGACTCTGCTATTCGGGAGCTTTGGGAGGATTTGTTAACAGTGAAGCCACAACCGGCGCCCTGGCCGGGATCTCAAAGAAAAGTGAAGCTATGGCCGTCCCCGTCTTTAAGGGAATCCTGCTCTGCAATACCGCAATGCTTCTCCGAAACCTCCTTGTGGCCTTTATTGTGGATCCGAGCGGCAAGACTACCTTTCTGATGCTGCCCCCCCAGTTTGCAGTCATACTCCTTTCCGTTTTAATAGTTCTGAAGGGGAACAAAAAACTCTGCCTCACGGAAGAGGAGGGCCTTTCGATCCAGTCCCCCTTTTCCCTCGGCCCAGCCTTCAAGTTCGGGCTGGCCTTTACCCTTATCCTTATCGTGGGAAACACCGCAAACGAGGTTGCAGGGACAGCCGGGATCTACGCAACCGCCCTGGGGGCTTTTGTTAGCAGTTCAGGAGTTATCGTATCGGTTGCCCTCCTTGCGGTAAACGGGAGTATCTCCTATACGACCGCCGCAAACACGGCCGTGCTTGCAAGCCTCATAAGCACCGTAAATAAGATCTTCCTTACAAAAATTTCCGGATCGCAAGAATTATTTTCCCTGGCAAAAATAAGGTTCGGGATGCTTGCCTCCGCAGGGCTTCTGGCCCTTGTTTTGTGGAGCTATTACCTAAATGGTATTTGAACAGTATCTGAACAGTATCTGAACAGTATCTGAACAGTATCTGAACAGTATCTGAACAGTATCTGAAC
>JAQVBP010000193.1 GCA_028690255.1 Methanosarcinaceae archaeon
TAAAAGCCGAATTGTCCTTAGACTCTTTTAGCTCTTTGAGTCGAATTGTAAAGGGATATTTTTTGTGAATAACCGCTTTTTCCGCTTTAAGCAATTTTCTTGCAACTGCTTCATGGCAGGGACTTAACGGTTCTTTATTTTTGTTAACTACAAATATCATGCTGGATTTCTCCACTCTGCTCTGGAAACGAATTTCCGTAGCAGGTAACGCAATTTTTAAATTGTCTCCCCTCGCCAATGTTGGAAACGCTTGTCATGCGTAGTACACCGTCCCTACCTCCCAGGACTTTTAATACTACACGATAGAGCTGCAAACTGAGGAAGCATTTGCAGGTATCATGACATTTCCAACGTAGTCAATTAAGACTTAGGCTGGTCAACCAGGGCTTATACAAGCCCCACTGCTTTAGCGTGGGGTAGTTGACCTGCATATTTTATTAATAAGTCTATTTTTTCAAACACAATAAAGATAATGATCTGAAGTCCCGTACAGCATTAACTGTAAGCCTGGGTCCTATCTTCAGTGAAGGTGCTCATTTCAGCCACACACTCACCATTCAATATAAATCTGTCAGTCTTTACGTAATACTATTTTTAAATATTTCGACATTATCCGGGAAATAGGTTTAAATAAGTTCTCATAATTTATCATAGTAACCTTCAGAGTCAACGCTTGTCAGAAAAAGATAGGAATAATAGCACATTCTCCGGCATGAAGAGGAGAGGAGGCGTCCCTGATGATTTCTCAAAACCCCCAAAAACAGTACCCGAAGATAAGCAAAAAAGCCTGGATATCCGAAACCGCGGTCATAATAGGAAATGTGTCCATTGAAGAGAATGTGTTTGTGGCCCCTTATGCCGTTATAAGGGCGGATGAACCGGGTTCGTCTATTGTAATCAAAAAGAACTGCAACGTGCAGGACAATGTGATACTCCATGGCCTTGCAGGTTCGGAAGTGTTTATAGGCAGCAGCAGTTCGCTTGCCCACGGCTGTATCGTGCACGGGCCATGCAGGATAGAGGAAGGCTGCTTTGTAGGCTTCGGAGCCGTGGTCTTTGACTGCGTAATCGGAAGGGATTCCCTGGTCCTCCACAATTCCACGGTCCGCGGGGTTGAAATTCCTTTTCGCAGGGTGGTCCCGGACGGGATGACCATCAGTTCCCAAAACGAGATCCATAACCTTGAAGAACTTACAGAAGAGCTGGCTGAGTTTAAGAGAACGGTAATTGAGGCTAATATAGAGCTTGTGCAGGGTTACAGGGAGTTGGAAGAGAACTGAACAAAAAACAGCGGTACGAAAGTATGCATCCGTTTACATCGTTCCTGAAACGCCCGGTCGCCTGTGTAGGCCGTTGAGGGGCCGGGGGTTCTGAACCCAAAAACTCAACCATGTTTCGACAAAACAAAAAGTCCAGCTCAAAAAACCGGGCCAGGTAACTTAAAATGCATTTCCCCAAAACCGGCCAAATATATTTTTTCTGATATTCGAGCTTGCCGGGCTTTCAACGCCACGGACCTGTTTTGAGATGTACAGTTCGTCATTTCGGCCAGGGCTCCGTTTTATTATTTTAATCAGATTCCGGCAAACGTTCATTGACCTTGAAAATAGAAGACGGAGTTCTCAACGGTCAGCTTGCTGACCGGCCTTTTCGTGATGACAATCAAAGAAAAAACCTGACTTCGCAGAAACCCTGCTACTGATTTTCTGAAATTCCCTTTTCCTTTCAAAAACAGGCAGTGCAAAAGTATGTATTTATTTCACATCCTTCCTGACACGCCCGGCCGCCTGCGTCGGCCGTTGAGGCCCCGGGGGTTCTGAATCACAACACCCAGCCAATCCCGTTTAAACAATAAATCCAGTTCGCAAATCCGGGCCATGCGACTCAAAAAGCTTCCTCCAAAACAGACCGAATATATATTTTATGATTTTCCAAGGTTGCCGGGCTTTCAACGCCACGGGTCGGTTTTGAGATTATACTCATTACCACATCAGCAGGGGCTTCACTTTTATGAATTAGTTCCAATTTCCGGCAAATGTTGATGATTTGGAGAACTGAAGACGGGATTCTCAACGGTCAGCTTGCTGACCGGCCTTTTCGTGATGACACATATAAAAAACTTGACTTCACAGAAACCCGGACTTGAATACTGAAATATCCAATTCCCCTCAAAAAACGGCGGCGTAAAAGTATGCATATATTCCACATCATTCCTGACACGCCCGGCCGCCTGCGTCGGCCGTTGAGGCCCCGGGGTTTCTGAACCCAAAAAATCAACCCTGTTCCGTTATAACAATAAATCCGATTTACAAATCCGGGCCAGGCGACTCAAAATGCTTTAATTGTTCATAATTTCGATAAGTGAAAACGAGGCTCTTACCGATCATGCAAGCAAGTGGCCTTTTCGTGAGAAAACAAAGAAAAAGACGGGGGGTGTAAATTTGAAAAGTGGTTCTGGAAATGAGAAATCTGAAAAGAAAAATCAGAACAACCCTGGAATAAAAATAATCAGATATATGTACCAACCAGTTTTTCCATGACCTGTTTACCTGCATCCGTAAGAATATATTTTTTCCAGGTCGTTTTCTCGGGGGTCAGGCATTCGATTAAACCCCTTTCTTCAAGTTCTTTCAGAGCATGGCTGATATTCTGAGTGGATCTGGTGGTTTCATGGGCTATATCCGAAGCTTTGACCACGGTATGCTTTCTCATTGATTCCATAATTATAAGCCTGCGGTCAACGCTAATAACCCATCTGAGCATTTCATTGATTGAGTTTTCAGTCATATCATCCATCGTATCCTTCCTGAAGATATTAATTAAAAGAGAGAGGGCCAGAACACTTTGATACAAAAAACATTATGTTTTGATTGAAAGATTAGGGTCGAAATACGAGATCTCAATTTCTAATATATCGGCGATTCTTAGAACGGGTCCTGATTGTGGAAGGAGGGGAATTTTCACCCCAAAAAAGGGGAAATCAGAGGAAGCGGATGCCTTTTGGCATTTCGCCCACTCTTTTCCTGAACTCTTCCGGCCAGTTTTCCGGGTCAAGTCCTTTCTGGGCAAGGAAAACGGCCGCCCAGCGTTCGAGTCCGACTCCGGAGCAGCCGGACCAGATTTCTTCTCCGGACTGGAGTTTGACGTTGAAGCCTTTGGGGTATTTGTCCCCGTTGATGCTCACGTTCTGGAACTCGAGCCATTCTCCGTCTTCCCCGCGGTAGGGCAGGCAGGCCTCGTAGTCGGTTGTCCCTACAACGTTTCCTTCGGCCAGGCCCAGAAGCCCTTCCTGGGCCATGAACCAGGGAGTTACCCTGGCTTTTCTCCATTCGATATCCAGGATGTCGTTGAAGATGTGCATGTAGCGGGCGTGCAGGTCTTCGGCGGCTGCGATTACCTGTTCCTTTGTGCCGAGCCAGAGGATCTCGATCCTGTGGAACTCGTCCACCCTTTCGATTCCGTGGATTCCGCCGCTTTCGTATCTGTGGGAGGTCCCGGACCTGTCAAAGACCCTGATCGGGACTTCTTCGTTCGGAAGGGTTTCTCCGTTCAAGTACATCCAGAAAGGAGGACACTGGGCATAGCACATGCCGCCTATGGGGTCCCCTATCTTTTCCTTGATGAGGGAGGTCGGGACCTCATGGGTTACCTTGTAGTGGTCGATTACCTCTTCCCAGTACTCGGGGTCCCGGGTAGCTGGCGGGCAGACGTAGTAGATTTCAGGGTAAACTCCTTTCGCGTGCCCGGATTTCATCCAGACTTCCCAGGGCACAAGTTTCGGGAAGATCATTTCCCTGTAATCAAGGGGCTTAAGGAGTTCATCATAGACGATTTTCTCGAAAGTCCTGAAGATTTTCGTGGACTGCGGCCCGTGGATCCACTGCCCGCGGCTGGCTCCTCTCTTAAGCCAGCCTTCTTTCATCATGGCCTGGGTAGGGTCTTCCGTGAAGGTTTTCTCCTTGGGCTCGCTCTGCCAGAGCAAGTTCCAGTGCTCGGCCTTGGCCCCGTAATTGAAGGCCTCGATCTTGTCTTCAAGCAGAGTAAGGATCCGGTCAGGCACCCGGTTCTTCATCTCGGCCTCCCCTACATCCAGGAGAAGCCTGAGCCCGCCCTCGACATTTTCCATCGATTTGACGTAAGGGATTTTCATTTCCTTAAGCTCGTTTTCGGAGGGCAAAAGGATTTCGAACTCCTCAACCTCGGTCCCCCGAATCCCGATCTTATACTCCTTCCCGAGGATCTCCGCAAGCTGTTTCCGAAGTCTCATGGCCGCGTCATGCACCCGCACATACTTGCCGGATTCAAGGGTAATACTAATTCTGTCTGCTCCGAGCTCCCATTCGGAAACTTTCGCTCCCTGCCCTTCCGGGGCCCCCTTTGTGAGAAGGGTCCTGTTCGCCTCATCGAAAAAAGCTGCCACGGCTTCCTTTGCAGGAGCCGGGTCCGCGCTGGTCTTATAGTAAGCTTTAAGGTTAAACTGTAACTCCAAGGTCTGGGCCTCTTTTAAAATGTATAAGTGATAAGTCTGAGTATTATATTAGTGTAGTAAAGGTGTTTGGGTTTATAATAACCTATTTTCCCGTTAGTTTCCGGGGTTAGTTTTCCCGTTAGTTATTTGGGGATTTGATAGGATTCGGAACTTAAAAAGCTTTGTATAGCC
>JAQVBP010000194.1 GCA_028690255.1 Methanosarcinaceae archaeon
AGCCTGAGTTGCGGTGTAATCGCAAAAGCAAGCGGACTAAAATCACTTTTTTTATTTAAAATGTTTATCGAGTAAATGATTTTGGGATAAAGTCGGTTTTTTCAGGCCGGGTTCCATTTTGTGAGAATAAATTGTTTTTCTTCTCCTGTAGTATGGACTGAACCCGCCGGTTTGATGAAGCAATGGATATAGTGGGAGATAACTTCTTTAGTCATATAATTAATTGGGAAGGTTTTTAATATATCTTCTTTTAAATATTCAGCAAAAAGGGTTGGGAGAAATCATGTTACTTGAAGAACGTCTTGAATTATTTAAAGAGAAAATCAGAACAAAGGACTTTCTGGAATGCAAAGGGTTGGGAAACGAAATTCCATACTGGATCTTTGAATTTGAACCTGAAAAAGAGCTGCTTATAAGAGAAAACGTTGAAAAAATTGTCTCGACCTTTGAAAACAGGCATTCAATCAAAATAATTGAAATTAACCTGTACGAACTTTGCCTGGAGATACTTTCACAGAAGCTTTCGGACGAAAAAATAAGCCAGTTTGAAAAGAAAAAAGGATCAAATACTCTACTTGAAAAAATAAGGCTTATCCTTAAACCGGATGTTATAAAAAAGGAAATTGCCGAAATATTGCAGGATGATTATCATATTGTATTCCTGACCGGGGTTGGCAACGCTTGGCCTATGATCAGGGCTCACTCCATACTGAATAACCTCCATTCCATGGCCGGAAAGAAGCCTCTGGTAATTTTTTATCCGGGGAAATTCAGTGGGCTTGACCTCAGTTTATTTGGGGTATTCAAAAACAAGAACTATTACAGAGCTTTCCCGTTAATACCTGATGTAAAATGATTGGGGAATGCTTTTCTGAAAACCATTGGAAATTTTACACAGAGTGTTAGATATGACGGCGGCTGATTTAAAAATAGAGGATTTATTTGAGAAAAACATCAAGCGAGACATTGATGGGGTAATAAAGGTAGACAAAGAGGATGAACAGAGCGTCTACACCGAGCTTGATGAATATGTTGTGACAAAAGAGTCCCTGAAACATTTTGATACTTTTTTTGGCAATTATGCGGCAGCTCAGCAGGTGCCTACTGATAAGACAGGAGTCTGGGTATCCGGATTTTTCGGTTCAGGGAAATCTCATTTTATCAAAATACTCTCCTATTTACTGGAAAACAGGACGGTTAAGGGGAAAACTGCTCTTGACTTTTTCAGGGAAAAAATACCTGATACAGGAATATTCGGAAACATTGAAAAATCCGTGAAAACAGGTACAAGGGATGTTATCCTTTTCAATATCGATTCCAAGGCAAACACCGTAAGCAAGGGCGACGAACAGATAGTAAATATCTTCATGAGGGCCTTCAATGAAATGCGAGGGTACATGGGAGACGTTTTCTGGATTTCAGACCTTGAAGAAGACCTTGAGGACAGGGGTCTTTATGATAGTTTCAAAAATGAGTTCAGGAACATAAACGGGGAGACCTGGGAAGAAAGAAGAGTTGCTTACAGCTTTGAGCAGGACGATATTGTAGAAGCCCTTGCAAATTGCGGGTCCATGAGCAGAGAGGCTGCTGCAAGGTTGTTTGAGAATGATGGAGCCACATACAATTTAAGTGTTGAGAAATTTGCAAAAAAATTGCTAAAATACTGCAAGGCAAAGGGCAAAGACCACCAGGTCATCTTCCTTGTGGATGAGATCGGGCAGTACATAGGGGAAAACAGTGAGCTGATGCTCAACCTCCAGACCGTGGTGGAAGAACTGGGGACCAAACTCAGGGGAAAAGCCTGGGTTGTTGTGACCTCTCAGGCCGATATTGATACTGTTACAAGGGAACATGTTAGAGGGTACGATTTTTCCAAGATCCAGGGCCGGTTTGACACCCGACTGAGTCTTTCGAGTGCCAATGTGGATGAAGTCATTAAGGAAAGGGTCCTGAAAAAGAAAAAAGAACATGAAGAAGACCTTTCAGCTTACTATTCCGAAAAGCAGACAATCCTTCGAAATTTGCTTGCTTTTTCAAAAACGGCTGAAATGAAGGTGTACAAAGGGGAGGAGGACTTTGTCAGTGTGTATCCCTTTGTGCCGTACCAGTTCAATCTTGTGCAGAAGGTCCTTGAAAGGGTCCGGGAAACCGGGTTTACAGGAAAGCACCTGGCAAAGGGGGAACGTTCCATGCTTGGGGCTTTCATGGAATCGGCCCAGAAGCACTGTGGGGAAAATATAGGGAAACTGATTCCTTTCCATACGTTTTATGAAACGATTTCGGGTTTCCTTGACCCGGTTATCTTCAGGACTATTTCTCAGGCAAAGGATAACAATTTACTTGATGATGGGGACTGCGAACTTCTGGAAATCCTGTTTATGATCAGGAACCTCAGGGAAATTGATCCGAATCTGGATAACCTTACAGTGCTTTCGGTTAGTTCGGTGGATGAAGACAAAATAAAACTCAAAGAAAGGATTTCCGCGTCTCTCAGTAAACTCGAAAACCAGACCCTGATTAGCAAGGCCGAGGACAGGTATTACTTCCTGACAAATGAGGAGCAGGAGGTTGACAAAGAAATCAAAAAAATGGATCTCGAAGAGTATCGCATCCTTGAAGAAGTTTATGAAGCTCTGTATGACCAGAAAGGAATATGCCCTCCGGTCCACAAGGTTTACAGATTCAATAAGGCTGTAGATGGCAGAGTAAAAACCACATCAAACGCCGACCTTACGGTAAAGTTCCTGACTCCCCTTTCCGAGGAGTATTTTAACAAAGGTGGGCAGCGTTCTCTTGATGGGTATAATTTGAGTAATATCGATTCGACTGATACCCTTCTCTTTGTATTCCCCGAAGCCGACTTCATTGAAAAAATAAAATCCTACCTCAAAATAGAAAAATACCTCAAACAGAGTAGCTCGAACATAAACAACCCCGAGAAAAAGACTATCCTTGCAACAAAACAGCAGGATGCCGAGCGTGCAAGGTTGAAAGCCCGGGAATTTATCGAAAACGGAATCTCTGATGCAAAAGTGTTCGTTGACAACAAGGAAGTTGAAATCGGAAAGTCAAATCCAAAAGACCGCATGAAAGCAGGAATCGAACTCCTGATTTCAAACGTCTACAACAAAAAAGGATACGTAACGTATGACTATGAAAGCGAAAGTGACGTGCTAAAGGTCCTGCGTTCGGACGACCTTGAGAAGTGGGGAAATGCTGATAGCGATACCAACAGGCAGGCCCTGAAGGAAATGCTTGAGTACATCAGCTTAAAACATGAAAGAGGTGCCCGTGTCCTTTTAAAAGACCTGAAAGAAAGATACATGAAAAAGCCCTATGGCTGGAAGGAAATGACAATTTCAGGCCTTGTGGCTGTCCTTTACACCAGGGAAAATATCAAACTCCGCTACCAGTCAGAGTACCTTGTCAATGACGCGGAAAGTACGGCAAAACACCTTAAGAGAGGCGATGAGGCTGACAAACTGCTTATTGAAATAAGGGAGAAAACCGGGGAAGAAGACCTCAGGACCGTCAAAACCATTCTCAAGGACCTCTTTGATAAAATAAACCTGCCGGAAAAAGAAGGAGATCTCTACGATTCCGTCAGGGATATTCTAACGGATGAATATAAAGAAGTTCAAAAACTGGAAATCGATTATGATAAGGAAAAAGGTCTTCCAGGCAGGCCGCAAATCGAGGCCTACAGCCTTTTCCTTAAAGAGATGCTGGAAACCACCGACCAGTCAGCCTTTTTCAGAAATCTGGCTTCCCGCAAAACCGAATTTGAAGCCCTTCACGAGAATGTGATTCCCGTAAAGAATTTCTTTAATGGACCCCAGGTTAAGATTTTCAGGGACCTTTTAAGAAAATATGATGGTTTCAGCAGAAACCTCCAGTTCCTCGATGAAAAAGCAAAATCCGACCTTGCAGAAATAAACAGGATTTTGACTCTGGAAGAATCGTACTCAGAAATCCGAAAACTCAGAGGCCTGAAGTCAAATATCGAAGCATCGGTTAAAACAGCCCTGTCTGTCCAAAAAGAAAAAGTTGAGAAGAAACTCTCCACAGTCAGGGAAGAAATCGAAAAGGCCCTTTCAGACGAAAAATTCCCCGATGAGTTCAATGAATCTGTGCTGTCTCTTTTCAAGGAGATCGAGAAGATCACCGAAGGAGCTGAAGACTGTGCTCTTGTCCAGACCCAGCTTTCGATGATTGATTCCTGTCGTACGGAAGCCTACGAGAGAATCGACCGTGAAAAACAGATAATCCGGCAGCGGCCAAAAAAAGCTCCTTATGGAAGCGAGGACGGGCCTGGGGGGACCCCGGCCGGCCCGAAAACTTATCCGAAAGGTCCAGAAGCTGACCCAGGCAATGAGGCAGAATCCACTGTAGTCCCGGTACAAAAAAGCACCAGATTCATCACGGAAATATCATTTTTCAGGTCAGAGGACCTGATTGAGAGTGAAGAAGATGTCGATGCGTACATCATGAATCTCAAGTCCAAAATGATGGAGATTCTCAACGAGAAAAACATAAGGGTCTAAAACGGGTCGGATTGAAATGGACAAGTCAAAAATAATCGAATTCTCAAACACGGTACGCGAAAAGTTAAATGAAGAAGTAATAAGCAGAGCCGCGTACTATGAAATTT
>JAQVBP010000195.1 GCA_028690255.1 Methanosarcinaceae archaeon
GCCCAATCTATCCGTTCCCCCGGGATATCTGTGTTGTATATAACGTGGCCTGTCTGTTCTGAGGCAATGCGGAATTTCTCATCCCTTTCCCGCAGGGCTTTTTCAGCCTCTTTGCGCTCCGTAATATCGTGGGTGGTGCCAATCATCCTTAGCAGGTTTCCTTCCGAATCCCGGAAGGTACGGCCTTTCACGGAAAAATAGCGGATAGAGCCGTCAGGCCAGATAATCCTGTGTTCGAGTTCATAGATGTCGGTCTTGCCCTCCAGCACTCTTTGTATCGCTTCATGCATTTTTTTATTATCTTCGGGAGGTACAATTTTGTTGCCGAGTTCGATCAGATCCTTATATGTCTGGTTGAATTCATTTTGGGAGATGCCTACCAGGTGAAAGAGGTTCTCGTCCCAGGTTTGAGTATTGCTTTTCAAGTCCCATTCCCAGGTCCCCATCTTTGTGGCCTCAAGGGCCAATTCGAGCCGTTTTTTTGCTTCAGAGAGCTCTTCAGTTTTCTTTTTAAATTCTCTCTCTGTCTGCTTTCTTTCAGTGATATCCGTCATCACACCTATGATTCCGGCCACCTTCTCGGAATTGGTGTTGTATGTGGTTTTGGTGAAAATAAAATCTCTTTTTATGCCATCCTGAAGTTGAATTTCGGTCTCGTAATTCTGGTTACCTCCCTGCTGTAGAAGTAACTGATTGTCCCGGTGATACATTTCTATAATTTTCTGATTAAACCTGTGCTGTTGTGCCTGGAAATTAGTTCCGATAAGCTCTTTCTTTGGAAGTTTCATAAGGCTGGCGAATCTCTCATTGCAACTTATATAAACCCCATTTCGGTCTCTTTGAAAAACCGGGTTTGGGATATTGTCCAGCAGGGTTTCTAAAAAAGTTACGTTATTCAGGAGGGCCTCTTTGGCCTGCTTATGCTCGGTCACATCCTGCATTACCCCTACCAGGATTGCGGCTTCTCCTTCCTCGGCTCTGAAGGTGTTTCGGGTAATAACAAAATCTCTGATTTCTCCGTCAGCACACCTGAACTTCCTTTCATAAGGTTTGCTTTTTCCTTCCCGAAACAGTTCCATATCCAGTTTGTGAAACTCCAGAGCTCCGGGCAGGTCAGTACACAACTCTGAAAAGCTCTTTCCGATAATCTCTTCTTTTGGAAGTCCTATTATCTCTTTTGCAAAAATCTCGTTGCAGCCCAGGTACCTGCCTTCCATGTCCTTATAATAGATAGGTGCCGGAATGGTGTTTATCAGGGCTTTCAGAAACTCTGCACCGCGCGGGTGATTTTTTTCGGGACTTCCGGCTTCAGCACTTAAAGAGCTATCCAATATTGTGAGCCCCTCTTCCTCGGCTTTTCTATTTCCGAATTTCTGAATAACCTTAATAAAAACCATCTCCCGACTTTGCCATTATTTATACTCCCAAAATTCCTCACAACATATTTAAATTTATTCATTATGTTGGGGTAAATGTATGCTTTTTTACAAGAGATTCTCAAAAAAGCGCAAGGGCCCCCCTCATAAAACTTATTAATTTTCTTATAACATTGGTTGGGATAATTCGGGTTTTTCGACCAAATCTATTTGTTTTTATATCCTGTTCCCACAGCAATTCGAACAATTCCAATACTTATAAAAGGTCAGACTTCCTTAAATCCAGGGTATGCAGGGAATCATCTTTAATGACGGAGGTAGCTTGCCCCTTCCCCCGGGTATAACAAGGGAATGGGTAAAGGCCGCGGCCGAAACCCGAAACGAGGACGAAAAGCTTTTTCCGCTTATCCGGGAAGCTTTTTGGAAAAAAATCGAGCTTGGCGTGCACGTCCCGACTTATCCCCAGTTCAGGGATATGATAGGGCAGTTTCTGGACATCATAAAGGACGAAAAAAAGTGTTATGAGCCCTATATTGTAAAGGAAGAGCACGCTAAAATCCTTGAACTGGAAATCATCGACGAAGTCGCAAAGCTTTATACGGAAGAATCCGGGGAGACTCTTGACATACGGGTCTGTGTGGCAGGGCCTACCGACCTCTATATGCAGGCTTTCGGGGCAACGGCTTTCCGGGACGTCTACCACTATCTGGCCATGGACGTTGACCGCTTTATCAGGCAGGCCTTCGAGACCGTAAAGCACTGCAGAATCGCACTTGTGGCCCTGGATGAGCCGAGCCTGGGGATGAACGACAGGATCAGGTTCTTTGACCCTGACATCGTCTCCGTCCTTACCCTGGCCTCCACCTATGCCCGGCAGCAGGGGGCTGACGTGGAAATTCATCTGCATTCCCCCCTTAAATATGAAATCGTATGTGAGACTCCTATAAACGTGATAGGGTTTGAATATGCAGCCACTCCTTCCTACCTGGACCTCCTGGACAAAAAGGTTCTTGAGGCCTCGGATACCTATGTCCGGCCGGGGGTTGCAAGAACGGATATCTCCAACCTTATAGGCACCATAAACGAAGAGTGTGGGGTCAACGCCTGGAAAGAGCCTGAATATATGCAGAAAATAGTGACCGAGATGGAAACTCCGGAAGTCATCCGGAAGCGGCTTGAAAAGGTCTGTGCGGAACTCGGAGACCGGGTCAAATATGCAGGGCCGGACTGCGGGCTTGCTTTCTGGCCGGACAGGGAACTTGCGTTTAAACTGCTTGAGAACACGGCAAAGGGAATTAATGCCTTCAATAAAGAAAATAAAACCTTATATTGAACTGAATAAGAAATATACTGCCCTGAATCTCTTTAAATAGGTTTTCAGGCCTTATCTCTTTTTATATAATATTTTTCCAATAACAATAAATCCTATACGTGTTAACTAAGTCCATATGAGCGAAATACTCTTTGATGATATCGGGAGCTACCCCCTTCCTGAAAACGTCAGCAAGGAATGGGTTCAAAATGCTTTCAGGAACAGGGATGAAGACGAAAAGCTTTTTTCGGTAATCAATGATGCTTTTCAGCAGAAAATTGATGCTGGAGTGGACATTCCGACTTACCCCCAGTACCAGGATATGAATGAGCAGTTTCTGAGGGTTATACGGAACGAAAGTTGCTGTGAAAGCCCTTTTGATGTGAAACTCGAGTGTGCCGGGCTTGGGGAACTAGAGGCCATCGAGACGGTTGCAAAGGCTTACAGGGAAAAGTACGGGGAAACCCTGAAGACCAGGATCTGTGTAACCGGGCCTACCGAGCTCTACCTCAAGGAATTCGGGGGCAGGGCTTATACGGACATCTACGCCCTTTTTGCAAAAAGTGTGAATAAATTCGTCAGGCAGGCCATGAAATCTGCAAAAAATTTTAAAATTACCACGGTCTCCCTTGACGAGCCAAGTATTGGCTTAAATCCCGAACTCTCCTTCGAAGAAGAAGACATCATCTCGGCTCTGACCGGGGCCTCAAGGGCCGCGAGCAAGTGGGGGGCTGATGTGGAAATTCACCTGCATTCCGCCCTTTATTTCAGCCTTGCCTGTCAGACCCCCACGATCAACGTGGTTGGAATTGAGTCGGCGGGGACGCCTTCTTACCTGGATCTGCTCGATAAAAAAGTCTTTGAGGATACGGACACTTTCCTGAGACTTGGGATTGCAAGGACCGATATCTACACCCTTGCAGGAATCCTGAACGAAAAACACAACACGAACGTCTGGAAAGAGCCGCAGTATCTTCAGGAAATCGTCACGGAATTGGAGACTCCGCAGGTTATCACAAAGAGGCTCAGGCTTGCACACAGGCGGTTTGGAAACCTGATTAAGTACGCGGGCCCCGACTGCGGGCTCGGTTCCTGGCCAAACCAGAAAATAGCCTTCATGCTGCTTTCCAACGTGGCACAGGGTATCAAAGATTTTGAGGAATACCTTTAATTCTTCAGGCGGGAAGGCCCCTTCCTCGATGTTCCTAATTGAAAATTAAAAACTCCTGTTAAACCTATGGTTTAACATGACAGTCAAAGGCTTGCAGGGGGAGGCAGTTCACTTCTACAGGTTGGGAGAAATCCCTTCCCCTCTTTTTTCAGTTTTCCTGACTATGGTGAGGCAATTGATCGCTAATATCCTTTTAATTGGTTACTCTGATGCCGGTTTTTCTGGTTTAGTCTTTTCCAGTTGAAATGGTGGGCAGAAGGCATTTTTCTCAAATTATTTCTCCTGATCTTAAAACACAGTGGAACTAAGGGGGTATATCTTGATATTTTTCATTTTTTTAATCTTCCATGTCTCATATCAACTTCATCCATCATGTCCAGCAGTTTGCGAATGGCTGTACGAATAGCATCTGATTGGCTGACAAATTTTTTATTGTCTCCCACGTGCATGTTCAGGTCTTCCAGAAGCTCCCGGGGAATTTCAACACTTACTTTTGGCATCATATCTCACTCTTCGGTAATGTATTTCAGCTTTTTCGTTTCCCCGGGTGAAGATCCGGGGAACGGATTTTGCAGGGGGGCTTAAATTGGGTAGAATATGGGCTGGGTCTGGGGAATATCCTGAGAATGATTTGAATGAATTGGCTCTGGTTGAGTTTAGGAATGACTCAACTATAATATCAAGTATTTTTGTTTACCATTCCTTAACCACGGAACACACTGAAGGACACGGAAACCGGCCTGATGGCCGGTGAGTACGCCGGTCCTTTAAATACCCGAGTTC
>JAQVBP010000196.1 GCA_028690255.1 Methanosarcinaceae archaeon
AGAAGGAAACTTCCCTCCTGCTTGTAAAATCTTCCCAATCCTTTTATATATATAACATAGAAAGGCACTATATGTTTCCTTTTTTCCTCGCAGTTTCCGAAGGTTTGATGTTTGCCGGAATTAATTTGACCCGACCGATTGCTTGGCTTTCGGGTAACATAAGCACTCTGCTTGCGATTATTTTCATATCTCTGACTACTGTTCTTTTTGCAAAAGTCGCAGACCGCCTGATGCAGAGCTATTTTAAAAAGATAAGCGATCGGCTGCATATGGACGTGACGGCTTTCAGGATGTTCAGGCACATCACTATCGGAATCATCTATTTCCTGGGCCTGGTGGCAATCATCTCCCAGATCCCTGACCTTGAAAAACTCTCTGTCGCCCTCTTTACCGGGGCCGGGGTTGCAGGTATCGTCATAGGTTTTGCGGCCCAGAGTACACTTAGCAATATCATAGCCGGCCTTTCCCTTGCCGTCTTCCAGCCTTTCCGGGTAGGCGACAGGGTGACCATCCGCAGCGAGTACGGCAAAATCACGGACCTTAACCTCAGGCACACCGTAATCACCACCTGGGACAACAGGAGGCTGATCATTCCCAACTCTGTGATCAGTGAGGAAGCTGTCATTAACTGGACCATCGAGGATCCGGCCATCATCTGGCCCCTGGACATAGGAATCAGCTACGACGCCGACATCGATCTGGCCAGGAAAATCATGATCGAGGAAGCAAAAAAGCACCCGGATGTTATGCACCCCGGAAAAGAAGAATACAGTGTTATGAAGCCGATTTTTCCCGGCAGCGAGCTGTTGAGGTCGAAGTTTCTGGATTTCCATACCTCCCTCCGGATAATGTCTCCGACGCAGGAAGACCGCGGGGAAATCGAGGTTCTCCTTACCGAACTGGGGGATTTTGCCGTGAACCTGCGGCTGCTTATCTGGTTCAGGGACAGGAGCCTTGCATACGGGGCCGGTTGCCAGATCAGGGAAAACATCAAAAAACGTTTTGATCAGGAAGGCATAGAAATTCCGTTCCCGTACAGGACAATCGTGTACAAAAAAGACATTGATGAACAGGCGGGGTCGGAAAAGGAACCCGGGGAAAAAGAAACTATCCAGAACCTTCGCACCTGAAGACCCGGGTATTTAAAGAGGGAAAACTCATCCCTCTCCACATATATAAAATCTCCTAATAGATCTGTAATGAAAAAAATATAAAGTATAGCTACCCTTAATAAAAAATATTTATTTGATTCAGATGAAAGTGTTGTGTACATTCATTTTTTGTGCCTGTTATTCACAGAATAACGTGTACGTTTTAAAAATCTATCAAGGTGGCTAAATGAAAACAAAAACCAGATTATCTTCTTTTCTCTATTCCTTTGTTTTTTTGGTTGTTCTGGTAAGTATATCCCTGGCTTCAGGAACTGAAGAGACATTGAATGGAAAGGAAAAGCCTTTATGTTTGGGCATTGGAAACCAGATGAATCCGGCAATTTCAGAGGATTTTGTTGTTTGGCAGGACGAACGTGATGGAAATTTTGATATTTATTTGTATGATTTTTCTACGGGAAGGGAAACAGCTCTCATATCAGATGAGAAGAAAGATGAAATAGAACCTGCAATTTCGGGAAACCGAATTGCTTTTGTGAAAAGTGAAGGCAAAAACTCAGATATCTACCTTTATGATATCCCCACAAAAAAACAGACCAAAATATGTTTGGAAAAACACGATCAAAGAGAACCGGACATCTCAGGTAAATACATTGTGTGGACAGATGAAAGAAGTACAGATCTGGATGTCTACATGTTCGATATCGAGACCGGAACGGAATCCCTCGTGTATTCCGGCCCGGGTGACCAGTCTCAACCGGCAATTTCCGGGGATATCATTGTTTGGAGAGATTCCAGAAACGGAAATGATGACATATATATGTACGATATCAAAACCGGCAAAGTAAAACCACTTGTCACTGACCCGGCAGAGCAGTCTAACCCTGCCATAGAAGGAAACATTGTTGTCTGGGAAGACCGGCGAAACGGAGACCTTGACATATACATGTATGACCTTTCAACCGGGGAGGAAACTATGGTAAAGAAATCTCCAGGAGGCCAGAAGGCGCCTGAAATTTCAGATGGCAGGATCGTCTGGGCTGATTCCGAGAATAAAGGATCCAATATACACATTTACGATATCGCTTCAGGGGAGGAAAAAACCGTATCAACATCCTCAGAATATCAGGGCAACCCCGTAATATCAAAAAATAGAATCGTCTGGGAGAACCCGAGTAAAGGTGTTTATGACCTGTATCTTTTTGAAGAAGAAGAAGTTTCATTAAGCAATGAAGAAGATGAAAGCAATTCGGAACCGGTCACAAAAGAAAATGGTGAAGAAAAGAAATCCCCTCTGGGAATTACTCCGGTATTACTTTCAATGGGAACGGCCTGTGCAATATTCAGGCGGCGAAATTGAAGCTGAATCAAAACTGCAGTAGCTACAAGCAAAAAGTTTTTGAAGGGGTTTAGCGTCAAGCTCAAACCCCTTTGCGCCGATCATCCTTAATTCCCACACAGTCAAACATAAAAATATATTTAAATGATTTTTCTCAGAGATCCCTCTCATCAATCACTCTTTTTGTCTTTTTCGTGCTGCGGGGAAGTTCCCCGATTTTCACTCCGACGACGTCCACCGTGACCCCTATAAAGTCCTTGAAAGCTTTTTTCAGGGCTTTTTCGGCCTTTGCCATCTTTTCAGGCTCCTCGGCAACTTCCATTTCCACCCTGAAGGTCATGGAGTCCCGGCCTTCCCTGCGGGTCAGGAGGATCTGGTACTCGCTGCTGACGCCGGGGACTTTCTGAATGATATCCTCGATCTGACCCGGATAAATGTTTACGGCCTTGTACTTTATCCGGTCGTCTGTCCGGCCCAGGATGCGGTCGATCCTCGGAAAGGGACAGCCGCATTTGCAGGGCCCGGGGATGATGCGGGTCAGGTCCCTTGTCCTGTAACGGATGAGGGGTCCCCCTTCTTTCGTGAGGGTCGTAATCACAAGTTCCCCGAGAGTACCTTCAGGAAGAGGTTCGCCTGTTATCGGGTCGATGATTTCGAAGAGCAGATAATCGGACCAGTAGTGCATGCCCTCATGACAGGAGCAGTCCAGGGCGATTCCGGGCCCGTAGATTTCCGTAAGCCCGTAGATGTCATAGGTCTCAATCCCGAGTTCCGTCTCGATCCTGTGGCGCATCTTTTCACTCCAGCGCTCGGAACCCACGATCCCCACCCGCAGGCAGACCTGTTCTTTAAGGCCCCGCTTCTCGATTTCCTCGGCAAGCAGAAGGGCATAGGAAGATGTGCTCGCAAGGGCTGTCGACTTAAGGTCGGTCAGCATCTGGAGCTGTTTCTCGGTGTTTCCGGGCCCCGTGGGGATAGCCATAGCCCCCAGGCGCTCGGCCCCCAACTGAAAGCCTATCCCGGCCGTCCAGAGCCCGTAACCGGGAGTAATCTGGATCCTGTCCTGATCCGTCAGACCCGCAAGCATATAACAACGCATCATCATCCGGGCCCAGGTATCGACGTCTCCCCTGGTGTAGGGGATGATTACGGGCTTGCCCGTGGTCCCTGAGGAAGAGTGGATGCGGACAATTTCGGAATCGGACACTGCCTGAAGCCCCAGGGGATAAGCGTCCCTGAGTTCTTCTTTTGTTGTGAGGGGCAGGTTTTTCAGGTCCTCGAGGCTTTGGATGCTCTCCGGGTCCACACCTGCTTCTTTGAACTTCTTCTGATAAAAGGGACTGCCGGCAGCCACCCTTCTCAAAAGGTCCTTCAATTTTCCAAGCTGGTCTTCTTTTGAAAGTTCAGGGTAAAGCTGAACTGCAGGGTCGAGTTCGGCTTCCATACATGCATCATACATTTCTTTTCACCTCTTAACCTGAATCAGGCGAGCCTTTTCCGAGGCAAGCTCAAACGTCTTTCTGTTTACTTCCAGGTACTTTTCAGGAATTTCCGCCTCAAGCACTTTCCGGAGCTCGTCCGCCGAAAAAGGTAATAAATCCGCTGCCGCGGCAGAGCCGAGCATGGCTACGTTTGCGGCTCTGGCTGTTCCTGCCTCCCCCGCAAGTTTCGTGAAATCAAAGCAGCCCGAGCCGGGACAGGCCTCTCGCAAAAAGGATAATAGGGCCAGGGGATCATATTCCGGGCTTCCTTCCGGCTTTGAGGCCGGGAAAACAGCATGGGTGTTTACAAGCACCCTGCCCCCCTTTTTCAGGAAAGGCAAATTCCGAACGGTTTCGGAAGGTTCAAGGCCCAGGATGAGATCCGCTTCCCCGAGAGGGATCAAGGAGCCTTTCACGTCCTCTCCGATCCTTAAGTGGCTGCTCACCGAGCCTTCTCGCTGGGACATGCCGATGGTCTCGGCCGTGCTCACACGAAAACCGGCCTTCATCGCCGTAAGGGCCAGAAGCCTGGAGGCGAGCACAACGCCCTGCCCGCCCACACCCGCAATCAGGATGTCGAATTTCGTATTTACTTTCGTATTTACTTTCGTATTTACTTTCGTATTTACTTTCGTATTTACTTTCGTATTTACTTTCGTATTTACTTTCGTATTTACTTTCGTATTTACTTTCGTATTTACTTTCGTA
>JAQVBP010000036.1:0-3695 GCA_028690255.1 Methanosarcinaceae archaeon
TATAAAATGTACCTGTGTCAGAGGAGTTTTCCGACAGTTCAAAGAGCTAATTGTGCACATCAGGATTTAACTGGCTGAACCGGGTCGCGGAGGGGAACTTACAGGGTTCCTGGAAAATATTTAAAAGAATCTTCCTGGCAGAAAGTCGAATTAGAAGCGGCCAGGCATAAGGAAAACAAGCCTGAGAAAAACGAAGGGCTTTACATTGCCGGCACAGAAAATATCCCCTGAGTGCTAAAAGCCGCAGGTCCAAAAGAAGGAAAACGCATTTCACTATACTGTATTTTAATCTGCAAGATTTCACTATAAAAAACAGGTATGTGCTTTTTTCGTGTGTTCCGTGTGTTCCGTGTGTTCCGTGTGTTCTGTGGTTTGAATCCTTTGCATCATACTCAAAAAAGATCGCTCTTCAGTCATTGAGGGCCCGTTTTTCCTCTCCTCGGCAATTAATCCTGACCCGCCAAAATAAAAAGATCCGGCTCACAAATCCGGGCCAGGCGCCTCAAAAAGCTTTTCGGCAGATCCGGCAAAATATATTTATTCAGTTTGCCGAGCTTGCCGGGTTTTCAACGCCGTGTATGGCATTGTTGCAAAGATGGCGACAAATTATCACGGTTCTTCACTTAACCGAAGACGCATTAAAAGTACTCATACCATTATTCCTAATTCCTGTGAACTACGATGAAAAGTACTCATACCATTATTCCTAATTCCTGTGAACTACGATGAAAAGTACTCATACCATTATTCTCATAAACTACGGTATCGATTCCAAAACTTGAAAATAAAAACTAATACTCGCCAATAAATGAGTGAATGCCAGTGAACACGGATGAAATTCTTGATTTTAATCAAAGAATTTTGGTGCCTGGCAATATTCGTGTCCATTTGTGTTCTTTACCGAAAATTCGTTTACCTATGGACCGATCTAAAAAATCCTGGTTGTCAACGTACTTTGGAATTGCAGTACTAAAGCAACGGTGGAGGTAAATTATGGATCTGTTTCATTTGAAGAAAGAAAAAAGAAGCCATGTCGAGGGGACTCATAAAGGGGACATTGTGATCTATGGCCTGAGCACCTGTGTCTGGTGCAAAAAGACAAAGAAACTGCTGACCGATCTGGGTGTGGAGTTCGATTTTGTCTATGTGGACCGGCTGGAAGGGGATGAAGAAAAAGAAGCGGTTGAAGAAGTAAAAAAGCATAACCCGGGGCTGTCCTTTCCAACGACCGTGATAAACGGGGAAAAAGTCATTGTGGGCTTTAAGGAAAACCAGATCAGAGAGGCGCTTGGTATTTAAGGGGGGAAAAGATGGGGAGTCAAAAAGAAGAAAAAGAAGATACGGGCCAGGAAATTCCGGAGCAGGAAGTTCAGGAGCAAGAAGGTACTGAACCCGGCGAAGAGGAAGTGGAAAAGCTTTATGTCCGGCTTGACAGGGAAGCCGAACATTCGGGTTACCACCTGAATCCCGATGCCGAGTTTACAAAAGAGTTGCTTTACGGGCTGCTGGTCAATGAAAAGAGGTACGGCTACCTGGCCTGTCCCTGCAGGCTGGCGTCCGGAAAAAAAGAAGAGGACCTGGACATAATCTGTCCCTGCGACTACAGGGACCCCGACCTGAACGATTACGGGGCCTGTTACTGTGCCCTTTACGTCTCGGAAAGGGTCAGGCAGGGGAAAGAGGAAGCAAAGTCCGTGCCGGAACGGAGGGCTCCTCCCGAGCTTAGGTTGCAGGGAAGCGGAAAAAAGCCCCGGGAAAGTGAAGGTTTTTCCTTTTCCGGAAAACTTTCGAAACAGGTCTGGAGATGCCAGGTCTGCGGTTACCTCTGCGCCAGGGACGAGCCTCCGGAAGTATGCCCTATCTGCAAGGCGAAAAAAGAACGTTTTGAAAGGTTTATTTGAGAATGGGGCATAAAAATCATTTTATCGATTGTATGAATCTATTTATTTGACAGTTGCCTGGTGAAATTTACCGGGCGGGGGAAACGAAATGAACAGCATGGAAGCTATTTTATCGAGAAGAAGTATTCGCAAATACACTCATGAGCCCGTAGCTGAGGATTTAATCGAAGACATCCTGAAAGCCGGAATGAACGCACCTTCGGCCGGAAACGAACAGCCCTGGCATTTTGTGCTAATAGACGACCGTTCCGTCCTTAACGAAATTTCGAAACTGCATCCCTATGCAAAAATGCTCTCGGAAGCCCCTCTGGCTCTCCTGGTCTGCGGAGACGAAAGTCGGGAAAAGTTCAGGGATTTCTGGGTACAGGACTGCTCGGCAGCCACTGAAAATATGCTGCTTGCGGCCCATGCCCTGGGCCTGGGAGCGGTCTGGCTCGGGATTTTCCCGGCGGAAAAGCAGGTTGAGGGCGTCAGGAGACTCCTGAATATTCCTGGTCATGTAATCCCGTTTTCCATAATTTCCCTTGGCTATCCTGCGGAGGAGAAGGAGGGTCTGGACAGGTACGACGCTTCCAGAGTCCACCGTAATTCCTGGTAAGCGGGCTTCGGACTCTTAAGCATAAAGATTGAAGTAAAAGAAATGGGGAATTCTTGTGACCACTAATACTTTATTATGCCTTCTGTTCGTCTTTTTACTTATCATTGCAGGGCCTTCTCCGGCCCTTGCGGCGGACGAAGATACTTTTCTGGAGATCACCAGTTCCGGAAATATTTTTGGGGCCGGGCAGGATTTTATAATTGAGGAAGACAGTCCCGGAGACCTGGTACTGGCAGGCTCAGGTCTCACGATCAACGGGGCCGTGGAAGAAGACGTGATTGTGGCAGGCGGGACGGTCATTATTAACGGGGACGTAAAAGGAGACGTCCTTGCCGCTGGAGGCACGGTCCGGGTCAACGGAAACGTCGGTGGGGACCTGGTTGTCATGGGAGGGGATATCCTGGTCTCGAAAAACAGCAGGATAGGAGGCGATGCCCTGCTCAGTGCGGGAGACGTTACCTTAAACGGCGTTATTGAGGGAAACGGTAAGGTTACCGCGGGGACTCTCAGGACCGGAGAAAATTTTGAACTCGAAGGCAACCTGGAACTGACCGCCGAAAACGTTCCTGCGAACCTGGAATCAAAGGTCGGGGGGATTCTGACCTATAGGGAACAAACAGGAGGAGAGTGGGAAGGTTTCGGGGAATCCAGAGGATTTGGGTTTGCCTCGTTTATCATAGGGCTCCTGGCCTCCCTGGCCCTCGGGCTGGTGCTAATCTATTTCTTCCCCGGCTTTATCGGGAACCTGGCCGGAACTGTCCGGGCCTCTGCCCTGAAAGCAGGTCTTCTGGGCCTTGTGCTGCTCTTTTTCCTTCCGATAGCAACCCTTATACTGCTCATCACGTTCTTCGGCTGGAGTCTCTCCGTCCTGTTAATCTTTGTAACAGGGCTTTTCCTGCTCATATCGACAGTCCCGGTAAAACTGCTGGCAGGAGAACTCCTTTACAGAAAAATATTCAACAAAGAAGCGGGCAGGCTGCTCTACTATCTGACAGGGGCTCTTCTCTTTGCCGTCCTGTACGAGATACCGTTCCTTGGCGGGCTCATCCGTTTTGTTGCCCTCCTGCTCGGCTTCGGAGCACTCTGGCTCTGGATTTTTTCTTATTTTAAAGCGGGAGGTACGGAAGCAGCCTGAATTCCGGCTGCAAATCTTCTTTTATCAGTCCTATTTTTATCAGTCCTATTTTTATCAGTCC